>NZ_JAAXMS010000007.1:0-300000 GCF_012290005.1 Crateriforma spongiae
ATCGTCCGCATCGATTCAACGAGCGTGCGTTGATCATCGTTGTACCCCTTGGGTGCCACCAAACATGCCCTGACACAAGTGTGTCTTTATGGGGAGGCCGCGGGAGGAAGTCAAGAAAAATGTGGCGTGTAGGTTTTGGTCAAACGCTGGCGCGTTCGGCATCTGTGATGAGGTGAGTCCGCACGTTCTTATTGGCTGTCGCTGAGCGAGGGTGCTTCACCTTCCCGCACCGTGGGAGGGTCGGAATCGAGGAACGAGATTCCGGGGAGGGGGCTCTTAGCCGGCGCGCCCTCCCCTCGCTAAGGCTCGACCCTCCCGGAGGGAGGATGAAGCTGCGTTGCCGCGGCGTTGGTCCGCTTGGCTTATTTGTAGGTCAGCCAGGACGAGATCGTTTCGGTCCACGCCCATCCGGACACGGTGCCGACGACGTACAACACGAACGTCGCGTATAGCGCCAACAACCAAGTCGCCTTGGGTCGGCCCATGCGGATCAGACGGGCGCCGTCGTCGGCAGTCGTCCGGGGGCCGATGAAGTAAACCAGGAACGCGGCCGTCGTCAGGATCAGCAACAGTGACAAAATCTGCGACGTCGGTTGTGCGATTTCCGGAGGCATTTGGATCGGTCCAAAAGCCAACGTGTAAGCGAACAATGGCAACCCGAGTGCAAAACCGATGTCGAACACATTGCTGCCCAGGGCGTTGGCCACCGCGTCGTCATAGTCGCCGTCGCGGGCATCACGGATCGACATCACGGTGTCGGGAACACTGGTCGCCATCGACGCAAAAATGACCGCCACGAACACCGACGCCATGCCCAAGCCCTGGAACTGAAACCCAAGAAGCGAGTACCCCGGATTGTCCACGTTGGCCGGGCCACTGCCCAGCCAATGGCAGGCCATCACCAAGACGTAACAGGCGACACCGATCACCGCGACGGACGTCAATAACATCGGCCAAGCGTTCCAGGTTTCGCTGTGGATCCGCTGGGTGTGCTTTTCGCGAATGAAGGCGCGTTCCAGATCCAACAGCGGTCCGCCGGAAATCCAGTAGAAGACTTTACCGATCCATCCGGCGGGTTGATCGTCGTCATCACCCTCAGCTTCGTCCGCGTCGGTTGCCGTGACGTTACCGCTTGGATTGCGACGCATCGATAACAGCATGTACGCCAGGTAAACCAGGTACATCAGGATCAGAATGCCGCCTTGCCACCAATCCAGTGTGGGGCGCGTCAACAGGATCAGAACCGCGACTTCGCAGATCAACAATGCCAATCCGTCACGCAGGATCACTTTGCTGTGAACATCGATGGAGGTGACTTTTCGACCGGCGATCGTGGCACCGATGACCGAAAAAATGCACGCCGCGGGAATGATCATGCCGTTGAACAGGGCGCTGCCGGCGGTGGTTCCCAGCCCGATCGCAAAGCCTTCTTCGTCTTTCAGGAAGAACAATGCGATGAACGTGGTCAGCAATTCAGGGATGGAACTGCTGATCGCATTGATGGTGCCGCCGCGGACGCCTTCGGAAAGGTTGCGTCCCAAGTATTCCGACGCGATTTCGAACCCGTCGCAGGCACGCCAGATGACCAGGCAGGTCAACAGAATCACCAACAGCGGAATGACAATGCCCATGAAGTTCGTTCAGCGATGGTACGAAAAGAGAAACCGCCCACGCGACGTCCGCACGATATCGGCGGAAACGATTGTCGGTAACAATCAAGCGTCGGTGTCTTCTTCCAGTACGGGTGGTTGCACCGGAGCGGTGATGATTTCGGCGATCTGGCCGTTCTTTTGGATTTCGGTTCCACGCCCGCCGCGCGACGTGACGCGGTACTTCGCCGTGCTGATCGTTTTCTTGGCACCACGGTTGGTCACCACGGTCATCAAATCACGGTCCCCCGTGCTGGCCTTGAATCCCAGAACGCGGTCGTCTTTCGCCAAGCGGATCAACGTCACGCCTTTGCCGGGACCGGACAAGTAGTTGATTTCTTCGGCGTCACAGATCATCGCCCGGCATTGTTGTGTGACGGCCAAGACGACTTCGGTTCCGTCGACGACTTGGACATCGATGACGTCCGCACCGGCGGGGACTCGGGCGAACCGGCGACCGGACCGCGTGGATGGTTCGACGAAGTTTTCCAAGCCGAATCGCAGGGCGAACCCGGCACTGGTGGCCGCCAGGGCGTGCGCCGCGGGACAGTAATCGGGATGCTTGGGGTCTTCTTTGACTTCCCCGATCATCCGCGGGTCAAAGGACACCGCGGCGACGATTCGTTCGCCGTCTTTCATCTTGAACAGCTTTTGGATCGGTTCACCGAATCCGGTGGACGCCGGGATGTCGATCAGTCGCGTGGTGTAACAAACGCCCATGGATGAAAACAGACCCAAGGTTGCACGCGTGCTGCCGCCCAGGACGGTCAGCACACTGTCGCCCTGGCGGACGCGACTTTTGGACGGGTCGGCGATCTGTTTTTGTCGTTTGATCCAACCGTCGCGGGTGATCATCACGTGACAATCTTCGGCGACGATGAAATCTTCTTCGGTGTATTCGGCGACTTCGACGTCGGCGTCGATCCGCGTACGCCGTTTGGCGGCGTCATCGCTGGCGTGGTTCTTGATCAGTTCGTTGATCTCATCACGAATGATTTGCCAGCGGCCGGATTGATTGGTGTCGCGTGTGTCTTCCTTCAACAGTTTGCGGATCTGGCGGGCGCGACGATTCTTGTCCTTCAGTTCGTCCAAGATCAGATTGATTTCCAACCGAGCAAGGCGATACAGCTTCAGTTCCAAAATCGCATCGGTCTGTTCCTCATCTAGTCCGCCTTTGGATGCGGGGAACCGCTTCATGATCTTTTGCGCCGCGTCGGCTTTGCCATCGCTGTTGCGGATGATCTTGATGATCGTATCCAAGGCGTCGAAGATCAGCGCGAAGCCTTCCAGGATATGAATCCGTCGCTCCAAGGCTTTCAGTTCGTTGGTTAGCCGTTCGGTGACGACGTCCAAGCGGAACTTCAGGAAGTACCACAAGATCTCTTTCAACGACAGCTTGTCTGGTTGGCCGACTTCCGGGTTGGTGGTCGGGACCAGACAGGTCAAGTTGACGTTGAAGTTGGATTGCAGTTGGGTGTGTTTGTAAAGGTACGCCAAGACCTTGTTTTCGTCGGCGTCCTTCTTCAATTGCAATTCAATGCAAATGTCGGCGGTCGACAGGTCACGCACCTCTTGGACCAACGGCAGCTTGCTGCTGTAGACCAGTTCGCCGATGCGTTCGACCAGGGTGGATTTATTGACACCGAACGGGATCTCGGTGATCTGCAGGATCTTGCCGGCCTTGGTGGTCTTGGCCGGTGCGGCGACGCCGCGCAATTTGATGCTGCCGCCACCGGTCGCGTAGATCTCGCGCAGTTCTTCCTTGGTGTTGATGACTTGGCCGCCGGTTGGGAAATCCGGGCCTTGGATGGCATCGCGGGCGACCAGTTGGTAGTCCTTGATTTCCGGGTCTTTCAACAGTTTCAACAGCGCGCCGCAGACTTCTTTCAGGTTGTGCGGCGGGATGTTGGTGGCCATCCCCACGGCGATGCCCGTCGCGCCGTTGACCAACAGGTTGGGCACGCGGCTGGGCAGGACGACGGGTTCTTCGCGGCTGCCGTCATAGTTGGGTTTGTAGGCGACGGTGCGGCTGGCCAAGTCCGCCAGGATTTCCGACGAAATCGCCGTCATGCGGCATTCGGTGTATCGCATCGCCGCGGCATTGTCGCCGTCGATGCTGCCGAAGTTGCCGCTGCCGTCGATCAGGGGGACACGCATCGCGAACGGCTGGGCCATGCGGACCAAGGCTTCGTAGATGCTGCTGTCGCCGTGGGGGTGAAAGTTACCCATCACGTCGCCGACGACTTTGGCGCATTTGCGGTGCTTGGCGGTCGAATTCAGCCCCTGTTGGCTCATCGTGTACAGGATCCGCCGCTGGACCGGTTTCAGCCCGTCGCGGACATCGGGCAGCGCCCGGCTGGTGATGACCGACAGACTGTAATTCAGATAGCGGGCTTGGGCCGCCTGTCGCAGCGGCGTGCCGATTTGTAGGTCGGCATCATCCGATGGGCCTTGCGCGGTCTGGCTGCGTTTGCTGTTGCGTTGAGATCGACGTTTCGCCACTCGCGAGGGTTCCTGACGGGCGTTGGGGGACGGTCGGTCCGCGGTCGGTCACAGATGCGGGAGATGTGAATCTGTGTCGTTTGCGGGATGGATGCGGTTTATAGCGGTCAGACCCGTTCCGGCGGAACCGCCGATCGGGCAAGTGGTCCGCGTTGCCCCGGCCGGTGGGTGTGGGCAAAGATCGACTGGCAGGGGGGATCACGCGGTCGAATCGGATTCATCGGCTGGGCGGGATTCAGTGCCTGGGGCGGGCCGCCGGGTTTTGTCGATCGCATCGTGCCCGGTTGTAAAGGTCATCGGCGTCACGCGTGATGTCCGAAACAGGTCGATAGTCCGAGACAGACCGGGTCCGATCGATGCCGCAGGAGGCGAGTGTCGGAAGCGGAGCACAGGCTGGTTTGGTGACCTTGGGCTGACAGTCCGTTTAGCGGTTACCGACAAGGAAGGAAAGACGAACGATGGAACGTTCTTGGAAGCATCTCGCTGCGGTCGGCGCGGCGATCGTCGGCTCGATCGGCTGGTCCGCGGTTGCCGTGGCCCAATCGTTTGACGGCCAGATCATTAGCTCGCACGTGGTCAGCGACGAAGTCGTCGGCACCACCGGCTCGGTCGACGGCATGGTCGTCGATGGGGGCGTGGTCGATGGCGGAACAGTCGTCAACGGCTCGATGGCCGGCGGTTCGGTCGCCCAACGCCGCGACTATGGCCAACCCGACCTGTTTTACAACTACTACACCCAGGGCAACGCCAATTCGGCCAACGCCCAGATGTACGTGTCGCCCGTTCCGGTGCCCGCGTTTGTCGGACACACGTTCAACACGTATCAGCCGTGGTATCCCCATCATTACCTGTATTGGCATGTCGACCGTTACCACAACAACTATGACAACGGTCGCGGAATGAATCGCACCAAAGCGGTGTATTACAGCCCGCCCGTCCGCCAAGCGGCCAGTAACTTCTATTGGAACGTGCTGCGGATTCCCCGCTGATGCCGACTTTTGGGTGACCCGGTTCCGAGGTGACCCGTTGCGATTGAGTTGTTCCGTGGTGGCGTCGTCTCGCGAAATCGGGGCGTCCTGCGACGGCGCGGATCGTGACGGCAGGTGCCCGTTGTTGGACCGCATCACCGACCCCAACTACTGTTCACTGAAAGAACCAATACCCACGTGATCTGATCGGGAACCGACCGATGACCAAACGCATTCTTTTCGCCGTCGCCGTGTTGGGCGGTCTGTTCGCCACCAGCGGATCCGCTCAAGCGGGTGATCCGTACGGCATGACGCACATTTGGAAGATGAACCAGGCGGCCAATCGCCCCTGGCACGGCGCGTATCAGTACCAGCAATACGGTCAACCGACCGCGCTGGTCGTTCCGCCGACCGCCCACATGCGTCAGACCTATTCATGGGGCGTCAGCCAAAACCTGATGTACCCGCTGAATCACCAGTTCGGACGTAGTGCCAGCTATCCTGGCGCCGCCGCGCCGGGCCAGTTTTTGAACACGCCCAATTGGCCCAGCCACACCGATCAGTTCGGCATCTACTACGTCCGCGGTCCGTGGCGCTAAGCCGTCCGAACCGTCGCCCTGCCGGTCGGTTGCGACCGGTCCAGTGGTGTGAATGACTTTCAACAGGCGAGCCGTGCCGGAAGAAATTCTGGGACGGCTCGTTTCGGTTCATGCCGGTTGATCGTTATTCCGATGCTTGTTGGGCGGCTTCGATCCGATACATTTCGCGCCACGGCAATTGAATGCCGCCGTCGATCGTCAGGGTGCTGCCGGTGACGTACTGGCTGTGCGGGTGGCACAGAAAGACCACCGCGTGTCCGATTTCGGCGGGTTCGCCCAGCCGTCCGGCCGGCAGCGTTTCGGCCTGCTGTTGAAGCGTTTCTTCGGTGAAGAACTTTCGTTCGCCCGGCGTATTGATCCAACCCGGATGGATCGTGTTGACGCGAATGTTGTGGCTGATCAGTTCGACCGCCGCCGTCTTGGACATCTGGTCGTTGGCCGCCTTGGCCATGTTGTAGGCCATCGAACCGGGCATGCCGCTGTGGGCTTGGGGGCTGCTGATGACAACGATGTTGCCGCCCTGGCCACGTCGGACCATCGATATGGCCGCCGCGCGGGTCGTGTAAAACGCGCCCCACATGCTGACGTCGATGGTTTTTCGAAACCCGTCCAGGTCCGCTTCGATCATCGTTTGGCGATCGCTGTAGGCGGCGTTGCTGACGAAGATGTCCAGGTGGCCCAAGTGATCCAGCGATTGTTTGATCAGCGTTTCGGCACCTTCCTGACTGGCCAGGTCGGCGCCGACCGCATGAGCCGGGACGTCGTGACGCCGGCAGCCTTCAATCGCTTCGGCGGCCTCGGACGCGTGCCGGTGATAGTGAACCACGCATTCGCACCCGGCGGCGGCCAGCTGCTGGACGATGCCCCGGCCGATCCCGCGGGACGAACCGGTGACCAGTGCTTTCTTTCCCTCCAGCGGCCGTGCCGGGTCGATCGCAGGCAATTCGTAGGCGGGCGTGGGCATTTTGACAGAAATCCTGCAAGGCGGGTGATGGCGGCCGGGCGGGGAACAGTCCCGCGTCAAGTCCGAATTATGGCCTTTGCACAGCCTTCGCGACAGCGATCGAGACCCAGAATGCGGTGAAATGGCGACATGAGAATGGAAGGATTGTCGCACCTTGTGAAGGAAATCGTCAAAAATGAAAAAGTTTTGCCGTGAGCCTGTTGATCTGCTTCTTCGTTGGAAGCATTCTTTCACCTGAGGGCAGAAAACTTTCACCGGAGGTCCCGCCGTTTTGGCCACCTTGTCCCAGAATCGCCGCGAAAAGCTTCGCCAGTTGGTCCAGACGCAGGGTTTTGTGTCGTTGGGCGACTTGGCGTCGACGCTGGAGGTCAGCGAATCGACGGTTCGTCGTGACTTGGAATCGCTGGAACAGGCGGGGCAGGCGCGTCGGACCCACGGCGGCGTTTTCTGGACCGGCGAAGGCGACAAGATGCCGGTCTTCGCCAACCGCCGGGATGACCGCTGGGCGGCCAAGCGGGCGATCGGCAAGTTGGCGTCAGAGATGATCGACGACGACGAAACTGTGCTGCTGGACGGTGGCAGCACGACCTACGAGATCGCCCGGCACCTGGTCGGACGACCGTTGCAGGTGGTGACCAACAGTTTGCCGGTGGCTTACCTGCTTTCAGCCAGCGATTCGATCGACTTGATCATGATCGGCGGCTGTGTCCGGGGGCGTACGGCGGTGGCCATCGGGCCATTGGCCGACTTGATGCTAGCGCAAATCAACGTCTCCAAGGCGTTCTTGTCGGTCGCCGGTGTGACCGAACGAGGCTACTTCAACAGCGACATGATGCTGGTCGAAAGCGAAAAACAAATGCTGAAGGCTGCCGACGAAGCGATCGTTGTGGCCGACAGCAGCAAGTTCGGTCGCGTCAGCCTGTCGCGGATGTGCGGATTACAGGACGTGGCCCGAGTGGTCACCGACGATGGCTTGAATTCACAGTGGAAAGGCTGGCTAAAAGCTGCCGGCGTCGAACTAGCCTTGGCTAGTGGCGTTTCACGAAGCGGACAGGACGAATGAACAATCCAACAATCGATCGCAATCAAATCGAGTCGATGGTGCGGGCCGCGATTCGCGGTGCATCCGGAGCGACAGGTCAATGCACCGGAGCCGCCGTGGCGGAACAGCCGCCCGGTTGGGTCGACGGCAAGCCGAACCTGCGTGTCAGCATTTCCGCGCGGCACTGTCACTTGACCGACGAACATGTGGAAACCCTGTTCGGCCCCGGAAGTGTGCTGGAGCCTGAAAAGGATCTGTACCAAGACGGCTTTTATGCGGCCAAGCAGACCGTGATGGTCGTCGGCCCCCGCCGTCGCATGTTGCCCAACGTGCGTGTGCTGGGCCCAACGCGTGGTGCATCGCAAGTGGAATTGGCGTTCACGGATTCCATTTCGCTGGGCATCGACGCGCCGGTTCGCCATAGCGGCAAGATCGACGGCACGCCCGGTTGCGTGCTGGTCGGCCCCGCCGGCACGGTCCAGTTGGACCAGGGTGTCATTCGCGCGGCCCGTCACGTCCACATGAACTTTGCCGACGCCGATCATTTCGGTGTGCAAAACGGCGACATGATGCAACTGATCGTCCGCAGCCCCGACTGTGGCGTCATCTTTGAAGACGTTCTGGTGCGGGCCGATGAGGCGGCCAAGCTGGAGGTCCACATCGATACCGATGAAGGCAATGCCTGTCATTTGGATGCGGCGACCGAAATCAAGCTCGTCCGCCAAGGCGGCGGTGCGTGTGGCTGCGGCGGCTGAGGCCGGCCCGCGGCACCATTGTCGATCCCCGATCGACAACCATCTTTCACCCCTTTTTCCCTCTCGTTTCGTAAGTTCCTGAAGGCAACAACATGGCAAAAATCAGCGAAGCGCTCGGCATGATTGAAACCAAGGGCTTTGTGTCCTTGGTCGAAGCCACCGACGCAATGATGAAGGCGGCCAACGTCCAATTCCTCGGCTGGGACAAGGTCGGTTCCGGCCTGGCCAGCGTGTTCGTCACCGGCGATGTCGCTGCGGTCAAAGCGGCCACCGATGCCGGTGCGAGTGCGGCCGGTCGCGTCGGCGAAGTCGTCAGCGTCCAAGTCATCCCTCGTCCGCATGAAGACCTGGAAAAGGTTTTGAAGCTGCCCGCCGCAGCGAAGAAGTGATTGGAACAACGCCGACGCTGATTGACGGCGTTCCGGCGGTTCACCACGGTTGCCCGGCCCTGTCACAGACGGCAAAGGCAACGCCCTGCCCTTTTCCTAGAACATTCACGCCAACAACAAATTCAGAATCATCATGAATGACGCTATCGGATTGATTGAAACTCGTGGGCTGATCGCCCTGGTCGAAGCCACCGACGCGATGGCCAAAGCCGCCAACGTCGAAATCACCAAACGCATCGATTTGGGTGGCGGCTTGGTCACCACGGTCGTCAGCGGCGACGTCGGCAGCGTTCGCGCCGCGGTCGAAGCCGGTGCAACGGCCGCTTCGCAGATCGGCGAATTGATCAGCAGCCACATCATTCCCCGGCCCAGCGCGGGGTTGACCGACGCTTTTTTCAAGTAGGCCGGGGCGGTCGCGATTTTGAACCGACGATTCGTGCCGGCATTCAAACACATGTCGATGCATCGGAGCCCGGTTCGCTCGGATCTTTCCAACATCCCATTGACGAGACGGTTCCTGTGCTTGTCCTTGTAGCCAACTTGGGTTCGACCAGTTTCAAGTATCGCCTGTTCAATATGGACAGCGGCGATTGCTTGGCCCGTGGTGCTGTTGAACGCATCGGTGACGATGAAAGTCGCTGTAGCGTGACGATCGGTGATTGGTCCGACACGATGGTCATGCCGGTGCCCGATCACGGCGTCGCGGTGGCCGCGTGTTTGCAGCAGTTGACCGATCCCCAGCACGGTGCGATTGCCGAAGCCGGGCAAGTGGCCGCGATCGGTTTCAAAGCCGTTCACGGCGGACGAATGTCGGGCACGTTCGTGGTCGATGACGACGTTTTGGACGCGATGGCGGAAATGAACGCGGCGGCGCCCGCGCACAACCCGCCGTACATCGCGGCGATGAAGTTGTTGCGACAGCGGTTCCCCGACCTGCCTTTGGTGGCGGCGTTTGAAACTGAGTTTCATCGCACGATTCCCGATTCCCGATCGACGTACGCGATTCCCAAACCATGGACCGATGAATTTCAGGTCCGGCGCTGGGGATTCCATGGTGCCAGTCACCAATACATCGCCGAGCGGATGGCGGAACTGTTGCAACGCGACGACGCGAAACTGATTTCCTGTCACCTGGGTGGAAGCAGCAGTTTGACGGCGATTCGTGCCGGCCAAAGCGTCATGACGACGATGGGCATGACGCCCCAAACGGGGCTGCCGCAAAACAATCGGGTCGGCGATTTCGATCCTTTTGCCCTGCCGCTGATCATGCAACGCACCGGCGATTCGCTGGACGTGACGCTGCAGCGGTTGGCCAGCGAAGGCGGATTGCTGGGCATCAGCGGACGCAGCGGTGACATTCGCGACTTGGAACAGGCGGCGGATGCCGGCGACACCGATTCGCAGTTGGCATTGGACGTTTACGTCGAAGAGATTCGCCGGCACCTCGGCGGCATGATGGTCGCGCTGGGTGGCGTCGATGCGATCGTGTTCACCGGTGGGATCGGCGAAAACAGCCGACGCGTTCGTCGCGGTGTTTGTGCCGACTTGGAAAGCTTTGGCATCGTCTTGGATGACGCAATGAACGAATCGGCCGACGACGAAACTCAACTGAGTGCCGACGATTCGAAGACTCAGATTTGGACCGTTCCGACCAATGAAGAATGGATCGTCGCCAAACGTGCGATGAAAGCCTTGGGCCGTCACGCCACTTAACTGTTTCCTCCGTCCCCCGCATCCCCGTGTCACGGAATGTTCATCGCCAAAGTCACCGGTTCGGTCGTCGCAACACAGAAGGTCGGTTCCATGACCGGCCACAAGTTGCTGGTCGTTGAACCCTATCGATTGGAACCGGATCAGCGCAAGTCACTGATCACGACCGGCCGGACGTTCATTGCCGTCGACACGATCGGCGCCGGGGAGAACGATTTTGTGTTGATCACCCAAGGCAGCAGCGCACGTCTGACGCCGGAGACAAAAACTTTGCCCATCGACGCGGTCATCATCGGCATCGTCGACAAGGTGCACATCGACGACCGCGAAGTCAGCGTTGATCGCGACTGACGCGATCGGTCGCTGATGGCGGCGTTCTTGAACCCGACACCACCACGAAACCGAATCCCAAGTTCCTGACATGCAATTCGACGAAAACCTGATCCGCAACGTTGTGTCCCAGGTGCTGGCGGAGGTCGGCCCCATGCCGACCACCGATGGCAGAGTTGCCTTGCGACCCGATTCTGCCCCGGCATCGGCGGGCCAGCACGGCATCTTTTACGACGCCGAATCGGCGGTCGCTGCCGCTCGCGAAGCTTTCGAACAACTGCGACGCGGGACAATGGAAGACCGCAAGCAGATCATCGAAATCATTCGCCGGATCAGCATCGCCCAGTGCGAAGAACTGGGGCTGATGGAGATGGACGAAACCCAGGTGGGACGTCCCGAGCACAAGATCGAAAAGCTTCGCACGCTGGGCGAACGATCGCCGGGTGTGGAGATGTTGGAAACCAAAGCTTTCAGCGGAGACCACGGGCTGGCAATCATCGAACGCGCCCCGTTCGGCGTCATCGCCGCAATTACTCCCGTCACTCACAGTTTGCCCACCATCACGGGCAACGCCGTCAGCATGATTGCCGGAGGCAACGCCGTGGTGGTCAACCCGCACCCGTCGGGCAAACGGGTTGCCGCCGAGGGCGTTCGACGATTCAACGAAGCGATCTATCGCGAAGTCGGCATCGACAATTTGATTTGCGTCATCGCCGAACCGACGTTGGAATCGGCCGATGCGTTGTTCAAGCATCGTGATGTCGCATTGATCTGTGTCACCGGTGGGCCGGCCGTCGGACGTGCGGCCCTGAACAGCGGCAAACGGGCGATCGTCGCCGGACCGGGAAACCCGCCGGTGGTGATCGACGAAACCGCCGACTTGGACAATGCGGCCCGCTGCATCATTCAAGGGGCTTCCTACGACAACAACTTGCTGTGCATTGCGGAAAAGGAAGTCTTCGTCGTCGAAAGCGTTTTCGACGCGATGATGGAAGCGATGCGTCGTGCCGGTGCGGTTCAGCTGAACGCGGCACAAATCGATGCCTTGACCGCGAAGGCCATCACCACCGCCGGTGACGATCATCACCACGTCGCCGCCAAAGAATTGATCGGCAAGAACGCGAGTGTTTTGGCCGCCGCCGCGGGAGTCCAGGTTCCCGATTCGACCGAACTCGTCTTTGGCGAAACGGATGAAAATCATCCCTTTGTCAGCGTCGAACAGATGATGCCGTTCGTGCCATTCGTCCGCGCCCGTGACGTGGACCACGCGATCGCCCTGGCCAAGCACTACGAACACGGCTTCCGTCACACCGCGATCATCCACAGTCGCAACGTTCGCAACATGACCAAGATGGGCCGCGAACTGGACACGACGTTGTACATCAAGAACGGCCCCAGCATGGCTTCGCTGGGATTGGGCGGTGAAGGCTACCTGTCGTTCAGCATCGCCGGTCCGACCGGCGAAGGCGTCACGAACCCGAACACGTTCACCCGCGAACGCCGCTGCAGCATGATCGACGAACTTCGCGTCATCTGATCAAGCCGTTTCACGCCATCCTGAATTTACCACCAATATGCAAACCGCCAACGTTCTCGGATCGACCCACGCGACGATCAAGCATTCCAGCTTGACCGGTCGTCGTTTGGTCATCGTCCAGCCGTTGGGAGTGGGCGGCGACAGCGACGGCCCGCCGCTGTTGGTGGTCGATTCGTTGGGGACGCGCAAAGGCGATCGCGTGATCATTTGCAGCGACGGCAGCTATGCCCGCGAAGTGACCGGCCACGAACAGACACCGGCTCGCTGGACCGTGATGGGGATCTGCGATGACTGATTCCCATGTCACCACGATCGACGAAGCCTTCATTCAACGGGTCGCCCAATTGGTGATTCGTCGTTTGGCCCAAATGCAATTGGCCAACATGACGGCGCCGGTTGCGGACGCGGCACGCCCCGCCCCGCCGCCACAAGCATCATGCGACGAAAAGGTCGTCACCGATGAAGCGGTGGCCGGTCGACCGGTGGGAACCACATTGGTCATCCGAAGCGACGCGATCGTGACACCGCTGGCCAAAGACACCGCACGGCAACGTCAGATTCGGCTGGTCCGCGGCGACCAGCCCGACGGGAATAAAGCAAAGGCGACGTCATGAAGCTGGCACGAACCATCGGCACCGTCACGCTTTCGCGATCGCATCCGGCGATGAAGGCCGCACGGCTTCGCTGTGTGGAGATCGTCGATTCGGTCCAGCGAATCGAAACGCAGCCCCTGGGTGGCGACACCGTGGTGGCTTGGGATTTATGTGGCTGTGGCGACGGCGATTTGGTCGCCCTGGCCGAAGGCCCCGAAGCCGCCCAGCCGTTTCGGCCCGACGTCAAACCGCTGGACGCATCGATCGTCGCAATCCTGGACGAAGTCGATTTGTAAACGCACACCAAGACCAATCAAGAATCACTGACCACTGAGTTTCACCAACCCCCGGCACCTGTCATGCAAAACGTTCACAAAATCAAGCAAGACATTTGCGACATCGGTCGTCGCATCTACAACCGCCAATTCGCCGCGGCCAACGACGGCAACATCACGGTGCGTATCAGCGAGAACGAAGTGCTGTGTACTCCGACCTTGCACTGCAAGGGCTTTTTGAAGCCCGATGACATTGCAACGGTCGACATGACAGGCAAGCAGATCTCTGGTCGCAAAAAGCGGTCCAGCGAAGCGTTGTTGCACATCGAGATCTATAAGAACCGCCCGGATATCAAGAGCGTTGTGCACTGTCACCCGCCACACGCCACCGCGTTTGCCATCGCTCGCGAACCGATCCCACAGTGCATCTTGCCGGAAGTCGAAGTCTTCCTGGGTGACGTTCCGATCACCAAGTATGAAACGCCCGGTGGTCAAGAGTTTGCCGACACGATCATCCCGTTCGTTAGCAAGACCAACGTGATCATCTTGGCGAACCACGGCACGGTCAGCTACGGCGAAACGGTCGAACAGGCGTACTGGTGGACGGAGATTCTGGATTCCTATTGCCGGATGTTGATGCTGGCCAAGCAACTGGGCAACGTTTCGTTCTTGACCGCCGGCAAGAGCCAAGAACTGTTGGATCTGAAGGGCAAATGGGGATTCTCCGATCCACGGAACACCGACGAGTACAAAGACTGTGACATCTGTGCCAATGACATCTTCCGTGAGTCGTGGGCGGCATCCGACGTCCAGCGTCGCGCGTTCCCCGCACCGCCGCCGATCAAGGAAACCACCAAGCAAGTCGCCGATGCCAACGGCATGGACGAAGACCAGTTGGTGCAACTGATCACCAACGAAGTTGTCCGCCAGTTGCAGTCGGCTTCCTAGTCACATTCACGGTCCTGCCGCGCGGCCACCGGTTGCGTCGTGGCATCGTTCATCTGCCCGCGGCGGCGCACGCCATCCGCGGCCTCTGTCGAATCCATTCATCCCTTTGATTCCCCCACAGCGTATCCATGAAAGTTTCGATTATCGGTGGCGGCGGTTTGGTCGGTTCCTGCGCCGCGTATGCTTTGCAATGCGGCGGCCTGGCCAGCGAAATCGCTTTGTTGGACGTCAACCAAGAATTGGCGGTTGGTCAGGCGCTGGACCTGCAGCACGGCGGCCCTAGCGTGGCGGATCAACGGATCGCTGGCGGAGGCTACGAGCACATTCCCGACAGTGACATCATCTGCATCACCGCGGGCTTGCGTCGAAAGCCCGACGAATCGCGTTTGGATCTGATCAATCGCAACACCGATTTGTTCGTTCAGATCGTTCGCGATGTGAAGGCGGCCGGTCCCAAGTCGTCGGCCATCGTGTTGGTCGTCAGCAATCCGGTGGACATCCTGACCTACGTCGCCGCCCAAATGCTGGACCTGCCCGAATCACAAGTCATCGGGCTGGGCACGCAACTGGACACGATCCGATTCTGCAGTCTGATCGCAGAAGAATTGAACGCACCGCCGACCCAGACTCGGGCGCTGATTTTGGGTGAACACGGCGAATCCATGGTGCCGATTTGGAGTAGTGCGACGATCGCCGGATTGCCGCTGGACAAGTACCCGGGGTGGAACCCCACGTTGGCGAACAAGTTGTTCACACGCACCCGGGGCAGCGGCGCGGAAGTGATCAAAAGAAAAGGTGGCGCGGGATTCGCAGTGGGGATTGCCATCCGTGACTGCATCGATGCGGTCATTTTGAATCAAAACCGCGTCATGCCGGTGAGCAGCATTCAAAATGGTTGTTACGGTATACGTGATGTCGCTCTTTCGGTGCCGACGGTCCTGGGACGTCAGGGTGTGGTCGATCGGATGGAGATCGATCTTTGGCCGAAAGAAGTCCAGGGCTTGCGACAAAGCGGCGCGTCATTAAGAAAGACGCTCGAATTGGTGATGCAACGGGTAGCCTAGGCAGTTTGGTGAACTAGGCTTGCATGGGTACACCGATGTACAGAAGTCCGTGCTTCGGGACGGGGTGCGCAGGAGTCTAGAGAGGATGCAATTAACGGCTGCGTTCCTGTTCTTTCCTCGCACTCCCTCCCGAAGCACGTACTTGGGCCGAACACCGTTCAGCGATTTTGTAGCCCTTCATCAAAAGAACGTTAAGGGTTAACGATCGGACTCTTCGGCTAACCGCAGCCCTTCGGAAATATCATGATTCGATGCGCCATCAAATGGAATGCGCACGAAAGGGCTTGCGGGGATTTTTCTTCGTCCGCCATGCTGGCGGGCTTGTGGTGTCACCGATCCGATTAGATCTGGTTATCGCCGGTCGGTGCGATGTCGACGCCGGGGTTGGCCGGGGCCAGCTTGGCTCGTGGCTTTTCGGCAACGGTGCCGGGCACCAACCACGGTCCGGTGGCGTTTTCTTTGATCAACCGGATCAGTTCTTCGTTGTCGATCGATTCGACTTCTAGCAATCGCTGGGTGACCGCTTCCAGGACTTCGCGGCGTTGTTCCAGGATATCACGGGTGTGTGAAAGTGCGTCTTCGATGATTCGCGAGACTTCCTTGTCGATCATCTTGGACATTTCATCGCTGTGGCTGGATTGATAGCCGTCGTTGCCGCCACCGGCCAGGAACGGTGACCGGGTGCTGCGTCGCAGGTTGATGCGTCCCAACCGGCTCATGCCGTAATCCATGACCATGCTGCGGGCGATTTCGGTGCAGCGTTCCAGGTCGTTTTGGGCGCCGGTGCTGATGTCTTGAAAGATCATTTCCTCGGTCAGTGTTCCGGCCAACAACACCCGCATCTGACTTTCCAATTCGCTCTTGGTCATCAGATAGCGTTCCGATTCGGGACGTTGCATCGTGTATCCCAGGGCGGCCAATCCGCGGGGGATGATACTGACCTTGTGAACCGGATCGGTGTTGGGCAACGCGGCGGCGACCAACGCGTGGCCGGCTTCGTGATAAGCGACGCGGATTTTTTCGTCCTCGTTCATCACCCGCTTCTTCTTTTCCAGTCCAGCGGTGACGCGTTCAACAGCCTCGTTGAACTGTTCCAGTCCCACGGCCGACTTTCCGGCTCGGGCGGCCAGCAGCGCGGCTTCGTTGACCAGGTTGGCCAAGTCGGCACCGACGAAGCCTGGGGTGATCGACGCGATTTCTTTCAGTTCGACGCTGTCATCCAGGCGGACTGATTTGACATGGACTTTCAAGATTTCTTCGCGACCAGCGACGTCGGGGCGATCGACCAAGACGTGGCGGTCGAAACGGCCGGGACGCAACAGAGCCGGGTCCAAGGTTTCGGGCCGGTTGGTCGCCGCGACGACGATCACGCCGCTGTTGGAATCGAAGCCATCCATTTCGACCAGCAGCGCGTTTAGCGTCTGTTCGCGTTCATCGTGCCCGCCGACGATGTTTCCGCTGCGGCTTTTACCCAGGGCGTCCAATTCGTCGATGAAAATGATGCACGGCGCGCGGTTGGTGGCTTGGCTGAACATATCGCGGACGCGGGCGGCACCGACGCCGACGTACATTTCCACGAAATCGCTGCCGGACAGGCTGAAGAACGGTGCTCCGGCTTCGCCCGCGATCGCCCGAGCCAACAGGGTTTTGCCGGTTCCGGGAGGCCCGACCAGCAGCACGCCTTTGGGAATGCGTCCGCCCAGGGCCTGGTATTTTTCGCTGTTCTTTAGAAAGTCGACGACCTCGCGGACTTCTTCGACGGCTTCGTCGATCCCCGCGACGTCTTCGAACGAAATCGGCAACTCTTCTTCGCCGTACAATTTGCCCTTGCTGCGTGAAAACTGCATCGGCGACCCCACCCCGCTGACGCGTCGCAGCATCATGATGCCCATCACGATGAGCACGCCCAGGATCAACAGTTGAGGCCACTGGTTTTCCAGGAAACGGCTGGGGCGTTCGGTCGTCCAAACGACGCCGCTGTCGTTCAGCAAGGAGATCAGTCGTGCCTGTTCTTCGTCGCTGTCCAGGGTCCGGTTGGTGACGAAGTCGACCCGCTTGGCTTGGCTTTGGGTATCACTGCCGTCGGCACCCAGGGACCGGTACAGCACCGTGCCGGTGATTTCTTCGTCGGCCACGTTGATTTCACGCAGCTGGCTGTATTCGACCAAGTCGCCGCTGGGGCGTTTGGCTTGGATCGAAATCGGTCCATCCTGCGATTCCTGGCCGGCATCGACCGGCGGGGCGACTTGCTTGCTGAGCAGTTCCATCAGATCGCGATAACTCATCTGATGCTGCGAATTACCGAACAGCATCGCGCTCAGCAGGATGGCCCCGGTGACCGTCAGCAGAACCAGCCAGACGTTGGATTGGTTCTTGCGATCGTTCTTTCCGCGGCGTTTGTCGTCGGCCATGGCGTGCTACTCTGGGGCGATGCGATCAAGAGGTTCAGAATCGGTGGAGACGCCGGGGGCGGCGGTCGGTCTTCATTTTGATCCGGCATTGTTTGCCTGGACGGCCCGATCGGCAAGCGATACCGCCGTCACGGATTTTTAGTGGACGGTCGTAGCGGTCTTGGCGATCGTTCATGATGGTGTCGGCAACTTCCGCGCCGCAAAGCGTTCGTTCACCGATCACGGCGAAAGTTTGCCCGGCGGTGGACGTTCGGTCGATCGGAAACGACCGCGATCGCACTGCATTTTCAACCCGCCCAGACTTCCCCGTAAGGATCGATGGCTTTTTCAGAACCTGATTCCGCCACGATGATCGACGCGACGCAATGCGAAGCCTCCGATCCGCCCGCCCGCCGGGTCTGCATCTTGGGGGCCACCGGCAGCATCGGCCGTTCCACCATGGAGGTCGTGGCTCATTTACGCAAAGTCGACCCGGAATACCGTTGGCAAGTCTGGGCGGCATCGGGTCATCGAAACCTGGACACCTTGGCCGAAGTCGCCTTGTCGGCCGATCCGGTGCCTCGCCGCCTGGTCGCCTCGTGTGCCCAGACGCACGCCCGTGTTAGTGGTAATGGCGAATCGCCGCTTGCACGATTCAGCGGTGAGATTCTGGCCGGCCCTGACGCATTGGTACGTGTCGCCACGGACCCCGAGGTGGACGTCTTGGTCGCGGCCATCGTCGGACGTGCGGGGCTGGAGAGCACTTTGGCGGCGGTCCAGGAAGGCAAGCGTGTTGCGTTGGCAAACAAGGAAACGCTGGTCGTCGCCGGGCCGATCGTTCGCCAAGCGGCCCAGAAAAGTGGAGCCGAATTGTTGCCGGTCGACAGCGAACATTCCGCCTTGTTTCAATGCTTGGGAGACCGCCCCGACGACGTCGAAAAGCTGATCCTGACCGCCAGCGGTGGCCCTTTCCGCGACTGGTCGATCGAACAAATGCGGCAGGCCAGTGTCCAGGCGGCACTGAATCATCCGACGTGGGACATGGGGGCCAAAATCACAATCGATTCGGCCACGATGATGAACAAGGCGTTGGAAATCATCGAAGCCCGGTGGTTGTTCGATGTGCCCGCCGAGACGATCGAAGTCGTGGTGCACCCCCAGTCGATCGTGCATTCGCTGGTGGAATTTCGCGACCACAGCGTGATCAGCCAGTGGAGCCCACCGGATATGCGGCTGCCGATTCAGTACGCGCTGACCTATCCGCGTCGGTTGCCGGGCGTTGCCAAGCGTTGGAGCCGGCAACAACCCTGTCAGCTGGAGATGTTGCCGGCCGACCGAGAACGCTTCCCTGCTCTGGACTTGGGCTTCGAAGTCGCTCGGGTCGGGGGGACCGCCGGGGCGGTGGTCAATGCGGCCAATGAGGTGGCGGTCGGTCTGTTCTTGGACGGCCAAATTCGCTTTACTGACATCGTCAAGAGTTGTCACCAAGTCCTTCAGCATCACCAGTTTGACGCGACGCCGACGCTGGCCGATCTGGTTCAAATCGACCAGTGGGCCCGTCAGGAAACGTTGCGGTTTGCCGATGGTCTGTGAATCGGATCAAGCGGTTGCCGGGCCGGTGGTTGGCGGGGGCCGGATCGACCGTGGGTGATTTCCGTTCCGAACAAGGGACGGATGCCGGAACCGTGGTTCGATTCGCCGACGTGGTTCCGCTGGCCCTGTGGTCCAAGCCGAAACCGCGGGGCCCGCAGCCCCGTAGTGACGAGGCCCTGACACACAATGCTTTGACACACGAATTGAATACCGTGAAACCAATCCCAGGAAATCGACCGGCCGTCGACGAAAGGACCGTGCAATCGGACTGTTCCCCCGCCGGGCAATGATGCGATTCGTCGTCCCGCCGCTATCGTGATTTCCGTTCCCATCCCCCCCACGATCCAAATGGATGCCCGTTTCCGGTCTGTCGCCGGCCTAGTGATTTGGCGACAAGACGGACCGAAACGGATCCCGCCGTCGGCGATACCGCGGCACGGAGACTTTGATGTTTTCATTTACAGGAATAAGCGTGACCGAACTTTGCGATGCTTGGTCTTTGATGCTGGCTGCCGGCGAAGATCCCGGATTTGTGGCCGGTCTGTTGGCCCAGGTTTGGTTGTGGGTCAAAGTCGCGATCGGGATCGGGCTGGTGATCTTCGTGCACGAGCTTGGTCACTTTCTGGCGGCCAAGTTCTTTGGTGTGAAGTGCGAAAAGTTCTATGTCGGTTTTGACGTCCCGATTCAATTGGGACCGATCAAGTTGCCCCGAACGCTGGGCAAGTTCCAGTACGGTGAAACGGAGTACGGCATCGGAATCTTGCCGCTGGGCGGCTATGTCAAAATGTTGGGCCAGGATGACGATCCACGGAACGCGGAAAAGGAAGCCGAACGAATCAAAGTCGACGGCGATGATGAAGCGACCGAACCACAATTTGATCCCCGCAGTTATCCGGCCAAGCCGGTTTGGCAGCGGATGATCATCATCAGTGCCGGCGTGATCGTGAACGTCATCACGGGCATCTTGTTTGCCGCGATGGCCTACGGCTTTGGTGTTCCCTACACGCCCGCGGTGGTCGGTGGCGTGACGCCCGGTGGCGCGGCCTGGACCGCGGGGGTTCGCCCCGGCGGTGAAGTGGTCGCGGTGGCGGATTTGCGATCCGAAGACCAGCTGCATTTCAACGAAATGAAGTTGGAGATCATGGAACAATCGTTCGATGACCCCGATCAAGCCGTCGGCGTTCAGATCCGCTATGGCGATGACGTCAACGAATACAAGTTGGTGCCCCAACCCTACCCCGACGACCCCGACATGCGGATGATCGGGATCAGCAACGCATCGTCGGCTCAGTTGATGCCCGGCCAATCCGTCTATCCCGGTTCAGTCGCCGCCGACGTGATCGACGATGACTTGGCCGGCGCGACGGTCGTCGCAATCGATGGCCAGACTGTCGATTCGGAAAGCGTCGCTCCGGCGACCTTGATCGATCAATTGCTGCTGCGTCGCGCCGACCAGGACGTGAAGTTGACGTTGCAACCGGTCGGCGACGATTCACCCCGCGATGTGGTTTTGGCTCCGCAACCGATGCGTGGGGTTGGCGTCTCGTTCCGTCCCGGGCCGATCACCGCGGTTCGAAAGGACAGCCCAGCGGAAAAGGCGGGCGTAAAAGTGGGCGACGTGATCACCGCGGTCGACGGGAACGAAAACGTCGACGCCTATGACTTGGTGTTGCGATCGTCCTTGGATTCGGTCATCGAAACGCCGATCAGTCTGACGGTGGTTCGCGGCCAGGGTGCCGCCGAAGAAACCTTGGAATTCGAATTGCAGGCCGACGCCGATGCGGCCGGTTTGTCACCCATTTCGCCGGCCGCCAGCGACATCGCCAGCGGATCGCTGGGCATTGCGTTTCGGCCACGCCCGTTCGTCGCATCGGCCGATCAAACGGATGCCGATGAACAACTAAAACCGGGCGACGAATTGAAGGAGGTCCGTGTGCAGTGGGCCGATGGCAAGGTCCCTGAATCGGTTCAGCAACAGTTGTCCGACGAAGCGTTGTTGCGACTGACCGAAGGCTGGGAATTCGGTAGCCCCAGTTCGCTGAACAGTTTCGTCACCCTGGTCCAGTGGTTACCCGAAGGTACGCGTTTCCAAGCGTTCGCCAAAACCGCACAGGACAGCCGAGTCATTGAAACGGAATTGGTCGTCGGCCCCACCGATCTGTTTTGGCATGAACGCGGGTTGGTGTTTCAGCCCACCGCCGGTGTTCAACGTGCCCATGGTATCGCCAGCGCGTTTCAGTTAGGGCTGCGTGAAGGCGGTCGACGCTTGAAAGACGTGTTCGGTTTCCTGGGCTTGCTGGTGCAAGGCAAGGTCAAAGCAAAGTATGTCGGCGGTCCCATCCGTATCGTTCAGATGGCCGGTGCCCAGGCGGAACAAGGCATTTCCAAACAGCTGTTGTTCCTGACGATGCTAAGCATGAACTTGGCTATTCTGAACTTCCTGCCGATCCCCGCGCTTGATGGCGGCCACATGATGTTTTTGACGGCCGAACTGATTCGCGGCAAACGTGTCGACGAACAGTTGGAAATGAAGCTGACTTTGGCCGGGGTCTTGGCGATCCTGGCATTGATGATATTTGTCTTTGCCAACGACATCATCCAAAGCAGCTGATCGCAGGGCGGCAGAAATAGCCCCACGCAAAAGATCGGCCGCGCACCTGTCGTGGCGGCCGATCCAATCCAGATGTTGACGAAATCGACGGTCGCTTACAGCTGATCGTTCAGATAGTCCAAGCGCCGCTGGGCTTGGTCCGATTTGCCGACTTTGTAACCCACCCGGAGCTTCGCGTCGGATCCGTCTTGGCGATTCAGAAAGTCGCGAACGTAGACGGCTGTGTTCAGGATCGATGATGCTTCCGGGTTGTTGTCCGCCGACGCCAAAGCGTCACGCAGTGTCGGCCAGGGATTGAAATTGTCGTCGACGATGGCCAAAAATTCCGCGGCCCTTGTTTGCACCAGCGGCTGATCGGAATTCAGCAACGGTCGGGCGTCGTCGGCCAGCGATGACGCCGTCTTGCCGAACTGGGATGCCGCCGTCAGCGCCCAGTAAGCCTGCCATGGGTTGTCACCGGCCATGCGCTGCTCAAGCAACGGCTGTGCTTTGTCAAAGGGTTGCAGGGCCAAATTGGCGGTGTCCAACAACGACGCGATTTCCGACCGGTGTTCTTGGCCGAACGGAACCGGTGCGTCCATCGCCTGTTCATACAAGACCGCTTCGGGCATCAGGCTCAGATCGGGCATCGATGTCAAACGCTGCATCAGTCGCGATCGCATTTCGGTCAGCTTGGTTTGGTGCTTCGGCGATGCAGCCAAGTTTTGGACCTCGTGCGGATCTTGGCTCAGGTCGAACAACAACTCTGCAGGTTTGGCAGCGAAAAACTGCGACTGGACATCGTTCAGTTTTCCGGCCTGGTGCAATTGACGCCACTGGGTGAACGCCATTTGTTTGTAGCGATAGTTGTTTTGCAATCCGTCGGGAAGATAGCCTTCGAAGCAACGCATGTATTTCCAGTCGCCGACACGCAGCGTCCGCACCATTTCGTATTTTTCGTCAAAGCGGTCGGCGTAACCGAAGGCTTCGTCGCGCCGGTCGACGGCGGCTGCATCAACATCCGGGCCCAAGAACGGTTTGCCGTCGATCGAATCGGGAACGTCGACGCCGGCCAATGCCAAGACCGTCGCGCCGAAATCGACAAATTCGACAAAGCCGTCGGTGCGGGTGCCCATGGCGCGTCCGGCCATTGATTTGACGTTGTCACCGACACGAACCACCAGCGGCACATGTAGACCCGATTCATAGGCATAGCCTTTGGAACGTGGCAGGACACCGCCGTGATCACCGAAGTAAAAGACGAAGGTGTTTTCCAGTTCTCCCGCCGTCTTCAATTCCTCCAGCACGCCACCGACAAGGTCGTCGATGATCATCATCCGGTCGTGATAACGGGCGCGGGTGTAGCGAAACAGGTCCGTGTCGGGAAAGTACGGTTGCAGGCGAACCGCGTCGGATGACGTCTGATTCGGCTTTTGCATGTCGGACTTGCTGAAGTGCAGGCGGCTTTCATGCGAATCCGTAAACGTCTGGACGTGAAAAAAGGGCGTCTGGGCGTTGGGGCGGTTCTTCCAACTGGCGTTGCGTCCCGATTGGTCCCACGGCTCGGCGCGTCGCTGGGCGTTGTAATCTTCTTTTGCGTTATTGGTCGTGAAATAGCCCGCCGCACGCAAATAGGCAGGAAACATTTCGACGTCCGTCGGCAACTGTGCCAACTTGCTGCGGCGATGGTACTGCGTTCCGATACGGGGGCCGTAACAGCACGTGATCAGCGTGGTTCTGGCGACGCTGCAAACCGGAGCGTTGGAAAACGCACGGTCGAACGTGATGCCATGCTGGGCCATCGATTCGATGTGGGGGGCCGGTGCGCCGTCATCGTCGAAGTGCCGCAAGTAGTGTTTGGAGTTGTCCTCGGACATAATCCAAACGATGTTTGGGCGAGACGATTCTGCCCCAGCGGGTCGCGACGTGATCCCCAGAGTGATCCATCCGCATGCAAGACAGACAGTCAAACGAGTCAGTGAGGCAACGATCCGAGATGAACGATCCATGGTGTCGGTTGGTGATGTTGGGTGAACGGGTGGCAAGACGGGGATGTCCGAAACGTCGGACGTATTGTAACTGTCGTTCCGAAACGACGTCGCGTCGAGCGATTTCGCGGTCACTCGGCCGCCGCGTTTGGCCGGCCGGAATGTCGATCGTCATGGTGCTGGCCACTGCTGGTGCCACCACGTCGATGGGCCAAGACGACCAGACCGCGGTGGAAGACAAGCAACAGCCACCGGAATTGTCGCTGCGCAGTCTGTTTCACCCCGACGATAAGCACGACTACGACGGCAAAATGCCCGTTTATCGTTGGGTCAAAGCGGGGCCCGGCACCGATAGCGACAGCCGTCTGATCGTTCGCCGCAAAGACGAATGGAAGATTTGTTCGGACGATGGGACCGAATCACCGTGGGAATATCCCCAACGTTTGCGTGAACGAATCGCCCAGATCGATGCCGCCACCGACAAACAGATCGACTCCGCGGTCGACCAAGCCGTAAGGTCGACCTCCTATGTCGGCCAGACCGTCTTGGTGCGGGTCGGTGGATCGCTGGCCGTTGTGGATCCACAAGGCGAAACGCGTTTGCTGACTCGCGATGCAACGTCTTGGAACGACGCAACATTGGATCAAAGTCATCGCCGTGTCGCTTTCACTCAGGATGGCGATTTGTTCGTCGTCGATGTGTCCAGTGGGCGATCCCACCGGATGACCGACGACGCGTCGGAGACGATCTTAGATGGCCGATTGGATTGGACTTACCAAGAAGAGATCTTCGGTCGCGGGAACTATAAAGGGTTTCGGTTCAGTCCCGATGGAAATTGGCTGGCGATGTTGCGGATCCACATTGATTCGATCCAGCCCTACACGCTGGGCGATTCGCGGACCCAGCGCGGATCGGGTTTGGTCCGGCGGTACAGCAAAGCGGGTGATCCGATTCCCCATGCGGAGCTGTATCTGTGGGATTTGCGGGAAATGGATCGCGGGGTTTGGCCGCCGCCACGTTTGCTGGCCAAATCGACCGAGCAGGATCCTCAGATCATCACCGGCATGTGGTGGCACCCATATTCCCAGTGTTTCGTCTACAGCATTAGCAATCGGCTGCAGACGTGGCGCGAACTGCGGTATGTCGATCACCGGTACCTGTTCGGTGGGACCCAGAACCAGAAACGCTGGCTACGCGAAGAAAGCCCCGCGTGGGTTGAACCGCCGGAGAAGCCTGGGTTCCTGGCCGACGGCGGAATCATCTGGAAAAGCAATCTGCCCACCGGCAGGGCGCGTCTGTTTCGCCTGGCCTTGGGCGGCAAAACGGTGACGCCCCTGACGCCACAAGCAATGAACGTCAACGAATTCAAAGTGGATCCCAGCGGGCGTTCGTTGTGGTTGACCGCCGGTGAAGACGGCGCGACTTGGCACCAGGATATCTATCACGCTGAATTGGCTTCGCGGGGCGATGCGGAAGATCCCAGCACGGGCCAGAGTTCTGACGATCAGGGGCCGACGCCGCATCGCTTGACCGACGGTAACGGATGGTACGACTTCAAAGCGGATGCTCGGGGAAAACGCGTGGTCGTCAGGCACAGCACGGCCCAGCGTCCGGCGTCTTTATCGCTGTGGTCGCTGGCTGACACGGCCGGCCCGGTCACCAGGGTTACCTTGCACGAAAGCCAATTGAATTTGCCCGGCGATTGGATTCGTCCCGAGCTTTTTCAAATCGAAACCGACGATGGTGTGAAATTGCCGGCTCAGCTGAAACGTTCGCCCGCCGCGACGGATGCTCAGCCGGGACCGGTCGTCATCGAGGTTTATGGCGGCCCCAGGGCACCGATCGTTCGCGACCGATGGGCGGGCAATCGTTCGCTGTATCACGAATTGCTCGCTCGCGACGGCATCAGCGTGCTGATGGTCGACAACCGGGCCAGCGGTGGACGCGGGATTGCCGACACCTGGGCGGTCCGCGGCCGATTGGGCCAGGTCGAATTCGCCGACGTCCAGGCGGCGGTCGATTGGTTGAAGCAACAAGCGTGGGTGGATTCCGACCGTTTGGCGATTCGAGGCTGGAGTTTTGGAGGGTTTCTGACCCTGTACAGCATGATCCACAGTTCGGATTTTGCCGCGGGAATCGCCGGTGGATCGGTAACCGATTGGCGTGAATACGATTCGTTTTACACCGAACGGTACATGGGGCTGCCGGACGAAAACGACGACGGCTACACCCAGCACGGTTTGTTGGACAAAGCGGACCAGTTGACCGGCCGCGTGCTGCTGATTCACGGCGAGGTCGACGACAACGTGCATCCGTCGAACACCATGCGGATGGCTCACGCCCTACAAAAGGCGGGCAAACAGTTCGATTTGATGATCTACCCGGGGGCCGCACACAGCGTGCACGATCCCCACCAAAGTTGGCACCTGAACCGGCTGACCGACGGGTTTTTGCGGCGACATTTGCGGCCCGGGCGGAAATGACGGCTCGGGGTATAAGACGAACGGCCCGATCGGCCAAAAATCGACCGCAAAGCCCTATCGGTCGACGCGACCGGTCGCTATCTTACGCGACTCGAAATTCAGCAAAATTGTGGAGTCAACGAACATGTACGCCATCTTTACCGACGGCGGCCGTCAATATCGCGTCGAACCCGGCATGGAATTGGACGTCGATTACCGTGAAATTGCCGAAGGCGAAACGCTGACCTTTGACAAGGTGCTGGCCGTCGGCGGTGACGACGGGTTGAAGCTGGGCGCGCCGACGGTCGACGGTGCCAAAGTGACCGCTTCGGTCCTGGGAACGCACAAGGACAAGAAGATCTACGTCCAAAAGTTCCGTCGTCGTAAGAACAGCCGTCGTCGTACCGGCCACCGCCAAGTTCACACGCGGATCAAGGTCGAAGAAATCTCCGCCTGATCGACCCTTCATGATTGCCGGGCCGGTCCACGCTGTGTTGGTCCCGCCCGGTGGTCAGACTCTTTGACGCCGTTGATTTTCCGGCGTTCTGGTTGCGTGGTGGGAATGGCTTTCTTGGCCCTTTCCCAGCCCTAAGGTTTTTCGCTGATCGCGATCAGATATTCTTGGCGTTTGCCGTCCTCCTGGATGCCGCTGCGGATGTACAGCGTGTCGTCCACCGCGACCGGGCTGGCAAAGATCGATTCGCCGGTCTGGTTCTGGGCTCGCATTTCGAATCGATCTGGATTCGCCGCCAACACGTACACCTCGCCCCGTTCGCTGGCCACCAGCAGTTCGTCCCCCACCAGCAATGGCGATGCACTGATGCCGCCGCCGAACAGTCGTTCTTTCCACATCTCGCGGCCGTCGTGGGTCCGCCAGCAGTACGCCACGCCGCTGTCAGCGACCGCATAGACATAACCGTCGTTGGCCAGCAGCGATTGTTCGTAGCACATCACGCGGTTGGACCACAGTTCGCGATGTTCGCCGGCGGCATTGATGCACCAGGTCCCCGGCGTCGGGTTGCCGCCGCTGACCAGCAAACGGCGATCGTCCCAAACGATCGTTCCGCAGATCGCTTCGGTCGTCGTTGGAACGCTCCACCGGCGTTGACCCGTGACCGGATCGTACGCATCCATCGTTTCGGCACCGGCGATGACCAGCAAACGTTCGCCGGCGATCGGTGCGACGATGGCGGAAGCAAAGTTCAGGTTGATCGGGCGTTCGATCTTCCAGGCCGGTTTGCCCGTGTCCAAGTCCAAGGCGTAGATGCCGCTGGCGTCGCCATCGAATTCCGCGGCAACGATCAGCAATTCGCCTTCGATGATCGGGCTGGCACCGTAGCCGAATTCGAACGCTTGGGGTGCGAAATCGCAGACGCGGCGCTGCCAGACTTGTCGGCCTTGCAGCGTCACCGCCGTGACGTGGATCGCATTGCGATTGTGGAAGCTGACATAAATGTGCTGGCCGTCTGACGCGGGGCTGGGGGACGCACCAGAATTGTTCGAATGCATTTGGATCGGGCCGACGTTTCGGTGAATCGCCCACTTGTTCAGGATCCTGCCCGTGTTGCGATCCAGTCGAACCAGGGCCTGGACATCAGCCGATGGGTCGTGGGTGGTCAGGTATATCCAGTCGCCGACAACGATCGGTGTGCTGTGTCCACGGCCGTCGATGGCGGTTTTCCATTGAATGTTCTGGCCCGTTTGGACGTTCCACCGCAGTGGCAAGGTCCAGTCCTGTTGCGCATGGTTATCGCTGGTCGGGCCACGCCACTGCAGCCAGTCGGTCGCCCGAGTGTCCGTCGCGAACAATCCACCCAGAATCGCCAGTCCCCACCCCAGCGCGGATGCGCCCCATCGAAAGTGCTTTTGCATCACGCCAACCTGAACCCTGTGCCGAAGAGAAGTCGATAAGTCCTATCACGGTAGCGGACAATCAACTTCGGGAACAACAAGTGTCGGTTAGGTCGGATGGTCAGCCGGTCGGGGGAATCGGCGCAACCGCCTCGTTTCGTGACGGTTCGGGGGCCAATCAGCAAGAGCCGCCGCTTAGAAGAAGCGTTTCAGGTGTTCATCCGATGGTTTGGGCGTGACCAAAGAAACGACGATCATGGTGACCAGCGAACTGGCAACCATCACGACGACCGGCATGATTTCATACCGCTGATCGCCCAGCGGCAATTCGAGGTGGAATTCACGCAGACCGCCCGGCGTTTGCAGGCCGTTCCAGAACAGGATGCACCAGCTGATGATCGCCGCAAAGATGCCGCTGATGGCTCCCGCGGCGCTCAGGCCGCGCCAGTACAGGGCCGCGAAGACGATCGGGAATAGGGCGCTAAAACCGCTGAAGCACCAGACGCCGAGTGCGAACACGCTGGTCGGATTACCCAGACTTAACAAATACGTCACCGCAACGATCGCGATGATGAACACGCGTGTCAGGAACACTTGTTCCTTGTCGCTGACATCGCCCTTGTAATGACAGTAAACGTCGTTGCTAAAGATCGTGCCGATGCACAAAAACTGGCTGTCCAAACTGGACATGATCGCGGCCAGGATTCCCGCCGCCAGCAAACCGCCAAGCATCTGGCCGGTTTGGGTTTTCACCAGGAATGCCAGGATCGCGTTCGGGTTGCTTGGCAGCGGCGGTTTGGCGGGGATCAAATTGCCGGTCGCCCAGATTCCGACCAAGACGCAGGGGACCCAAACGATCATGATGAACAACGGGTGACAAACGACCGGCACCTTGAACGAATTGGCGCTCTTGGCCGTCATCCAGTGCTGAAACAAGTGTGGGAACATGCCCACCGACAGTGGAATCAACAGGTACGTGAAGAACTTGGTCTGGCTCATCTCGATCCGCGTGACTTTATTCAGCGGAACCGATTCTCCCAGGGCCTGCAGGTTAGCCAAGAAGCTGTCCTGACCGCCCAGTCGGTTGGCGATGACGTAGAACGTCACGACGCCCAAGACCATGAAAACCAGGGTTTGAAACGTGTTGGCCCAGGTGGTGCCACGCATGCCACCAAAGAACACGTAAACCAGCACGACCATGCAGATCACCAGTGACCCCAGCCACGGCGGAATTCCACCATGCAGGGCTCGATTGATTTCGCCGGACGCATCGGTCGCCGGGAACCATTCGGGTGAAAGACCCGCGGTCAGCGATTGGACCACCGAACCGGCGCTGATCACACCGACCAGCAAATAGGGAATGATGAGTCCGACCAAGATCGGGAACAGCAACAGGCCGACGAAATCGCTGTTCAAGCGATCGCGAAAGTATTCAATCTGGGTTGTGTAATTGTGCCGACGGGCCAGTTTCCAAACTTTCACCCCGATCAGAAAAAAGCACAGCGAATGGACGATGCCGCTGCTGCTGGCCAGCATCCCATAAACGCCGATGCCCTCCTTGAAAGCTTCGCCGCTGCTGCCGACCAACGCGAACGCGGTCATCGTGGTCCCGAACAGACTCATCAACAGCAAGAACGGGCCGATCGAATGGCTGGCGACCTGGTAATCTTCACGCGTGCCTTTGAACAGGCGGCTGGAGAACACGCCCAGCAATAGCAGCAGACTCAGATAGCAGATGATGATGATCAGCTGAGGCAATCCCTGGTGCATCAGTGGGTTCCTCCGTCTTGATCCGTGTGGCCGGTCAATTCATCCGCATCATCCAGTGGCCAAGCGATCTTGGTTGCCAAAAACCAAGTCGCCGATGCCGCCATTGAAATGCAGGCGTGGTACAGCAATCCGATCGGCATGAACCCCAAAACCAACGTGTCGTCGTCCCAAAACCAATTGTCTTGATGGATGATCAACAGCAAAACCACCAGGGCTGCGATGATCCACGGGCCTTTGGACGTTGGTCCGGAAGAATCCGGGCCCGAAGGCTGAGGGGAAGAATCCGCCATTGACTGACACCGTTGGGGATACCGGGGCGAGGGATGCAGAGGAAGGAACAGCAGTGTAGTTGAGTCGTCAGGGCGGCGAAATTAGGCTTCAGCGATGCAGAATTGGGAATCCCTGTTGACCGTCGCCGTCGTGATCGGCTTGATGGCCGGTTTGGCGCTTCGCGTCGCCGCCGCCGAGTTGTTGGCGTTGGCTGCGTTGGCGGTCCTGGTCGTCGCGGGCAGTTTGGTTCCCGGCGCGGCCCTGCCCACCCCGGCCGAAGCTTTCCAGGGATTCGGCAGTGAAAGTCTGGTCACGATCGCGTTGCTGTTTGTGGTCGTGGCGGGACTGGAACTGACCGGCGGTGCGGAATTGGCGACCGGTTGGTTTCTGAACGGGGCACGAAAACCCGTCGACGCTCGGATGCGTTTGCTGGTTCCCGTCGCCGTGGTCAGCGGTTTTCTGAACAACACGCCGGTGGTTGCCGGCATGCTGCCAGTGGTCAATGACCTTTCGAAGAAGATTGGCGACAGCAGCAGCCGATTCTTGATGCCGATGTCCTATGCCGCGATTCTGGGTGGGATGTGCACGCTGATCGGCACCAGCACCAACATGGTGATCCGCGATTTGTATGTCGGCCAAACCGGACAACCGTTGGGATTCTTCACGCCGGCTTGGATCGGTGTTCCCGCCACGGTGGTGGGACTGGTGTACTTAATCTTTGGCAGCCGACTGTTGCCCGACCGAAAGCCCGGCGTCAGCCTGGCCGATGACCCGCAGCAATACACCGTCGAAATGCAGGTCGAACGCGGCGGCAATTTGGTCGGCAAAACGATTGAACAGGCTGGATTGCGTCGGCTGCCCGGTTTGTACGTGGCGGAAATTCAGCGTGTCGATGAACAGGGCGAAAGCCGGATCGTCGCCGCACGGCCCGGCGAACGGTTGTGGGCCGACGACGTTTTGATTTTGGTCGGTGCTTTGGAAAGCGTTGTTGATCTGAAAAAAATCCGCGGCCTGATCACGCCCGACGACCAGGCCCGCAAGCTACAGGTCCCCGCTTGGCGACGGACGTTGGTCGAAGCGGTGGTCAGTCCGCGTTGCAGTTCGCTGGGGAAATCGATTCGCGAAAGTCGTTTCCGATCGCGCTACAACGCCGCCGTGGTTGCCGTCGCACGTGGCGGGAAGCGGGTGGAAGGCAAGCTGGGGGATATTCGCCTGGAAGTCGGCGACGTGCTGTTGCTGGAAGCTTCGCCGTCGTTTCTGCATCGCCAACAGACTTCACGCGATTTTTATTTGGTCAGCCAGGTCGAACAGGGGGCCGTTCGGCGACCGGAACGTGCTTGGACTGCAATCACCATTGTCTTGCTGATGGTGTTTGCCGCCGCATTCACCGCGGTGCCAATTTCGGTGGCGGCTTTGGTGGCCGCGGTGGCCACCGTCGCCACGCGGTGTTGTCGGTCCGATGAGGCCCGCCGCAGCGTGGATTGGGCCATCCTGATCGTGATCGGCGCGGCCATCGGCATCGGGTCGGCCCTAGAAAAAAGCGGGGCGGCCAAGGCGATCGCCGACGGTTTGCTGTCGTTGGCCGGCCGGCACCCTTATTATTGCTTGGCTGCGGTCTACTTGGCCACGATGATCTGCACCGAATTTGTGACCAATGTCGCCGCAGCCACGCTGATGTTCTACATCGCCACGCAGACAGCCGCGAACCTGAACGTCGACGAAACACCCTTTGTGATTGCCGTGATGATCGCCGCTTCCGCCAGCTTTCTGACCCCATTCGGTTATCAAACCAATGCGATGGTTTATGGCGTGGGCGGGTATCGGTTCGGCGACTACGTGCGGTTCGGTTTGCCGTTGACCCTGATCGTTTTTGCCGTTGCGATGGTGGTGATCCCCCGCGTGTTTCCGTTCTGATCGATTCAACGCCCCACCCGCCGTTTTCTTTCTGTGACGTTCAAACCCGAAAGCCCCAAGCTGGGCGCCGCAAAGACCGCGGAACCGAATGACGATGCGCCCGAGGTCCGTCGCGATCTGGGATCGATCCGTTTGGAAACGCCCGATGAATTGCCCATCGCGCAGTATCGCGGGCAGATCATCGAACTGTTGCAGTCACGACAGGTCATCGTGGTCTGTGGGGAAACGGGCAGTGGGAAATCGACCCAGTTGCCCAAGTTTTGTGTCGAAGCCGGGCTCGGACAACGAGGACGCATCGGCCACACCCAACCACGACGGCTGGCGGCACGCAGCATCGCCGACCGTCTGAGCGAAGAATTGGGGGCCCAGCTTGGCAAGCAAGTGGGCTATCAGATCCGGTTCGGCGACAAAACTTCCGACGAAACGATCATCAAGCTGATGACCGATGGGATTCTGTTGGCGGAAACGCAATCCGATCGACAACTGCGTCAATACGAAGCGATCATCATCGACGAGGCACACGAACGGTCGCTGAACATCGATTTCTTGTTGGGGTACCTGCGTCGGCTGATCGACCGACGCGATGATTTGAAACTGATCATTACCTCGGCAACCATCGACGCGGATCGATTCGCGCAACACTTCGCCGACGCCGATGGTCCGGCGCCGATTTTGAACGTCCAAGGTCGCGGCTATCCCGTTGAAATTCGCTACTTGCCTTGGGAACAGGTGAACGAAGACGACGCCAACCAAGACTTGGGGCAACATGTCATTGCGGCACTGGAAATGTTGTCACGATCCGGTGGCGGTGACACGCTGGTGTTTTTGCCGACCGAACGAGACATTCGCGAGGTGTCGCACCAAGTCGCCGGACACTATCGTCGTTTGGGACTGGCCCAGCGGTATGACCTGTTGCCGCTGTACGCGCGACTGCCGGCCGCACAGCAGCAACAGATCTTTCACCCCTCCGGTGCAAAGCGTCGTGTGATCTTTGCGACCAATGTTGCCGAGTCGTCGTTGACGGTGCCGGGCATCCACTTTGTCATCGATTCGGGCACCGCTCGGATCAGCCGTTACAGTCAGCGGACCAAGGTCCAGCGATTGCCGATCGAACCGATCAGCCGGGCCAGTGCCGATCAACGGGCCGGTCGCTGTGGCCGGATCGGCCCGGGGATCTGCATTCGGCTGTACAGCGAAGATGACTATGACAACCGTGATGCGTTCACGACCCCCGAAATTCGACGAACCAATCTGGCGTCGGTTGTTCTGAAAACCAAAACCCTGCGGCTGGGCAATCTGGAAGACTTTCCGCTGTTGGACCCTCCCCGGCCCGATGCGATTCGACAAGGCATCCGTACGCTGCAAGAACTCAATGCGATTGATTCGTCTCAAGAATTGACCGACATCGGTTGGGAACTGGGACGGATGCCGGTGGACCCTCGCGTCGGACGCATTTTACTGGCCGCGACCCAATCCAGTGTCTTGCCGGAAGTCTTGCCGATCGTCGCGGCGATGGAGATTCAGGATCCTCGCGAACGTCCACCGGAAAAGCGGCAAGCCGCCGACGAGTGCCACGCCCAGTTTGCGGATCCCCAAAGTGATTTCTTGGCCGACCTGCGGCTTTGGAAACAGTTCGGTCAGTGGCGCGACAATCTCAGTCGCAATCAGTTGCAACGCACCCTGCGAAAGAATTTTCTTTCGCCATCGCGGATGCGCGAATGGGCCGACGTGTACCGACAATTGCGGGAAATGGCGTTGACGTTACAGAAACGCCAGGGCAACCGATCGTCGATCGGCAAGATTCGCTGGGATGACCATCCCGATCGCGTGATCGACGAGGATCGGTCCGCGGGGGTTCACCAAACGTTGCTGTCCGGTTTGCTATCGGGGGTGGCCAAAGTCGGGGACAAGAACGAATACACCGGCGCGGGCAACTTGAAATTGTTCTTGTGGCCGGGAAGCCATGTCTTCGACGCCAAACCGAAATGGATCATGGCCGCCGAATTGGTGGAAACATCGCGGCAATACGCTCGCATGGTTGCACGGATCCAGCCCGTTTGGATCGAACAAGTCGGCGCACACTTGTTGAAGCATTCCTACAGCGATCCGCATTGGAGCCAGAAATCAAACGGGGCGTTCTGTTATCAGCAGTCCACGCTGTTCGGCTTGCCGATCGTCGTCCGCCGCCGCGTCCCGCTGCCACCGATCGACCGATCCACCGCTCGAGATTTGTTGATCCGCAACGGCTTGGTCGATGGTGAACTGACCACCAATGCATCCTTCGTCCGTCACAACCGACGTTTGTGTGATGCGATCGCGGTGTTGGCCGCCAAAACCCGACGCCGTGATTTGGTCGTCGATCCGTTCGCGGTGCAATCTTTTTACGCGAGGGTTCTGCCGGACGACGTTTGTGACCGCGGACGTTTGGAGAAGCACGACCGTTTGATGACGCCGCCGCAGTGGGCGTCGCAGCTAAAGAATTCCGAAGACGTTTCACGTTGGCTGCAGCAGGAACCACCCGCCGATCCGGATCACGAAACGGTGCAACAGTGTCCGACGCCGTACATGCGGGTCAGCGACTTGGTTCAAAGCGAAAGCGAATTGATCACTCAGCAAGACTTTCCCGATCAATTGCAGGTTGGTGCCACAACGCTGCCGTTGACCTATCGATTCTTGCCCGGTGACCAGCGGGACGGCGTCGCGGTGCGGGTTCATCAGGACGCCCTGCCCCAAATCAGCGATGACCGTTTGGGATGGCTCGTCCCCGGTTTGTTGCAGCCCAAGTTGATCGCGATGATCAAGTCTCTTCCCAAACGCATTCGGCGAAACTTGGTGCCCGCCGCCGATATCGCCAAACAGGTCGCCGACGAATTGATGCCGGTGTATGGCCAAACGCCATTCATGACGGCGGTTTGCCAAGCGTTTTCAAAGCACGCCGAAATGCCGGTCCAGCCCACGGATTTCCAGGCCGAGAAGCTGGACGGTCATCTGGATTTTTTAGTCGAAGTCGTCGATGACGATGGCAAACCGATCGCCGCCGACCGCAGCGCCGATCGGCTGCAACGTCAGATTTCGCCACGCGCCGCATCGCCGCAAGCGGCTGTGGAATCCGAACAGGAATCGGATTGGGCGCGGAAGTCGATGACCGTCTTTGACATTGAACAATTGCCCGTCGAAGTCATCCGGCGGCGTGGTGGCGTGCATGTGGCGCAGTATCCAGCCATCGTGGATCGTGGCGATCATGCCGCCACCGGCGTTTATCCCGATCGGCAAACCGCGATGCGGCAGCACGCCGGTGGATTGGTGCGTCTGTATGCCTTGGCCGAAAGAAAGGAGATCCGCAGCCAGGTGCGGTGGTTGCCCGCATTGGAAGACGCCAAATTGCGATTGGGTTCGCTGATTTCCGCCGACCAGATGGAATCACAATTAACAGACCTGATCGCCCGAGTCGCTTTTGTTGAAAGCCAAGCCGAAGTCCGCAGCCAAACCGAGTTTGATGCCAGGCGTCGTGATCGTGGCGAACGCATCGGTCGCGCCACCCAGCAGGTGGCGCCCTGGCTTGCCACGCTGTCGGAAGCCTATTTCGAAATCCGGCGTGAATTGGAATCAGCACCGACCAACCAGCAAGCGATGCTGAATGATGTTCGCAGTCAGTTACGCTGGCTTGCACCGGAGCGATTCATGGCCATCATTCCGTGGGCACATCTGCAGCACTATCCACGGTATTTTCGTGCGATCGCCTATCGGATCGAAAAGAACCGCAGTGGTGCCGCCGCCCGTGATGACGAAGGGCGAAAAGTCGTCAGTGACTTGTGGGATCGGTGGTTGCAAACCCTGCCGCCGGAACACCAGCAGGCCGACTTGCACGTCGACAATGAATTTCGCTGGATGGTCGAAGAACTGCGGGTCAGTCTGTTCGCACAACCGCTGGGCACCGCGATTAAGATTTCGCCGCAGCGTTGTGACAAATGGCTTCGCAAAACATCCGCCTAGACTCGTCCCGCGATTTCTGGCGGCTCTACGGCGTTGGATTGTCGACGATGGATCTCAGTCATCGGACTGGATCTCCCCCGCGGCGATCGAGGCCATCGCTCGGTGGATCTCCAGGTCTCGTGAATAACTGATCAGCCGGACCGATCCGTCGGCAAACGCCGCGTTCCAGCCGGCGGGGTGCGCGCTGCCGAAATCATGACAGGAAAGGCAGTTGTCGGGTTTGTCACGGACGGGTTGTCGGGCGGCGTACCGCACGTAGGAGTGTGCCGACGTCCGCATCTGGTTCCAGCCGACCATCGGGGATCGATCACCGAAATCGATTCCGCTGTGATATTCCAACAGATCCATCGCCTTTTCGCCCGCGTAGTACGTCTGGCTCAGGCCGTCCAAGACGTCTCGGAAACGGGTCCGTTTTCCCAACGTCCAAACACCCACTCGGATGTTGTCGATCAGTTTCTCGGATTCCCCGTTGGCGTCTGCGGCGCCCCCACACATGGCGTAATCGTTTCTCGCCGCGGCGGGCCCAAAACGTTGTTGATAGCGGGAGTCCAACGGATAGGCGGTCGCCGATCGCCGACTGGGACAGTGCAGCGTTTCGACTGCGATCTGGACCGAATCAATGATCTGGGCATCCGGACGGTCGATGGGACGTGTGTTCAGATCGCCCGTCAATTCGAACAAGTGATTCTGTTCCAACGAAGGCAACGATTGGCTGATCCAGTTAGCACCATCCAAATCCGGGTTGTACCGGTGTCGGTCCTGATAATCCACGAAGTACGGGGGGCGTTCCCCTGCGTAGCCCGGCAGATACCGAAATTGTGATTGGTAGTTATGCCCGGCCAGGACGATCTGTTTCAGATGGTTTTGGCACTGGACCAGTCGCGCCGCCTCACGGGCCGACTGGATGGCGGGCGACAGCAAGGCGACAAGCACACCAATGATGGCGATCACAACCAGCAATTCGATCAGCGTGAATGCTTTGCGAGCGTTTTTCATGACTGTTCACCGCTCCAAGGTCCGACTCGACCCGGTCCCGTGTGGTCCAGGTCGGGTCGAGGAAATAGGGGGGCTGCGACCGGGGAAATCGTGGTCAGAATCCTTGCCAAGATTTTCGCCGTCGAATCGAAGTTCCGGCGGATGGGCAAAATGGCTAGGATTGACGCCGGTTATGCTCCGCCGGTGTGCTCGTTCCGCAGCGGGCCGACTGCAAATTTGTCCGTGGTTTCGGTCGCGTTATCAACCTTCAATTCCCGCAATTTTGTTTTTGAGCCTCGTGGCTGGTCTATGAATCGTCGAAACAAGAACCGCCCGTCCGGACAACGCGATGACCAAACCGGCGGAAATCAGCCCGATGGCAACGAAGCCGTAGGCGATGAGGTGAAGCTGAGCCCCGCGGCCGCGCGGGCACAGGAAATCCGCACAGGGGCCCAGCGTGAAACTGTCGAAGCTTTCGTCGTCGCATTCATTCTAGCGTTGCTGTTTCGTGCGTTTTTGGCCGAAGCATTCGTGATTCCCACCGGATCGATGGCTCCGACCCTGATGGGGGCGCACAAGGAAATCGATTGCGACCGGTGTGGCCAGAGGTTTCGGATCGGTGCCAGTTGGGAACAACGGGGACCTGTCACGGAAAACGTGGTCGTCGGCGGCGTGTGCCCGAATTGTCGTCATGCCAATTCGCTGGATCTGCGAAACGAGGCCAATGACGCGACTTTCAGCGGCGATCGGATTCTGGTCAGCAAGTTTTCCTATGCGCTAAGCGATCCGGAACGCTGGGACGTCATCGTGTTCAAGTTTCCGGGCAATCCGAAACAAAACTACATCAAACGGTTGGTGGGTTTGCCCGAGGAAACCGTGACGCTGCGTCACGGTGACGTGTACGCACGGCCGACCGGATCACAGGACGCGGACCAGATTCTTCGCAAACCGGATCGGACGCTGTTGTCGATGCGGCACTTGGTTTACGACAGCGATCATCAGTCGCCGGAATTGATCCAAGCAGATTACCCTAGCCGGTTTCAACCCTGGCGTCCGGGGGCGACGCAGCCACCGCAAGATTCCTGGCAGGTTTCGCGGGACGACGATGGCATGACGGCACGTTTGGATACGGCACCCGCGTCGGGAACCCAGTGGCTGCGCTACTACCATCGCTGGCCATCGCAATCGCAGTGGGACCAAGCCGATCAGGGGCTTAGCCTGGCATCGGTCGATCCCTATAGCAGCCGGGCGATCACGGATTTCTATCAATACAATTCGTTTGCCATTGTCGAAGCGGGAGCGATCTATAACACCAAGCCTGCGACGTTCCGCGGAAACGGCCTGTCACGCATGTTGGGTGGCGGTTATGGCGGCGGCGAATTTCGCGATGACTTTCAATCCGGCGGCGATTTGGAACAGTTCAGTCGCTGCCAATTCGGCACCTATCAAACCGGCACCGACGGCATGCACTGGGTCGGTGATCTGATGATCCAGACCGACATCGAAACCGATGCTGATGCGAAGACGGCCACCTTGGAATTGGTCGAAAGCGGTGTCCAGTTTCGATGCGACATCGATCTGTCCGATGGGACGGCCAAACTGTCGATCCTTCGCGATGGACAATCGTTCGCTTTTGATGACGACGTTGCGACGCCGTCCGCTTCGACCGACGTTCGCGCCGGCGGCCGACACCAAATTCGATTCAGCAATTTTGATGACCAACTGTTGTTGTGGGTCGACGGGGACTTGGTTTCCTTTGATTCGCCGACCAGCTATGCGGGATTGTCGATTGTTCCGTTTGACCAACGACGTCCGCGATTCGATGGCCCCGGGAATCCGCTGGACGCCGCGCCCGCGGCGATCGGTGTCGATGGGGCGGCAACGGTCCACCAAGTTCGCATTGATCGCGACAAATACTATGTGGCAACGACCGACAGTCGTGGCGGCGTCCACGATTACGACTTGCGTTTGGTCAGCGAAGTCGGCGGCGCGATGGACATGTCGGGCTGGGGACCGCAGTTGCAGGCCCGGTTGGCCGATCGTGAAAGCTGGGAAACCTTGTCCATTTGGAACGCACGACGAAGTGCCGAATTCGTCATGGAAAAAGACCAGTTCTTTCCCATGGGTGACAACAGCCCGGAAAGTCTGGACGCGCGGTGCTGGGCTGGCACGAAAGAATTCGGTCAGCCTCGCAGCGTGGACGAAGACGCTTACTTGTATTCCGAAGCCCACTACGTGCCTCGCGACTTGTTGGTCGGCAAAGCATTGTTGGTCTTTTGGCCACACCCGTGGAACCGCCCCATTCCGTTCACGCCAAATTTCAAACGCATGAAATTGATCCGCTAGCCGCATTGCCGCGGCGCGGGAAGGAATCCGCATTGATGAACGTTTTTCAATCAGTCGATCAAGCGATGGATCGTGAATCGATGGTCTTGCAGGCGGTCGATCTGCAGAAGACCTATGGCCGAAGGCGTGTGGTCGACGGCGTGAATCTGCAAGTCGGCCAGGCCGAAATCGTCGGTCTGCTGGGACCCAACGGTGCCGGCAAATCGACCAGTTTTCGGATGATCTGTGGCATGGTCGAACCGGATCGTGGCAACGTGTATCTGGGCGGTCAGGACGTGACCGATTGGCCGATGTTCCGCCGCGCGCGTGACGGGCGCATGGGCTATCTGCCCCAAGAACCCAGCGTTTTTAAAAAGCTGACGGTCGAACAGAACATCTCGTCGTTGTTGGAATTGTTGGGCGCGGATCGGGCCACGCGTCGCCAACGCACCGATGAATTGCTGCAGGAATTCAACATCACCCACATCCGCAAAAGCAAAGCGGCGGGGCTGTCCGGTGGCGAACGTCGACGTTTGGAGATTGCCCGTTGTTTGGTTTCGGATCCGACCATCGTGATGTTGGACGAACCGTTTGCCGGAATCGACCCTGTCACCGTTCAGTCGATCCAGGGTGTGATTCGTCAGTTGCGAGATTCCGGGATCAGCGTCTTGATCACCGACCACGCGGCGCGGGAAATCTTAAGCGTTGTGGATCGATGCTATGTGATTTACAAGGGCCAAGTGTTGATCGACGGATCGCCCGATGAGGTCAAGCGGCATCCCAAGGTCCGCGAAGAATATTTGGGTGATTTGGATGGGTCCGCCAGCAACGCGGCCACTGTCCTGGGCGACGCCAGTCCGCTTGCGAACGCTTCGGAGGCTCCGGTTGCACAAGAAGCATGGACGCCGGCGGCCTTTGATGATCCGGATGCCTCACCGTCGGTCCAGCGTGTCGATGGCGGACACCCAACGACCACGCCCGCGGCACGTCAGGCAAGACGATTGCGGCGTGTTACCGATGTGTGACCTGTCGATCAAACGGTGCGCGAAGATTGGGCTGTTCGCGGTCCCCGGTGGACTTCTTGGTCAGACATTCAAAGTCTTGTGATTGGACGTGGTCCGCTAGATACGCGCGACGTATTGACTGCTAAGCCGACGGATCAAACGACGCATTTCTAAAACGCTGATCGTACTAATGACTCGGTGCGCCGGTAAACCACTTTGCGCGATGACCGTGTCGATGGAGGTGCTCTCCGGTGCAATCGCCTGTAGCACGGAACGTTCGATGTCATTCAGCTGCAATTCCGCCCCACTGCGGATCGTCGTTTGTTCGTCGGTGGTCACGGGGTTGGACATGGGGCCGATCGCTTCCAACACGTCGTCAACGGTTTGCACCAAAACCGCCCCATCGCGGATCAATTGATTGCATCCACGCGAGGTGCGACTGGTTACCGGACCCGGAAGGGCCAAGACGTCGCGGTTCAGTTCGTACGCCTGGCGTGCGGTGATCAAGGATCCGCTGCGGTCCGGGGCTTCGATCACCAAAGTGGCCAATGACATGGCGGCGATCAGCCGATTCCGCTGGGGGAAATGACCGCTGCGTGGTTTGGCATAAGGCGGCTGTTCGCTGATGACCGCGCCGCTTTGGCTGCACCGGTCGGCCAAGGGTTTGTTTTCGGCAGGGTAAACTTCGCCCAGACCGCCGCCCAAGACTGCCATGGTTCGGCCGCCTCCGTCCAAACAGCCACGGTGGGCCGCGGTGTCGATGCCACGCGCCAATCCGCTGACCACGGTGATGCCCGCTTTGGCCAACCCGTAAGCCAAACGCTCGGCTTGTTTCAACCCATACGTTGTCGCATGCCGCGTCCCCACGATCGCAACCGAAAGCTGGTCCTGGTCCACCCAATCGCCTCGCAGGAACAACAGCGGCGGGGCATCGTCCAAGTCCTTCAACCCCATCGGGTAATCGGCATCGGTGTCGCGGACCAGACGAACGCCTTGGTCATCGCACCACCGCAGCACTTCGTCCGCGCAAACGTGATCGCCGGCCGTACGAATCGTGTGGACCAGCTTGCGTCCAACATTGGGGACGCAAGCCAATGCTTCCCCGTCCGCCGAGAGGACTTTGGTGGCGGTGCCGAAACGTTCCAATAATCGCGCCAATGTCCGTGGTCCCAGGCCGGGCAACAGCACCAGTTGCAACAGATCACGCAAAGATGCACTGGCGGGGGCTGCCGGCGATTGATCCGTATCGACTATTGATTCATCCATCGAACGTGCATTCCTTTCGGCGTGTCAGACCCGCGACATGCCATCGCCCAGTGACGGCACTTCGATTGCCAACCGCGATCTTACCCCAAACACGGTGGGGTGAGTGAGCCGTCGGGCTGTGCCGGCACAATGATTCGTAGGGATCTTTGGGCGGGACTTTCATGACGGTGTTTCGCGAAATCGCGGTCGCTATCACCCCATGACACGCGCGATCGCGTGCCGCGGTCCGCATCAATCATCGATCGGGATGTCGACCAGCAACTGCATCACGACCAAATCGACCCAACGCTTATTCAGATAGCCGACTTCCTTTTGGATGCCCACCGTTTCAAAGCCGTGACGTTGGTGAAACGCCACGCTACGCTGGTTATCCGCGATGATCCGTGCCATCACGTGATGGACGCCATGGCGTCGACAATGATCAAAGATCGCGTTTTGCAGCGGATCGGCGATGCCACGTCCTTGGGCGGCCGGCAAAAGATAGATGGCCGATTCGCACGTGTGCCGAAACCCCTCACGCTGGCTGATCGGTCGTAATGTGGTCCAGCCGATCACCGTCGCGTCATCGTCGACCGCGACATACCAACCGCCCGGTGGCTTTGGCGGGATCCAACGCCGAACCACGCTTTCGGTCCAGCGGATCGTGTCAAACGTTGATCCGCCGGCCGAAACATAGTGGTTATAGATCTCTGCGATTTCGCTGGCGTCATCGACACAGGCCGGGCGAATCTTCATGGGCCATGTCGCCGATCAGTGAACGCGTTGCCCTGGCAGAGCGCCGTCGTCGACTCCTAGGACGAAGACGTCCGCGCCACCGGGGCCGGCCGCGGTCACCATGCCTTCGCTCAGCCCGAATCGCATCTTACGCGGTTTCAAATTGGCGACCATGACGACCAAACGACCGACCAGCTTTTCCGGTTCGTAGGCGGCTTTGATGCCGGCGAAGACTTGACGCGTTTCGTCACCGCCAAGCCCCAGGGTCAACTTCAGCAATTTATTCGCTTCGGGAACCTGTTCGGCCGACAAAACACGAGCGACCCGCAAGTCCACTTTGGCGAAGTCGTCGATGGTGATTTCATCGGCAATCGGTTCGTCCTGCAGCGGCTGGTCGGAATCGCCAAACGGATTGACGGGCTTTTCGTCAGCGGCCGATTCTTGTTTTCCTTCGTCGATCATCTTTTGCAAATCCTCTACTTGGACGCGGTTCATCATGCGTTGAAATTTGTTGACCGGGGAACCGACCAACGGCGTTTGCGATTGTTCCCACGACGTGATCGGATCATTCAGCAATTCGCCACACTGCTGTGCCAGCTTCGGCAACACGGGGGACAAATAGATGGCCAATTGGCGGAACAGGTTCAGGGCAACCGTGCAAACGTCACGAAGCTCGTCTTCCCGCTCCGGATCCTTTTTCATCTCCCACGGCTTGGCATGTTCGACGAACGGATTGGCGGCGTCGGCCAATTCCATGATCAAACGCATGGCTTTGGCGTATTCACATTGTTCATAGGCATCGGCAATGTCCTTGCCCTTCGCCGCGGCGGCTTGGAACAACCCACCATCATCGGGATACGTTTTGCTAAGGCCCAGTTTGGCGGCGAACTTGCCAACGCGGCTGGCCAGATTAACGACTTTGCCGACCAAGTCGCTGTTGACCTTTTCCGCAAACTCATCCAACCCCAAGTCCAAATCTTCGACCCGCGACGTCAGTTTCGTTGCATAGAAGTAACGCAGGTAACTGGGGTCCAAGTGTTTCAAGTAGGTTTCCGCCGCGACCAACGTTCCGTCGCGTTTGGACATCTTTTTGCCGTCCACGTTCAAAAAGCCGTGGATATGCACTTTGGTCGGCAGACTGAATCCCGCCGTCTTTAGCATCCCCGGCCAAAACAGTGTGTGAAAGTAAGTGATGTCTTTGCCGATGAAGTGATGCACTTCACAGTCGTCGCTTTGCCACCAATCGGCCAGCGTTTCGTTGTTGGCCGCACACCACTGGGCGGTCGACGCGATGTAACCGATCGGGGCGTCGAACCAGACGTACCAGTAGTTGCCTGGTGCGTCGGGGATCTCAAACCCGAAATAGGGTGCCGGACGACTGATGTCCCAGTCCTTCAGTCCCGCCGACAGAAAGTAGCCTTTCAGGTAGTTCGCCGTTTCGCTTTGCAAGGCATCGGCCGAATCAACCCAGTCGTTCAAGAAGTCGTGCAGCTTTTCCAATTCCACGAACAGGTGCGTCGCTTCCTTCAGCACCGGCGTCGCACCGCTGAGGGTGCTTTTGGGATCGATCAATTCGGTGGGCGAATAGGTGTGGCCGTTGTTGCAGTTGTCCCCCGCCTGATCCTCCAGCCCACACACTGGACAAGTGCCACGCACGAAGCGATCGGCCAGAAACGTCTCCGCCTCGGGGTCGTACAGTTGTTCGATGCTGCGTTCGGCGATCAGCCCGGCCTTGCGAAGGGATTCCCAGAACTGATGGCAAAGCTGGCGGTTTTCTTCGCTGTGGGTGCTGCCGTAATGGTCAAACCGAATGTCAAAGCCGGCGAAGTCGCGTTGGTGAGCCTCGCTCATGCTGGCAATCAACGCTTCTTCGCTGCGTCCTTCGGCCTTCGCCCGGATCATGATCGCCGTGCCGTGGGTGTCGTCGGCGCACATGTAAATCGCGCGGTTGCCCATCAGCTTTTGAAAGCGGACCCAGATATCGGTCTGGATGTATTCGACCAAGTGCCCGATGTGAATCGGACCGTTGGCATAGGGCAACGCGCTGGTGACCAACAGACGTCGTGTCATGACAAGTTTGGGCGTTGTGGTGGAAATGAATGGGAAGATCTGGGCACGGAACCGGCGGATTGTAGCGATCCAGAGACAAAGCGACGACGTGTCTTGTGCGGCGTTCATCCGGCTTGGTCGATGCAACCCAGCCCTCGCACTGGCCGCGGGTGTCGTTGCATGCAATGCCTTCCAAGGCGGGGGATGACGGTGGCGTTCGCAAACCGGTCGATCGGGGAAAAGATCGAAAAACAATCCGTGAAACTGGAAAAAAACTCAAGTCACGCTCATTGCCCTTGTGGCGATCGACGGACATCAGGCAGGATCGCCTCGGTGCCGATCCCACCGGTCAGGATGACCACATCATGGTGCGGATTCGGGTACGCCGACCTCGAATCGCGTCGTTTCGCCGAAACTCGTGCGGACGACACGCCGTCCAATGCGTCCAGGGAGGGACGACCTTGACTGGTATCAAGTTCGCGCTAGCGTCCGTCGCTATTTCTTGGTTGTCGATGCTGTCGGTATCGGCCAACGCCATCTTGGTGGAATTCACGTCCAAGCAGTGCCAGCACTGTGAAACGATGAAGCCCGTGCTGGCACAACTGGAACGATCGGGCGTTGCGATCCGCCGCGTCGACGTGTCCAGCGAACCGCATTTGGTCCGCCGCTACGGCGTCCGCCAAACGCCAACCTATCTGGTCATCGCCGACGGCAAAGAAGTCACACGCTTGGTCGGCAGCCACAGCATCGACGAACTTCGTCAAGCCTTGCAAACCAATCCCGGTGGACCCCACATCCCAACCGGTTCCCAGCAATCCGCCGCACCGCCACGGGCGGCTGAATTCGCCGACACTCCTCGAACGCGTCTGGCTGCGGCCGGTCCGGGGGCAACAAACCCGCCACGCTTGGCCGCCTTCGGACGGTCCGACGTTCGACCGCAAAACGTGCCATCCGTTGCCACAGCCGGCAACACGATGTCCGAAACCATGCCGAACGTCACGATGGCCGATGCGGTGGAACGTGCTCGCGCCGCAACGGTTCGATTACGTGTTTATGACGGCCATGGCTTTGGCGTTGGCACCGGAACGATCATCGATTCGCACGGTGCGGAATCGCTGGTCATGACCTGCGGTCACCTGTTCCGCGATACCGACGGCGAAGGCCGGATCGAAGTTGATCTGTTCGTCGGCGGCGAAACCAAAACCGTGCCCGGCCAATTGGTCGACTATGACGCAGAAGATCGTGACATCGCCGTGGTGGCGATCCAGCCGGGGATCAACATCCAACCGGTCAAGGTCATCAAGCACAGCCAAAAGGTCACCACCGGACAAGCCGCTTTCAGTTTCGGATGCGACCGTGGTGCCGATCCCTCGCGGCGTGATACCCGCATCACCGGGGTCGACAAGTACAACCAACATTTGGGTGTCAGCAATCTGGAAATCGACGGTGCACCGATCGACGGTCGCAGCGGTGGTGGATTGTTCGACCAGAACGGATGTTTGATCGGCGTCTGCAACGCAGCGGACTACAAAAGTGATGTCGGCATCTATACCGGACCGGGCTCGATTCACTGGCAATTGGAACGCGTGAATCTGACACATCTGGCCCAAGGCGATGCCGGCACGGCGGTCGCCCCAACGAATCAATTTTCCGCGACCGTACCAGCCGGTGGTTCACCGGCCGCCGAACCACCGGTCCGGTTGGCGGCACTGGATGCACCGGCAGGAGGATTTGACGCGGGCATTGTTCAGCCGTCGGCCCTGGCAAGTCCGGCCGGCCAAGACCGTCGCGAAGTGATCGTGATCATTCGCGATCCCGACCAACCCGACACCCAGCCGCGTGTGTTGACCATTCGCCAACCCAGCGAAGCGCTGATGAATTCTTTGATGACGCACTGATCGGCTGATCGACCATCTACAATCGCCACAGCAACGTGGCGATGCCGTCGCCACCGATCTTGCCGTCACGAAGCCATTTGTCATCCCAGGGGGACCGCAACGTTGCAACACGTTGATGTCAAAGTTCACGAAGAAATCGCAACGATCGTTTTGGACCGGCCCCAAGTTCGAAACGCGCTCAGTCCCGGGCTATTGGAAGACCTGAACCAAGCGTTTTCCGATGTTCATCAAGAAAAACGCGTCAGGGCGGTCGTGCTGACCGGCGCCGGATCCGATTTTTGTAGCGGATTGGACCTGGGGGTTTTGAAAGAGATCAACGAGCTTCCTGAATCGGAATCTCTGGCCCAGTCGCACCAGTATTGGCGTCAATGGGCCGAGTCGATTGAAGTCGTCTTGCGCTTTCCAAAACCGGTGGTCGCCGCGGTCGACGGTCTGGCCGCTGGTGCCGGTCTATCGCTGGCTTTGGCAAGTGACTTGATGGTGCTCAGCCACGGGGCGACCCTGTCGGCGCCGGCAATCCGTCACGGTTTGGTCGGCGGCATCACGGCATCTCTTTTGGCGTTTCGCCACGGCGGGGCGCTCGCTTCGCAGATGGCGTTATCGGGCGATGCCATAAATGCCGAAGCCGCCGTTGCCCGCGGCATCGCCTGCCATGCGGTGGATTCCGAACAAATCTGGGTGGCCGCTTGCGACTGGGCGCGGCGTTGCACCCAGGGGCCTGCCGCCGCGATCCAAGCCACCAAACGTGTGATCAATGAATCGATCGGTGAAGCACTGATCAGCCAGATTTCCGCTGCCGCCGCCGCCGGTGCTGCCGGTTGCAGCCACGAAACCGCCGCCCAGGGAATCCAAGCCTTTGTCGAAAAAACGGACCCTCAGTGGCATGGTTGATGCATGCAGGCGGGGGGCGTAACGACGAACAAGATGACGCGATGATGCGTCTAGATGGACCATGGATAAGGTTCGTTTTGATCCCGCGAACACGAGGCCCATGGTGATGCACCCCCCAACCGGCCCGCTTTGCCGTCGCCAGGATCGATTCGGCCACCTATGATGACCGCCACAGCAAGCTTACATCAGCATGAATGAGTCATGTTCGCCATCCTGCATGCAAGATCGGGTCCCGACAAAGATCGAAATTACACCCTCGATCCGTCCCGACCTGCGCATATCGGACGTGGCACCAGCTGTGAAATCTTGCTGACCGATCCGATGAGTTCGCGGTTCCATGCCGTCGTTTTTTTCGAAGACGGGAATTGGCATCTTCGCGACACCAGCAGCCGAAACGGTACCCTGGTCAATGGCCAGAAAGCGGACACCGCTCGGCTGCTGGACAAGTCGATCATCACGATCGGCGAAACGGATCTGCAATTGGTCGAAGGCGACGCGGAAGATGTCGAAGAATCATCGATCAAACAAACCTGGGTTGCCGATCCCGATGATCTGAAAGAACGCTTGCAGGATCGGGAGGTCGATCCGATCAACAAGCTGGCACAGACGGAATACCTACTGGATTTGTACCAGTTAAGTCTGAATCTGATGTCGGGTTCCAGTGGCGTCGACACCATCGAAACGGTGCTGGAACTGTTGCGCGATCGCACCGCCGCATCGGGTGTCACCCTGTATCACGAAACACACGAAGGACGGCTGGTTCCGCAATCCAGCTATCCCAAGGATTCGCACAAACGCCTGCAACTTAGCCGACGGCTGATCCGACGCATTCAACGCAGCAGCGATCCGATGTGGATCGATCGCGAATACGATCCGAAGGTGCGTGGCGAAATCAAGGCGGCCGACGGCAAGCCATGGTCGGATGTGATTGTTTGTCCGCTGTCCATCGACGACAACGCGATCGGAATGCTGGCGATGTTCCGTGATGAATCGGCGTTCGATCACCAGCATTATGATTTCGTCGTGGCGGCATCGCGGTTATTGGCGATCGGTTTGGTCCAATATCAAAAGACACATTCGTTGGCGGTCGAACGCGCCCACTTGGCCGAACGCAATGCCGAAGGCCCCGAGTTGATTGGTCAGTGTGACGCAATGACTCGGTTGAAAGAACGAATCACCCGGGTCGGTCGCGCCAGCGGATCGGTGTTGATCCGCGGCGAATCAGGCAGCGGAAAAGAACTGGTCGCGCGGGCGGTTCATCGCGCCAGCCCGCGTGCCGATCGACCGATGTTGACGGTCAACTGTGCCGCGATTCCACAGGATCTGATTGAAAGCCAGTTGTTCGGTCACAAGAAGGGTTCCTTCACCGGCGCCGATACCGATCACGTCGGTTGGTTCGAACAAGCCCACACCGGAACGCTGTTTTTGGACGAAATCGGCGAACTGACTTTGGAAGGTCAAGCGAAGCTGTTGCGAATCTTGGAAGGCCATCCGTTCTTGCCCGTCGGTGCGACCGAACAAGTGTTGGTGGATGTGCGGGTGATCGCGGCGACCAATCGCGACTTGGCTGAATTTGTCCGCGAAGGCCATTTCCGCGAAGACCTGTTTTATCGACTCAGCGTTTTTGAATTGTTCGTCCCACCGCTGCGTGAACGCGAAAGTGATCTGGATCTGTTGATCGATCACTTCTTGGCCCATTTCTGTCGCCAGCATGGTCGGCTGAAATTACGTTTGTCCGAAGACGCACGCGACCGGATGCACGAATACCCCTGGCCTGGGAACGTCCGGCAATTAAGGAACGTCATTGATAGTGCGGTTGTGATGGCGGACGATCCGATGATCCAAGCCGACGATTTAGGGCTGCGCGACGCGGGGATCAGCCGCTTGGACACGCTGCGTATCGACGAATGGGAACGGCGATTGATCCGACAAGCTTTGGAAAAAAGCGAAGGCAGCGTTCCCAAGGCCGCCAAAATGTTGGGAATCAGTCGTGCGACGGCTTATCGAAAAATTGCCGAGTATGACATCCAAAAATAGCCGGCCAATCCAAAGGTAGCCGGCCTGTGAAGATGGCTGCGAAGCTGAAAAACGTTCCCACCCGGTCTGTCGACGATTCCCCGTTCCGCTGGGCGGTCGATGGTTCCGAATGGCTGCTGTTGACCCTGCTGATCTTTGGATTCAGCGGCGATTTGCCCCCGATGGTCAACGAAGCCCATTACCTGGTCAAAGCAAAGAACTTTTGGAATCCGGATTGGTGCTCGGGCGACCTGTTCGCCGCATCGGGCAAGGCACATGCCACTTTCTATTGGGTGTTCGGTTGGCTGACCAAGTTCTTCAGCCTGGAAACGACGGCCTGGATCGCGAGGTGGATCGGATGGGCACTATTGGCCGCCGGGCTTCAACGGTTGTGCCGCGCGGTGTTCGGCCGACCTTGGTTTGCATGGACCGTCTTGGTTCTGTGGGCCGTCGGAATTGAACGCGCGAACTTGGCCGGCGAATGGGTGTTCGGTGGCACCGAGGCAAAGATCCCTGCTTACGGTTTGCTGCTGTTTGGGATCACCGCGATGGTGCGGCAACAGTGGAATCGCTGTTGGATATTCATGGGCGCATCGTCGGCGTTCCACGTTTTGGTCGGCGGATGGAGCGTGTTGTCGGCGATGCTGGTTTGGGGGCTGACGCAGCGACCGATTTGGCATCGCCCCCTGGCATCGATGTCGATTCCCCTGCCGCGCATTTTCCAGCCGGGGTTGTTCATCGGTGGTTTGGTAGCCTTGGCGGGGTTGGTTCCGGCGCTTTGGCTGACGATTCACCAACCACAGGAATTGTCCGTTCAAGCGGCGAAGATCTACGTCTACGTTCGTCTGCCCCACCATTTACTGTCCAGCAGTTTTCCCGCCCACTGGTTTACGCGGCATTTAGGGCTGATCGCAATCGCCGCGGTGATGACATGGATCTACGATCGACGTTTGCGATTTTCCGATGGAAACCAATCGCATGCCAATGGTGTGATCCGACGTCTGTCGATATTCACGTCGGGAACCGTATTGATCGCATTGATCGGCTGGTTCGTGGATGTGGCGCCCTGGTTTGGATCCGATTTCAAAGCAAGCGTGCTGCGATACTATTGGTTTCGCATGACCGATGTGATGGTGCCACTGCAGTTAGGTGTGGCGACCACCGGTGTGATGGTGTCATCGCTGCGGGCAAGCGACGAAGCCGGCGGTGGGATGATCAGTCGACGCCGTCCAGCAACGTTGATCGCACTGATATTGATCACCATTGCGATCGTGCTGGCAACGCAGACGACGTATCGGCGGGTTGCGCTGGGGGTTCCGCCGTCGGCCAGCAATCGATTGTTGGGCTATGACCCGCACGCTCCGGTTCATGTGCAACGCAAAGTCTTTGCGGATTGGCTGAAGGTTTGTGACTTCATCCGCTACAGCACCGACACGGGCGAAGTGTTTTTGACGCCGCGGCATCAGCAGACGTTCAAGTGGTACGCCCAGCGGGGCGAGGTGGTGAACTTTAAAGACGTTCCACAGGATGCGGAATCATTGATCCAGTGGGAACAACGGTTTCGCGATGTCTTTCCTCAGCGGCTTGGCACCATGCGAGTCACGATCCAGTATTCCAAGCTACGTGAGTATCGCCGGAAATACGGCGTGCGTTACATGTTGGTCGACCGCCGCGTCTGCGGGCAACACTTGCCATTGGTCCAGGTGTATCCACGCGATCCGGAAACCAATGACACCTACGCGATCTACGAATTACCGCCGCTGTGATCACGACCGTGATGGCAAAGCAGTCAATCTTCGAACAATGCTTCGAATTGATCTTCGGACAAACGCGTCAAACGCTGGTACAAACGATCCGTTTTCGTCGATTGCTGTCCATCGGCTAGCGTCTGCCAGATCGATTGCCGCATGTCCGGTTTGGCAACGACAGGGTCTAAAATCAAAGCGTCGACTGAATCATCCGCGTCGCCAGAAACTTTCAAGAGCAAACCGGCGCGCAACGCGCGGGCACGGCGGACTTTGGCTGACAGTCGACGTTCCAAGCGGATCGGGTTGATATCGACGCTCTCGCCATCTTCGTTGGTGGATAGCTCGTCCAAGGTGGCACGGACGTCGGCTTCGACGGCTTTTCGGATCTCGTTTCCGGTGATCGTGCGGTCACGATCTTGATCCAGCGAAGCCAAAAACAGTGCGTCCGCCGATGCGACCTGTTCGGCTGTCTGCCGAGGTGCTCCGCCACCGTGCCGACCGCGGCCGCCACCATGACCACCACCACCGTGATGGCTATGGCCGCCACCGCCTTGTCGCATCGATCCTCCCGACGCGCCGCCACCCCGTTGTCCGCCACCGGATCGCAGTTCTTTCCAGGCAGTTTGGTATTCCTCAAAGCTGACCTCGCCGTCGGACGACGCCGGATGAGAACTCATGTAAGCGTTGATCTCGTCGCCTTTCCAAAGGCCGTCTCGGTCTCTATCCATCGAATCGAAACGTGCTCTCAACGACGCCTCGTCTGTGGGAGGTCCGCCGCCGCGATTCCCACCGGAACCACCGCCGCGGTTGCCACCCCCACGATTGCGACCGGATGCTTGGCCACGTCCCGACGATGACGAATCGCCGGGTTTGCCGTAACCGAGGGGCCGAACTTGTCTGACCAAATCGATCAAACGAATGCCCTGCTCTGCGTCACCGCCAGCCTCCGCGATTGCGGACGTCAGGTGGTGTGCGATCTCATCAATGGCTGATTCGGCAGCGTCCTGATTCCGCGTCGTTTGCTGCTTCGCGACGGTTTCTGGGGCGGAACCCTGTGCACACGCGATGGTCGCACCCGCGATCAGCCCTAAAGCGATCAAGGTGGCAATCAACTTGGTGACGGAACTCCAGGAACGAAACATCGGTGAAAGAATTTGCAGTGTGTCCGGGGCCGTGATGAGTGTCATGGTGCACCAAGGGATAAACGCCGCAGCAAGAAAGAAGTATCGGTCAGAAATGGGACAGAAATCAGCGATGGGAGGTAGCGATGTGTTCGGTCGCTGCGGCAGACGACGATCCATGACCTCCGCCACCACGTCGGGAGCCACCCTGGGTCAGGTTGTCGTGCATTCCGACAACGATCACCGACGTGAAAACCAGGCTGGCGATCAAAAAACCGCCGCCCAGCCATCGGGTGCGTTTGACTTGCCACCACATGAACAAACCCGAGATGCCCCAAAACACCATCGACACAAACATCGCGTCGACGACCAAAGCCCAGACCCAGCGGATGTCCATCTGCGGGGTGTACATGCGTGCCAAATGCATTCGACGCATCAGATTCATCGTGTCCATCGATGGGCGCGCGTCTTGCCGGATGGAACTGATCGAATTGTTGCCAAGGTTGTAAGTCACCAAACAGGGAACCCCGTCCGCTTCGGCCGCAAAGACCAAGTTGGGGGCGCGACGTCCGCCGAAGGCTTCACCCGATGAGAGTCCCAAATGGTCCAGCAGACCGGGAATGGCTTGGCGGACTTCCTCCATCGGATTATCGGAAAGCTCCGCACGTTGAATCGCCGCCATCGGATTCGGTTTGGCCGCGGGCTTGGAGTCGTCAGCCGCTTGCACCGGAGTGCTGCGGATTTCGCCAGTGCCGGTCACCGGATTGACGCTGATGTCATGCGTGGCCTCGTCGCTATTGACGGTGTACGTCAGAAAGCCGCTGTAGGCCGGACGCTTTTCCGCGGACAACATGATTTCCGGGCCACCGTAAAGAAATGATTCCAGATTCATTTCTTCAATCACCGCTTCGGCCAAATCATCGGCCGACGGAAGGACAACGCCGGGGCCGTCGGCTTTGGCCGGAACCACCGAAAACTTGGTGACTTCGCCGTCACGGAAATATCGCGGATGGTTAAAGAACCAGCCGCTGAAGCCGTACAGCAAAACGAATGGAAACATGAAGATTCCACTGTAAAGATGGACGCGCCGCATTCCCATCACGAGCGACTTGCCGATCTTTTGCCCCAGCGTCTTCCTCTTTGGTGTGCGGCGAGGAGTCTGGTCGGCGTTGTCCTGTGCCTCGGCGACAACGCAATCAACCTTTGGCGAAGTCGACCGAGTCGGTGGGTTATCTAAAGTCGCTGACATGGTTGACTGACGGATTTGTGAAAACGGGATGACTGGAAGAAAACACAACCGATTGGTGGTAAACGGTGTGGAGTAATCGTCACTGTGAACCGGGCTATTGCGCCGCCACCACTTCACGGCCGTTGCGGGTCCACATCGCTCGATAGGCGTCCAGATCGACATGCTCTGATAACAGCGTGACGCTTCCGTCACAATTTGCGACCATCACGCCGCCCGGGTGATTGCTGCGTGGGCCTCTCGCGATGAATGCACGTATGCCCAAGTCGGGATATCGGGAATTGGGAGTGTGCCAGCCATTGATCGCGGCACCACCACTGCCGAACGAAGAGATCCAGACACTGCCGCGGCGTGTGTCCCAGCTGTTGTGAGTGGTGATGAAAGCGTTGGCTTCTTGGGACATGACTTGATCACGGAAGTTCATCATGTCCGTCACGCTGCGGCCCTGCCCACCAGCGATCAGCGAACGAGAATGGTTCGGATCGACTACGGTCGGTGCCTCGGTTCCCGGACCCATCAACGTTTCGGCAAACATGATGGTGTTGCTGGTTCCGTCGATCACGTCGCGGAATCCGGTGCGAGCACCGACCCATGTGATTCCGTCGGTGGGCTGGCCATAGTCGACGTAACTGTCGGTACCCGAGCCGACGTTGACAAAGTAGTTCACACCCGCAGCATCTATCACGATCGATGGGCCACGTCGGGCCGGCTGGACGACTTGCTTGACAACCTCGGTGGTGTCACCTGGGCAATTCAAAAACGGAATCGCAATTTTCGCCGTTTCATCATGCGGCGAATTGAACCCGTCGGTCGATCGCCCCAACGGAATGCGATAATCGATCAGGTCGGCCACCTGACTCTGTTCGGCATAGGGCAACAGCTGGGCGTGCAGCGACCAACCATTGTTGATGTTCTGGCCGATCCCGGGAAAACGCTTGAATGCCGAATGATAGTTCTGCATCGCCAAGCCGAGCTGTCGGATGTTGTTCCCGCAGCTCATCCGCCGCGATGCTTCCCGGGCCGACTGAACCGCGGGCAGAAGCAGGCTGACCAAGATGCCGATGACCGCAATGACCACCAACAGTTCCACCAAGGTGAATCCAGATCGAGGTGGACGTCCGCCATTGGATTTGGTCAACGGGCGGGCAACAAAAAATAGACGGCGGCGCATCTTGGGTGGTCCTTTCCTGGCGTAAGACAACGTTCAAAGCTTCTGCCGACGTCCGAAAAATCGGATCGGCGGCAGCTTGCGCGTCGCTTGCTGGGACCGTTTGCAAGTTGCAGGAGAAAGAAGCCGGCCCAATCGCGACCGGATCCACCGCAACCCCCATACTCCACTGGCTGGCTAGCGTCTGACCAAATTCTTGATAATAGTTCTCAATAGCACAATGCTTAAACGCAGGAAACGATGCAAGAAATTTCAGCAGCGAAAAGCACGTTTTTTGCCGGTCCAACCCGAGCGTTTTGCGGTACGTTCCGGCGTGGGGACGCAAAGGCTGCATTCCGCGCCGGCCCTCAGGCTCTGCTGGGAACTCGGCTGGCACGCTATCGGGCCCACGCCGGCGTGCCGAACCAGTCGTGCATTTCTTTCTCGAACGGTGCGACGACGTCGCGTGGTTCGGCGATCCAGCCCCGGTCCCCCGTTTCGGTCATCCATATCTGCAAGGCGGTCCGCATGCGAATCAGCGTTTCGCGATGCTCGGCGATGTCTGATTCGGCCAGATTGTTGATCTCATGGGGGTCGGCTTGTGTGTCATACAACGACTCGGCCGGCATCGGTTTCATCAGTTCTGCTGCGGGGCCGATCAACAGACCCTGTTGATGCAGGTCACGCATCAGTGGCTTGACCAAGAAGCATTTTTCTTTGTAGCGATTCAGTGTTGCGAACCCCGTTCCCGGGGTCAGGTTGCGGATGTAGTGATACCGTCCGTCGTGAACGCTGCGTTGCGTGATCTCGGTTTCATCAATTCGGTCTCGCGCACTGAACGCATAGCGACGTTCCGGTTGGTCGATCGAGCCAAACAGTGGACGGCCCTGCATGACGATGGGTGGTTTGATGCCGGCGATGGACAGCGTGGTCGCCGTCAGGTCGATCAAGCTGACCACTTCGTCGCGTTGTTGTCCTGCTGCAAATCCAATCGGGGGCTCGTGGTTGGCCGCCCATTGGATGACCAGCGGGACTCGGATACCCGAGTCCCAGACCCAGTGGATGCCCCGGGCTTCCAATCGACCGTTGTCGCCAAAGAAAATCACGACCGTGTCATCTTCCATGCCATCGGTCCGCAAGCGATCCAAGATCTTCCCGATACGAATGTCTGCACCGGAGACGCTGTTCAGGTAGCGGGCCCATTCTTGACGGACGACGGGATGATCTGGGTAATAGGGAGGCGGGCTGACATTCTGCTCGGTTGCGACTTTCGGATGCCACTGTTCACCGACCCAGACGACGCGATCCTTTTCGGCTGATCGACGATCGTAGATGTCGTATTCGGCCTCGGGCAAATTGATCATCGCGAAGAACGGTTGATGCGACTTCAGCGTGTCCCAATTTTCGGTGTGATACAGCGGGCCTTCTGCGGTGAAATTCAAATCCAGTTTGCCGGTGCCGACCACGGCATCACCGATGTTGGTGATATTCGCGGTGTAGTAACCCGCATCGCTTAATCGATGGGTGATCGGCCGGACGCCTTCGGGCAATCGAAATCCGTCGTCGCGATGCGACCGCATGTGATGGGTGTCCGTGGTCGTTTGGTACATCCCGGTCATGAACGCACTGCGACTGGGGGCACAGACCGGTGACGTGGAAAACGCATTGACATAGCGGACTCCCCTGTCGGCCATTGCGTCGACGTTCGGTGTTTGGACGTTCTTGGCGCCGTAGCACTGGAAATCCAAACCAAAGTTTTCGCCCACGATCCACAGGATGTTGGGTCTTCGCTGTGGCATTTCGGCACACAACGGTTGCCCTGCCCCGCCCAGGCAAAGCCACCAGAGACCCGCTGCCGCGGCACATGGCAAAATCAATCGATGGTTCCGGTGACGGGTGACTGGGTTCACGGTGGGCTCCGGCAACGTGGTGGCATAGAAAACGAAACAAGCGGCACGGTTTGTTTTACAATGACCGGCATCACCGTGTGGCTGTCGTTGGCGAACGTTCGCCTGCCGATTCGCACCGTTGACCCGCCCAATCCCACCGGATTAATTCTTTCCCGCCCCCTTTTTTGCGTTCTGGCCCGCCATGAAAAACGATTCGTCCCACCTGAGTACCAATCGCCGTCAATTCACCAAGACATCCGCCGGCTTGTTGGCCGCGGGAACCGCCGCACTGGCGTTTCCCAGACGTGCAATGGCCGATGCAAATTCAAAGATGCGGATCGGTTTCGTGGGTGTCGGAGGTCGTGGTTTCGGAGCCCATGTCAAAAGCTTGACGAAGCTGGCAAAAGAAGGCGCACCGATCGAATTGGTTGCCGTTTGCGACGTCTACAACGTCAACCGTGAAAAGGCTGCGAAATACATTCAGTCCAACTTGGGCAACGAACCGGCCCAGCACGTCGATTTTCGCGACATGTACGCTAAGGAAAACTTGGACGCCGTCTGCATCGGTACGCCGGATCACTGGCATGCCAAGCAAGCGATCGAAGCCATGCAGGCGGGCATCAATGTGTACTGTGAAAAACCGATGGTCAAAAAGGTTGAAGAAGCCATCGACTTGGTCAAGGTTTGGCGAAAGACCGGCGTCGTCATGCAAGTCGGTGTCCAGTCGACCAGCTTACCCGTTTGGGATCACGCCAATCGATTGATCCGTGCCGGCCAGCTTGGCAAGGTTTTGATGTATCAGACCGAATACTTCCGCAACTCGGATCTCGGTCAGTGGCGGTACTATGAATTGACCAAGGAAATGAATCCCAGCAATATCGACTGGCGACGGTTCCTGGGGGTGGACGATGGCTTGTCCGAAGAAGTGCCATTTGACCGCGCGGTTTATCGCCAATGGCGTCGATTCTGGCCATTCGGCAGCGGCATGTTCACCGATCTGTTCGTTCACCGAACGACGACGATGTTGAAGGCGACCGGGCTGCGATATCCGGCGCGTGTGACTGGTTCGGGCGGGATCTATCTGGAATATGACGGCCGCGACGTTCCCGACGTGTCAACGGTCGTGGCGGAATTTAACGAGGGCGTTCAAGGCTTGGTCACTGCGACCATGGCGTCATCAGAAACGCCGATCAAGCAAGTCATTCGCGGTCACCATGGATCGTTCGTGTTTGGCAACCAAGAAGACTTTGACCAGTTCACGTTTGTCCCCGAACGACCTCAGGTGACGCACATCAGTCCCAAGGAAGTTCCCTATGAACCGCAGATCATTCGTCCCGATCAGCGGATGCCGGAAAACAAGAATCACGCTCACTTTCAAAACTGGATCGATGCGATGGTCGCGAACGATCCCCAACTGTGCAACAACACGCCGGACTTGGGTGCCGCCGCAATTGTGATCGTCAACTTGGGGGCACGCAGCTATCGCCAAGGCAAGGTGTACCGCTTTGACGGCGATGAAATGGCGGTTTCCGAAGCCGATGGTTCATGGGCCAAGCGTTGGGAAGACCGGTCGCACCAACGTGGCAAGCCCGAGCATGTTCCGGGCTGGGAAGCCGGCGACACGGGATCCAAGATCTTTGATCCGGATTACCAAAAGCTGGAAGGCCCTTGGGTCGACGGCAAAGACCCGGCCGGCGCTTGATCGAGATTCGCCGACTCTCAAATCGTTTCCATCGCGACGAAATCATCGTCGCGATGGCCAGCGGATCGACGGTCCGGTGGACCAAGTCCTAATGTCAGTGCACCGAGGATACTACCCTTGATGCGGGTGCTGCCAAGGTTCGCGGTAAGCACGTGCCAGCCGCGCGGTCGCTTCATCATCCCCAACGATGGTGTGCGTCGCGGGGTCAAATTCCAGCGTGCGTCCCAGTTCCATCGCCTCGTTTGCCATGATGCACGACGCACTGCTGATGTGGCCTTGTTCAATATCGGCCACCGGACGACTGCGATCGTCGATGCAGTCAAGGAAATTCTGCATGTGTCCGCGAATCGCCGAAGCGACATGTAATTCCAAACGCCACTTTTCTTTGTCCGTCAGGTCGGTCGGATACTTGTCGGTTTCGATCAGCGGTTCACCGTGCAAGCGTTCGCCGCCCTGACGTGGAATGAAGTCGTATTTGTGCACGCTAAGTTTCAGCGTGCCCTTGGTGCCATAGATAATGGCGGCCCAGGGATACTCCGGATCGGGCGGTGATCCCCAAGTCCGATGTGTCCACACGACATCCAGCCCGTCAAAGTCGAAGGTGGCGGTTTGGGTGTCCGAGATGTTCGCCTTTGATTCGGTATCCACCAGGATTCCACCGGTGCTGCTGATGCGTTTGGGCCACCCCAAGTCCAATTGCCAGCGAACCAAATCCAGCATGTGCACACACATGTCGCCAACAATGCCGTTGCCGTATTCCATGAATGCCCGCCAACGTCTGGGATGCACCCATTCGTTGTACGGGCGCATCGGGGCCGGCCCGGTCCACATGTCGTAATCCAGGTTCGCCGGCGGCTGTTGGTCCGGCGGATTGCCTTTGGCACGCATGTGGTAATAACAGCAAACTTCGGCATAGGCGACGTCACCCAACAGCCCCGCATCGATCACCTTTTGTTTGGCTTCGATCAGGTGTGGCGTGCTACGTCGTTGCGTCCCCACCTGAACGACACGGTCGTGCTTTCGCGCGGCATCCAGCATCGCCTTACTTTCCATCACGTCGACGCCCGTGGGTTTTTGGACGTACACGTCGGCACCGGATTCGACCGCGGCGATCATGGGCAATGCATGCCAATGATCCGGCGTGCCGATGATGACGATGTCGTGTTGGTGATTGGCCAACTGCTTGCGGAAATCGCCATAGGTTTTCGGACGATTGCCCGAGGCTTGGCGTTTGGCAAACAGGTCCGCCGCTTCCTCGCGCATCTGCGAATCGACGTCACAGACCGAAACGATCTCCACCGGTGCAATGTTCAGCAACTGCAACGTGTCACATTTGCCGTACCAGCCCGATCCGATCAGCCCGACTTTGCGTGGCGAATCATTTCCGGCCGCATGGGCCGACCGAGCAATGGCCGCGGTGGTTGCCGCGGTCGCAGATCCGCGCAGAAACTGACGACGATCCATAAATCAAACCTGACGTGATGGGGAAACGAGCAATACGGTAAGAAAACAACCGGTCGCTAGACGACGCACTGTCGAACGGCGTCGGTCAGTCCGGCAAGCGGATCGCCGGCGGGGATGAATTCATGGGCAAAGTAGCCGTCGAAGCCGGTTTCAGCGATCGCCTGGGCGATCGGCGGGTAATACAGTTCTTGAGTGGCGTCCAGTTCGTGGCGTCCCGGATTGCCGCCGGTGTGGTAGTGGCCAAACGCGTCATGGTTTTCGCGGATGGTCCGGATGATGTCGCCTTCCATGATTTGCATGTGATAGATGTCGTAAAGCAACTTGAAATTGTCACTGCCGACGCGTTTGACCAGTTCGACGCCCCAGGTGCTGTTGTCACACATGTAATCGGGGTGATTGACTTTGCTGTTCAGCAATTCCATGTTCAGGATGACGTTGTGTTTTTCCGCCACTGGGGTGATCTTCTTTAGGGCATCCACACAGTTCTTCATGCCGGTTTCGCGATCGATACCCCGTGCGTTGCCGCTGAAACAGATCACGTTGCGCCAGCCTTCCTTTGCAGTCGCTTCGATCGCCGCGTTCATCTTTTCCAACGCTTCGTCGTGATACTTCGTATCGCACAGGCCTTTGCCCAGGGAGTGTGAACTGACCATCGTGCAGATCAATCCGTGCTTTTTCAGCGTGGGGAAATCCTTCGGTCCCAGCAGGTCGATTCCGACCAATCCAAGGTTGGCGGCTGCGGCAGCCATTTCCTCCAGCGAAAACATCTTGTAACACCATTTGCACACCGATTGGTTCAGCCGGCCTTGCTTGGCATCGACATTCTCGGTCGCCGTGGCGGGCTTCTCATCGGCCGATGTGACACTGGTGGTCGCGGCAAGGCCGGCGGCGGCACCGCCCACCGTTCCGGCGATGGCTTGGCGGCGTGAAAGGACGTTGTTTTGATCGGGGTGGGACATCAGCGGGCTTTCATTGAAATCGCGGGCCATGCGTCGGGGGGACGCCACGGCACTGCGAACGTGCGGGAAATCAGCCCGCATTGTCTTCGCCCAACGGGCGGAAAGCAAGTTTATGCGGCCTGTCCCAGATTGCCGCGTCTGACGCGCCGACGGAATTCGCTTTGCACCCGAATCGAACTTGTCGGGGCGTCATGGCGATGTGCTGTCTCTCGACGCGATACGATTGTGGGCACATCGCTTTGACGAAATCGTCTGCCGGCCGACCATGAAACGGAGTCCCAATGCAATCGTATCAAGCCGCATGTCGAATGATGACGTGGATGGTGCTGGTCGTTGGGTGCACGCCTGCGACCTTGGCGACGGGCAACAACACAGCGAATCCCGACGTTTTGGTAATCGTTGTCGATGACATGAACGACTGGGTTTCCCTGTTGGATCCCAACGCCCCCATCAAAACTCCTCATTTGAAACGTTTGGCAAAGCGGGGCGTGTCGTTCACGCGAGCCTACTGTGTTTCGCCGGCCTGCAATCCATCACGGGCCGCGACTTGGACTGGACTGCGACCGTCAACCACCGGTGTGTACGGCAACAAGAGCGATTGGCGGCAAGCGGTTCCCAGTCGTCGGACGATCATGCAGCAGTTCATGGCCGCCGGTTATGACGTACGTGGTGCGGGGAAAGTGTTTCATCATCATTTGGACGGAGCCTTTCACGATGGTGCTTCGTTCCATGACTTCCAGCCGATGCGTCCGCAGTCGTATCCACGCGAAAAGCGGAACCAAGCGGATGAATACGGATCTCGGAACACCGATTGGGGGCCGTGGCCACCACGTGAATCCGATGCGATCGATGTTCACACGGCTGACTATTGCATCGATGCGTTGCGTCAGCCTTCCGATGGAGGGCCACAGTTTCTGGTCTGCGGAATCTTCAAGCCGCATTCACCCTTCTTTGCTCCCGCGGAGTATTTTCCGGCTTACGATAACATCGGCCTTCCTGTCCGCGATCCCAACGATTGGAACGATCTTCCAGACGGTGCCCATTCGTTGTTGCAACAGAAAGCGTGGTTCTGGCGGGGCATGATGGACCTGGAACGTCGTGCGAAAGGTTCCTATCACGACTTCGTCCAGGCCTACGCAGCATGTGCTAGTTTTGCCGATGCGCAAATTGGCCGAGTCTTGGATGCACTGGATCAAAGTCCCCGCCGCAACAACACGATTGTGGTGCTATGGTCCGATCACGGTTTCCATCTGGGCGAAAAGGACCACATCGAGAAGTTTGCGCTGTGGGAAAAGGCGACGCACATTCCCTTCATCGTGGTGGCCCCAGGAGTGGCGGTTCCCGGTGGGCGTTGTGATCGTCCGGTTGACATGACCGTGTTGTATCCGACCTTGCTTGAACTTTGTGGTTTGCCTGTCGATGCGCGGTGTGATGGAAACAGTGTGGTTCCTTTGTTGCGGGATCCTCAGGCCCGATGGGTTCGTCCGGCGTTGATGACGTACCTGCCCGGGAATCATGCCGTCCGAAGTCAGCGTTGGCGTTACATCCGATACGCCGATGGCAGCGAAGAACTTTATGACCACAACGCCGATCCAGACGAGTGGATAAATCTGGCCGGCGAACATCGCTATGCACCCGTGATCAAATCACATCGACGGTGGATTCCAGAATCCGAAGCCAAACCGGTCGTTGATTTACAACGCGCCGGTAAGAAAGCCGGGCAATGACCATCAATCTGTACCAGGCTCGGACCATCATAAGATCCAATCATGCATAAGAACAGACTTTCTGGTTTGGTCGCAGCGACGTACACACCGTTGCGGGATGACGGAACGGTGAATTTGGATATCGTCGATCCTTTTGTGGAACACTTGTTCAACAACGGCGTCAGCGGTTTGTACGTCTGTGGCAGCACGGGTGAAGGCATGTCCCTGACGATCGCCGAACGAAAGGCCACCGCGGAAGCATTCGTACGGGCGTCCGGTGGTCGTCTGCCCGTCATTGTCCAGGTCGGCCACAATAGTCTGGCCGAGGCGAGAGGGCTTGCCGGGCACGCGCAGGAAATTGGCGCGGATATCATTTCGGCGACTTGCCCGTCCTACCATAAAGTCGGTTCGGCCGGCGGATTGACTGATTGCATGATCGAGGTCGCCGGCGGCGCGCCGGATCTCCCATTCTACTATTACCACATTCCGGCCCTGACCGGTTCGAATCTGGATGTGCTTGAATTTTTGAAACGCGGCGGCGAAAAGATTCAAAATCTTGTCGGTTTGAAGTATACCGACACAAAGCTGTTCGAATTTCAGGAGTGTTGCGAACTGGATGACGGTCGATTTGATGTTGTTTGGGGATGTGACGAAATGTTGCTGGGTGCTTTGGCCACCGGAGCCACAGGTGCGATCGGCAGCACTTACAACATTGCCAGCGGCCTGTACCGCCGAATCATTAGCGCGTTCGACCAAGCCGATTTTGCACAAGCACGCCGGTGGCAATCGCTGTCAGTCAAGATGATTCGCACGATGAATGGCTATCCGTTCCACCCCGCGATGAAAGCCGTTCTGGAGTTGCGCGGGTTTGCGATGGGTGGTTGCCGACTGCCGCAGGGACGTTTGACTTGCGACGAGATCATACGATTGAAAGCCGAGTTGCAGTCAATTGGTTTTTTCGATTGGTCACAAGACGGTCCAAATCCCGGAACGACACAATGACTGCCTTCTGGAAGACTGACCAACCGACGAATCATGCCATCGCATGTCGGTCCGTTGCTTGTTGCGTTTCGAGCACTGGCATAGTGCCGGGACACCGCTCGTTCGCAGTAAGACGAAGCCTGTGTGTCGGTGCGATGATTTGGATGAACAGAATAGGCAGACAGCATGAACGACCTTCGGTTTGATAATCAGGTTATCTCGAGTTCTTCCTTGGCGTATCGGCGGTATCGTGACAGTTGGGCCTACGCGATTTTGAGGCTGATTTGTGTGCCTGCGGTGATGCTGATGGTTGGGTCCAATCCGATCGTCGCGGAATCGGCAGACACCAACGTGGTTCTGATCTTGATTGACGACCTGGGTTGGAAGGATCTCGGTTGTTACGGGAGCGACTATTACCAAACGCCCAATGTCGATCAGCTCGCCCGCGAAGGCATGAGGTTCACCAATGGGTATGCCGCGTGCAACGTCTGTTCTCCGTCGCGAGCCGCGATTGTTAGCGGCAAATACCCTGCTCGACTACTGTTGACGCAGTGGTTGCCGTCGGGGCGTTGGGATCCGCAAAAGATGCGACTTCGCGAAGGTCGCTACTTGGCCAATCTTCCGCTGGAGGAATTCACCGTCGCCGAGGCGATGCGAGATGCCGGTTACCGAACCGCTTTCATTGGGAAATGGCATTTGGGAACGGAGACTTACTACTATCCCGAGCACCAAGGTTTTGATGTCAATATTGCCGGTCGCGATTATGGGGCACCCGGCAGCTACTTTTATCCCTTTGAAGGTACTTGGAAGATTCCAACCACGGGAAAAGTGCTGCAAAAAACGTCTCCGCTTGCAGGCACCAAAGGCGACTATCTTCCGGATCGTTTGGCGGAAGAAGCTGAGGCGTTCATTCGCAAAAATGCCGAGCATCCATTCTTTCTGATGCTGTCACACTACGCGCTGCACACCCCGTTGCAGGCGAAGCAGGAGAAGATCGACCGCTATCGTCAGATTCCAGAAAGCCAGCGGCAAGGAAAGCCCACCTATGCGGCGATGGTGGAGAGCATTGATGAGAGTGTGGGACGCGTGATGGCGACGTTGCGGGACGTCGAGATCGATGACCAGACCCTGGTGATCTTTACAAGTGACAACGGTGGGAACGCGAATGTAACCAATCACAGTCCGCTGCGTGGGAACAAAGGGTCGAACTACGAAGGCGGTCTTCGTGTGCCGCTGATCATCAAATGGCCCGGAAAGACTCGCCCAGGTTCGGTGTCGGACGAACCTGTGATTGGAACGGACTTTTATCCAACCATCTTGGAAGCGACCGGCCAAGCGTTACGACCGCATCAGCATGTGGATGGCGAAAGTCTGGTTCCCGTGCTGATGGAATCGGGCGGTTTGAATCGAACGGCCATTCATTGGCATTATCCGCATTACAACCAGCATCCGTCGGCTTTCCCGTCCGGGGTGATTCGTGCAGGCGATTGGAAGCTAATTGAAGCCTACGAATCGCGAGAACTGTCACTGTACAACCTGGCCGACGACCTTGGTGAAACCACAGATCTGTCGGAACTTCGGCCTGACAAGCGAGATGAGTTGTACCGACGGTTGAAAACTTGGCGCGACGCGGTTGGTGCGGATCCGATGAGACCCAATCCGGAGTATCAGGAAGACCAACAGTGATGCGTCCCGCAATACTGCCCTGTGCCATCGTCCTGTTTTTCGTGCTTGCCGGCGCGGGCGATCCGAGCGTGTGTGCGGAAGACACGATCAGGCTTGATTGGCAAGAAATGCCATCAGTGCCGGACGAGCTAGGATTCGCCGGTCCGTTCGTCGGAATTCATAATGATGCCTTGATTGTGGCCGGCGGTGCAAATTTTCCAAAACCGGTTTGGGAACAATCCAAGGTTTGGCACGATCGCGTCTTTGTGCTGACGCAAGCTGGTCTGAATGATGGCTGGAAAGAGGTCGGCAGACTGCCTCGGCCGATCGCATATGGTGCTGCGGTTTCGACGCAGATGGGCGTCGTTTGCATGGGCGGAAGTGACTCGCAGACCACTTATGACGACGTGTTTCTTTTGCGCTGGGACCCGGACACCGAAGCGATCGACGTCACATCGTTCCCAAAACTTCCCCAGCCGTGTGCGTATTCTACAGCGACGGTTATTGACGATGTGATCTATTTGGCCGGTGGCCAAAGCGGTCAATCGCTGGACACGGCGATGGCAAATTTTTGGTCATTGGATTTGTCCCACAGGTCAAGCGGCGACGGCTGGCGATGGACCCAGCACCAAGTTTGGCCGGGGCCTGGACGAGCATTCAATCTGACCGTCCGGCAACACAACGGCTACAACGATTGCGTTTATGTCATCAGCGGACGCCGGCAGGATGGCGATCCGAACGATCCGGAGGATATTGAGTTCTTGCGGGATGTGTGGGAATACAACCCGTCGACCGGTCACTGGCGTCAGCGTGCAGATGCACCACGATGTGTGATGGCGGGAACTGGCATTGGTGTGGGCCAAAGTCATGTCATGGTCTTGGGCGGTGCGACCGGGGAGTTGTTCTTTCAGGCGGATGAACTGAAAGATGATCATCCCGGATTTATCCGACAGGCTCTGGCGTATCACACGATCACTGATACGTGGGTCCCTGCCGGTGAAACACCAATCAATCAAGTCACGACGACAGCGGTCAGGTGGGGTGACGCGATTGTCGTACCTAGTGGCGAAATTCGCCCGCGTGTTCGTACGCCGCGTGTTTTTCGTGTCAGCGTTGGTCGATCGACTGTTCGTTTTGGGGCCGTCAACTACATCGTGCTGTTCGGGTACCTGGCATTAATGGTGGGAATCGGTCTGTATTTCGCACGAAAAAACAAAAGCACCGAAGACTATTTTCGTGGCGGAAAACAGATTCCGTGGTGGGCCGCCGGATGCAGTATTTTTGCAACAATGTTGAGTTCGCTGACCTTTACAGGAATTCCATCCAAGTCGTTTGCGCAAGACTGGGTGTACGCCATTGGTAACTTGATGATTCCTGTCGTGGCGGTCATTGCCGTCTACATTGCGATGCCGTTCTTTCGAGGTATCGATGCGACCAGCGCATATGAATACTTGGAGAAGCGATTCAGTCGCTCCGTAAGATTATTCGGAAGCGCCAGCTTCACCCTGTTCCATTTGTTTCGCATGGCTGTTGTCATGTCTTTGACCGGGTTGGCCTTGTCGGTGGCCACACCGCTGACACCCACACAATCGGTATTGCTGATGGGTGTTTTAAGCATTGTTTATTGCACAATGGGCGGCATCGAAGCGGTGATCTGGACAGATACGATTCAAACGGTCGTCTTGTTGGGTGGCGCAATGTTGGCTGTGGTGCTGCTGATCGCTGGTGTGGACGGTGGCGTGTCCGGGTTTTGGTCCGTCACCACGGAAGCGGACAAATTCAAGCTTGCCAATTTTCACTGGGACATCACGAGCAGCCAAGTTGCTTTGTGGGTGGTTGTTGTGGGGGCCTTTGCCCAGAACATTTCGTCCTACACCGCGGATCAGGCCGTGGTCCAGCGTTACATGACCACCGCGGATACGCGATTGGCGGCGCGTTCGATTTGGACCAATGCGGTTCTGACGATTCCCGCGACGATTTTGTTTTTCGGTATCGGAACCGCGTTGTTCGCTTTCTATCAATCGCATCCGCAAAAGCTGGATCCTACGATCACGACGGACCAAGTGTTTCCACTGTTTATCGCTCGCGAGATGCCCGTTGGTTTTGCCGGACTGATTGTGGCGGGTATTTTTGCTGCGGCTCAGTCTACGGTTTCAACCAGCATGAATTCCACGGCAACCGCGGTCGTGACCGATTTCATGCGTCCGAGGCAATTTTGCCGATCGGAGGCCGGGTATCTGGCCGCGGCAAGATGGTGCACCTTTTTGATCGGCGTCGTCGGTACGCTGCTTGCGATGGTGTTTGTGGACCCAGAGATCAAATCACTCTTTGACACATTTCTGCGTGTCATCGGTGTTTTTATGGGAGTGCTGGGCGGACTGTTTGTCCTTGGCGCGTTGACGCGGCGAGCCAATGCAATCGGTGCGATGATCGGTGCCCTGGTCGGTGCCACGGTGATGTTTTGCCTGTGGAAATTTACGCAGGTTAACGGATTTCTCTATACGGCAACGGGGATCACATCCTGTGTCGTGGTCGGGATGCTTAGCAGTCTGGTCTTTCAGCGGCCGGTTCAAGATTTGACCGGCTTGACCATCTACACCATGACTGAACCAGTCGACGCGCAACCGTTGTCCCGGGCGGAGGAATTGGGCTAGGAGCCCTCTTGGGTTTTGCCTTCCTCGAACGCCTTTTCAACGTCCTGGTAGGTCTGCACCATTCGATCCAACTGTTGTTGCAGTTGTTGCAAATCGGTGCCGCTTTCGATCTGGTTCTGCAGGATCGGCCGCAGCCATTCTTGCATCAGATGAAATTGGCCTTTGACCAATTCGGCCAGTACGCGGGGAACCTTGTGCTGGACCAGTACCTTCTGGTCCGGCGGCGAAGCGGCTTGCTGTTGGGCGATTTGTTCCAAACGCTGTGTCGTCGCGTTGAGCGATTCGGAAAGCTGAGCTCCCGAAGTGACCAGTCCGTCTCGGATCGATTCGACACGTTGGTCCATGCGGCGTTGTTGGTCTTCATCACCGACCGCGACGGCACGACTGATCACGGCGCGGATCGATTCCAAGCCGTCGCGCATTGATGCCAGTTGTCGCAGCAATTGCCCGGTCGTGTCGCTGTCGTCCAGGCCCGACATGCGGACGCTTTCGACGAAGGCGTATTTGATGCCGTCCCAACGTTCTTTCTGTTCTGGCGTCAGAACGCCCAACAGTTCGCGGAACTTCAGCATGTTCGCTTCGTTATCCGTGGTCAGCGTCTGGGCATCTTGTTCGTAACTGCTGACGATCAGTGACTGCAATTCGCGATCGTTCATCACCGGCGCGACCTTTTCGGCGATCCGGTTCATGTTTCGATAGCTGCCTTGCAGTTTGAAAGGTGGTTCGGTTCGATAGGCGTCCGCTTGGGCGGCACTTTGGATGTAGGTTCGGTTGACTTTCAGGACGACGTCACGCACACGCAACAGTTTGCGAATGACTTCGTACATGTCGTTCAGCTGGTCGGGGCTGATCTTGGTTTCCAGTTCGATCCCTTCCATCGAATCGCGCTGAGCCGCCGCGATGATGGCGCGGGCGTCCGATGGTGGCGCTGTCGATAGTGGTGCCAAAGTCGGATTGCTGGTCAAACAGTTTTCCAGATACGACATTTCGAATGCGTCGGAAGATTCACCGATAATTTCGCCCAAGTTGTATACGTCCGCACGGTTGGAAAGCATGTCGGGGATCTGGAACCGTTCGCCCGATTCGGTGTAGGGGTTGCCCGCCATGACAACCGCGACACGACGACCGCGCAAATCATAGGTGCGTGTCTTGCCGTCGCGGACACCTTCGATCTTCCGCGTGGCATCGCACAAGGAGATGAACTTCTGCAGTAGTTCCGGATTGGTGTGCTGAATGTCGTCCAGGTACAGCATCACGTTGTCACCCATTTCCAGGGCTAAATTCAATCGCTGGACTTCTTCTCTGGCGGCGGCGTTGGGGGCTTCGGCGGGATCCAGCGAAGTGACACCGTGGCCGATCGCCGGGCCGTTGATCTTCATGAAGACGATCCCCAAGCGATTGGCGATGTATTCCATCAAGGTCGTCTTGCCGTACCCCGGTGGCGAGATCAATAGCAACAGCCCCATGCGATCGGTGCGTTTGCCGGCACCCGCAGCGCCGATTTGTTTGGCCAAGTTGTCACCGATCAGCGGCAGATAGACTTCGTCCAGCAACCGGTTACGGACAAAACTGGTCAAGACCCTTGGTTTGAATTCATCCAAACGCATGGAGTCACGCGACTGTTCGACGATCCGGTTTTTCGATTCGTGTAGCCGCTGAAAACTCGGAACGACCGAACGGACGTAATGACTCATTCGATCGGTGAATTCGTGATAGTCCAACGACAGCTTTCCGCCGCTGATTCGCGGATGGCTGCCGACGATTCCGGAAAGCGTTTGGGCCGTCTCTGCGGTGGCGGTTTTGAACGAATCCGCACCACCCCACTGGATCAACAAGGCCAGTTCATTGCGGTGCGCGCTGGCTTTTTGACGATCGGAATCGGAAAGTGAATCGATATGGGCGTCCGCCCAGTTGCGGGCGAGAACAAAGGCTTGTGTCGCCGAAACACTGGCTGTTTTTCCAGTGGTCGGCATTTTTCCTGCGGTTTGGAACTGCGTGTACAAGTCCGCCGCGTCACGGCTGATCGTCGACTTGCGGACCGAGGTCGTCAGTTGGTCGAACAGGTAATCGGCCATCCGATGCGGTGTCAAAGTCGAATCAAACAGGGACGAAAATTCATCAAATTGTGCGGTGATTGCGTCACACAATTGCTGGTGAAATTGACGCGCCGGTGTGGCATTTGGATACGCCTTGGCAAGTCGGCCGTAGCCGCCCACCCAATCAGAAAACGATTTCTGTGTGGCGGTGTCGGTTAGCTTCTTCAGCCACAGTAGTGACGCCGCACGGACCGTTGGCGAATGACGCAGCAACCCCAGTTGCCGATCCATCGCAAGCAGCGTGGTCAGCACGATCGCCGCATCATGATCGTGCACACCTTTTGCGTAACCTTCTTCGAAACGGCCCGCCATCTGTTTTTGGACCCAGGTGGTCCATTGCGGCAATGCCTCGGGATCGTCCGCATCAAGTTCGGTTGGAAGCGTTCCGCTGCTGATGGAACGAAACAGGTCGTACGCCAGGTATTCGCCACGATAGACATCGCGGTTTTCGCTGATCAATTCTTGATCCCAAAGATCGCGGGCATCTTCCAACGCCGCATCATGCAGGGGATCAAAGTACTGGGTGCCGGTCAAGTGAAGGCACATTTGACCGTCACGTAAGACGGTGGTCAGGTCCAGCGGTTGGGTATTGACGGCAAAACGCTTGTCGCCCAGACGGATGACTTCGCCGCCGTCCTCGTACAACTCGCGACGATCCTTCAATTGCCGAACGGCGTCTTCGCGAGCCGATTTCAGTCGTCCACGGAGGTCTTCGGCGCGGACGGCATCGTTCAAGTCATCCAGCGAATCGACGATGTCGCGGACCTTTTGGACCATCAGATCGCCGGCAAAGTATGCGGCGATTTCCTCGGGAGTCTCGATCGTATCGATGCGCGACTTGATGCTTTGCAGGATCCGGTCCGCCGCAGTCGCCAGCGATTGTGCCCGCCGGTTTTGCTTTTCGACCAGCGCGACCTTGCGGCTTTCAAACGCCGCGTAGATCTCTTCCCGCCGAGTCGCCAATTGTGGAATGAAGTCGTCGAATTCCGCAAACCGGCCTTCCAGTTCCTCCAGTTGCAACATGACCTTGGTCAGGTACTGGTCACACTTGGCGGGCGTGTCGCAGATGTCCAGGTATCCGGCCGTGCTTTGGGCCAGCAACTTCATCTGTGACGCAAATTCCGCACGACCCTCGACCGATTGAAGGTCCTGGATTCGGGCCTTTAGCGTACTGCGGACGCGATTGACCGACGCCAGCACGTCGCCGATGTTGTCGACGATGGTCGTGCGTTTGGTGGTGTCGTCGATTTTGAGATTGCTGACGGTTTCGGTCAGCATTTCCAGGTGTTCGGCCGTTTGGTCGATGCGTTCCTGGATCTCTTTTGCGGCTGCTACGGTTTCCGTTTGCTGGATCGTCGCATCGATCTCTGAAACGCGTTGCGTGTAGGGGGCCAGTGCGTCGTTGCCCAAAAGAAAATCGACACAACGTCGGCTGATCCGTTCGGCTTTTTCGACGACAGAGGTTTCCAGTGATTGCACCCGAGATTCGTCGACGTATCGCAAGTCTTTCAGGCCCAATGCGGCGGCCCGTTGACGTCGCAGTTGCGACAGGACGTCGACGAAATCATCGATCGATTCGAAACGACTGCGGTCAACCGTTTTCAGCAGTTCGTCGATCGCTTTGGCAACACGTTTGGTCGCAGATTCCGTTTCGTTTTTTGCGCGGACGACCTTTTCGAATTCTTCGATCGCCGTGTTGGCCGCTTGGCGGATTTGAATCAGCGGCTGATTCAGTCCCTGTGTTTCCGCTTTATCGATCCAAAAATACGAATCCAGGATGTCGCCAGTCTTCTTGGCAATGTCGACGTACAGACCTTCATAGCTGTCGTCTTTGTCGATCAGTTGCAGCACTTCGCTGCATTCGGACATGCCCCGAACGATTTCTTGGTTGCCGATTTTGAACAGTAGCGAATCGCTTTGGTGTTCGGCGATGAAGTCGGGGCCGGTAAACGGAGTCTGCCAGACCTGGATCGCGTGGTGTTTTTGCGGCTGGTCGTTCCCGGTGAAGCAGACCATTTCGCCACGCTGGAAAAACGTCTGGCCATGGCAGACCAACGGCGTGTCCACGGTTTGGTTGATCAGGTTGTAGCGAAGCTGGATGTAGGTGCCGCTTTCCGGGTTGTAGAACAAGTACAGAAAGTCTTCGCCGTTGGGTGATGCGACGGTGCGCTGGAAACGCATGTCGATCAAGCCGTGATCGAAGCGTTTGAATTGACCCGTCTGCAGATAATAACCGCCGGGGAAAATCAGCCCCTGGTCGCTGGGCAACATCACACAAGCGTGTTCGATTTCGTCCAGACGCATCGCCTGGCCCAATTTTCCGTTGAACACAAAATGGCGGAACGTGTTTTCTTGGTAGGGTTTGATTCGGATCAGAATCAGGTTGCCGACGACCGCGTAATAGACCTCGGCGTCGTCCAGGGTTTGATCCGGATTTTCGACCGGTTCGGCCAGAATGCCTTCGCCGCTTTCGGTGTTGTCTTCAATCTTGATCGTCAGGTCGCCACCGACCGTTTCGACGAACACCCGATCATCCAGACTGATGTGCGGATGTTTTCCGTAGACGTGTTGGTCGCGGGTGGTCCGCGTCCATCGGAATTCGTGCTGCGCGGGGTCACGGACTTCGTGTTCGCTGCGGTTGTCGACATAGACCAAGCGGTCATCGTCGATCCGCCATTTGAACGATTTGATATCTCGCGGCGTTTTGCCGACGCGAAAGACCATGTGCAGCAATGGCCCGTCACGAAAAAAGCGGGCGAAGGTCGTGCCTTTATAGAATCGATACAGTTCGGCAAAGTCGCTGTGGAATCGATCGTCGCCGATCAAGTCCAGCGATTCGGTGTGGAACTGGTGGTCATCGAATCGATAGGCGGAAAACACGTCGCCGATTTCGGTTTCCAGTTTCAGGCCGAACTGGACGTTGTACCCGAACAAAAAGCGGTCGCCGACGCTGATCAGATCACGCGGGACACAATTGTGTGTGGTGGTGACGCGTTCGGTCGTCACCAATTTCGTTTCGATGTTGCCAAAGACTTCGCTGCGTGAATCGTTCAAACGACGCAGTCGGTCACGCAGGTCCTTGGCGGCATCGCGGATGCGTTGACGCAGGACTTCGTACGTCCCGGCGGCCAGCTGGGTGTCGGTCATGGCACTAGGCGTTCATCGATGGCTGGATGGTTGATGATGGAGCCACCGCGACGGCCGTCATATCGCAGCGGCATGGCCGGCTGCGATGGTGGGTGTGGCGCGCGTGTGGTGTCCGTGGGAACCGCAAGGAATCAAGATTTCGACAGCATTCGGCCGGCTTTTTGATCCGCGATGTTGGCGGTTCCCGCCATCGACAGCAGACTGGTCAACTGGCTGCGGACATCATCGGTCGACGCCATGCCCATCATTTTGGCGATCAGGGCGGCGATCGACAGGTCTTTGACGCCATCGGTGTCCAGGTTGAATTGGCTGATCAATTCGGAAAGTTGGTCACGGAAGTATTCGGCGTTGCCGTCAAAGAAGGTGTCTTTGATATCGGTCGCAACTTTGCTGTTGTAGACGAACCGGTCGATGGCTTTGCCGCCCTTGACCGCAGTTGTGATCTGATCGAAGAACTCGCCGTCGCCACCGACGATATCGATGCGTGCCGCCTTCAGCGCGTCGGCGACTACACCGGCTTGGCTTTCGGCGATGCCGCGTTGTGCATCGATCGCAGCGATTTCGACTTGCTTGGTCTTTTCCAAGTTCAGTTTGAATTCTTCGTGGTCCTTGCCGACGCCGTCCAGCAATTTCATGGCTTCGGCCTTTTCGGTGATGCCGGTGGCTTCGGCGTGATAGGTTTCGCTCATGACCTTGGCTTCGGCCAAACCTTCCTTTTCGATCGCGACGGCTTTGGCTTCTTGTACCTTGGCTTCGGCCAGTCCGGCGGCCGCGGCGGTTGCTGTTTCGCCTTCGGCCAGCATCTTCGCACCTTCGGCGTCCTTGGCTGCCGCGTCGCGTTTGGCTTCTGCTTCGATGCGGATCTTTTCAGCCAACAGTTCACTGGCGTCACGTTCGGCCTGGGCCAGTTTGGTTTGGCGAATCAATTCTTGTTCGGCGGCCATTTCCGCAGCGGTGACTTCGACGCGTTTCAGACGATCGGCGGCGGCGTGTTCTTCGGTGTCCTTGATGCGTTCCTGTTCTTCGACGACCGCACGTTCGACGGCGACGCGTTCGCGGATCACTTCTTGGATGTTTCGCTTTTCGACTTCGATCGCTTTTTCTTTCTCGACATCAGCGACGCCGACCAAACGCATCCGTTCGGTGGCTTCCAAGTCACGGTCACGGGTGACACGTTCCAGTTCCACCGCATCGGTTTTTTCTTTGTTCCGCTGGGCGACCAAGACCTGCCGTTCTTTGTTTTCGGTCGCGATGCCGATTTCTTCTTCGGTCGCGATGCGGGCACGTTCGGCTTCTAAACGTTGTTCTTCTTCGACTTTGGCGGCTGCGGCGTTTTCGCGAGCGGTGATTTCGGCGATTTCACGCTGTTGTTTCTCGACCGCTTCGACGCGTTGTCGTTCCAGTTCCAGAATGGTTTCTTCCGCCTCGACGTCTTGCTTCTTCAGCGTCTTTTCTTTGTCGCGGGTGAACTGGTTTTCCTTGACCTTTTCATCGGCGGTCAATTCGGTGATCTTTTTGATGCCTTCGGCGTCCAGAATGTTGTTGGGCGAAAGCAATTCGATCGGCGTTTGTTCCAGATAATCGATCGCGGCGTCGTCCAGCCGGTAACCGTTCAAGTCGGTTCCGATGACTTTCAAAATTTCTTCTTTGAACTTGTCCCGTTGGTCGTACAAGTCGACGAAGTCGAACTGCTTGCCGACGGTCTTCAGGGCTTCGCTGAACTTCGCATCAAACAATTCACGCAGCGTGTCGATTTGCGCACAGCGTTTCGCACCGATCGACTGGGCCACCTCCTTCATTTCTTCCGGTGTTTTATCGACACGCACGAAGAACGCGACTTTGATGTCGGCACGGATGTTGTCTCTACAGATCAAGCCTTCGCTGCCCTGACGATGAATCTCGAATGACTTCAGCGTCAGGTCCATGAATTCGTGTTGGTGCAGCAGCGGGACGACGAACATGCCGTCGCCGGTGGCCACTTTCAGGCCGCCGGAACCACTGCGAACCAGGGCGGTATCGGGACCGACCTTGATGTAACACTTTTTGAAGATCGCCGCGGCGATGAAAATGCTGATTGCCAGAAAGCCGATCAAGATGATCGCGGCATCGGCGGCAGCGCTGTTGGTGATCAATTGCGCAAGCATGGTGGAGTCCAACAAGGGTGTTAAATCGACAATGGGCAATGGGAAAGTCATCGGCAAAGGCACCTTAATCTTGGGCCGCGTTTGCATCGGCGGCCGTGACGGTGTAGATGCGACGGTCGGAATCAAAATCAATAATCCGCACGATGCCGTCACGTGGGACCGTGCCTTCGGTCGTGCGGATGTTCAACAGCAACGGCGCCGCGTCGGTTGTGAATTCGCCTTGGCCAAAGGTCGGCGAAACTTCACTGGTGGAAACGCGACACGTCTTGCCGATCAATCGAGCGGCTTCGTACGTCGGACCGCGCCGCGACAGAAAACCAAGTCGATCGGTCAGAACCTTGGTCGCCAGTGTTGCCATGACCACGTTGCGGGTCGTCAGCAACAGTGTCGGGATCAGCGCCGGTGCGAAATGGTCTTGGTCATAGCTGTACCACATCGCGTAACTGACGGCCCAAAACAATGACGTGAACACCGAACACCAAATCACCAAAGGGATTTTGCCCAGGTTCAGCCAACGGACCGTCATCGCACCCAAACCGCTGACCGTGCCACCATCGGCGGCGGATTGCCAGGCGCCATCAGCGGCGGGAATCTCCGTTTCCATCGAAGCGTCGGCGTCACCGAGATCAATGTCGCCGGCGTCCATTTCCATTCCATCCGGATCGATGTCGGCACCCAGTCCGAAATCAAAGTCCAGCAGGCCGAGCGCAACGACAACGGCATAGATCAGCATCACGCCGACCATGACCGATGCCGGCCAGACCGGTCCGACGAACAGTCGTTCCAGGAATTGGATGATCGATTCGGACATGGAAATTCGAAAAACGGCGGGGATGAAGGGGCGGTCTGGGATCGTGGGCATGGTCCCGGCGGATCCTTGGCGCAAAATCCTTCACGAAAGCCAGAATTGGCCCCGGTGGTGCCACCGCGCAGCGGGGGCCGTCCATGACAAGATAGGTCAGAAACGCGACGCCGTGATGCTCGTGATCGCTTTGCGCCTCACGCTGCCCGGATTATCCGCCGGACCCGCATGACCGTTCGCTGAAAACGTTGGGCTGTCCCGTGGATGGGAACGGGCCAACGGCCGTCACGACAGTGCGTCGAACTGGGGCGGATGGTTTGGCGGCGGATCGTAGGGGCCCAGGCTTTCAATGCCGCTTGGGGCCGCCGCAGATATCGGCGACGTCACGTCCGTCGCGGGAACGATGGATTTCAACGTCCCACGCAGCAGCAGCGTGTCCAGATCCAGCATGCCGATCAGAATGCCCCCGTCATCGACCACGGGGATCGCACGTTGGTTGCGGTCACCGGACAACAGAATCGTTTCCAAGTCTTCGTCCAGCGTCGCCGGTGTGATTGAATGGTCCGCCAAGCCGCCGATCGGCGTCATCGGGTCGACCCGTTGTTCGATCGCTTCTCCGACGTCCTTCAGACGCACCACCCCGACGACGGTGCCGATTCGTGAAACGACCGGCTGGGTGGCCGCCGAGTTGTTTTTCCAATCAAACGCGACGCGACCCAGTGGCGTGTCCATGGGAATGCCGGCCACACCACGGATCATCACATCATCCACGCACAGACCACGCACGGATTCCATCACGTCGACTTGTCGTGCTTCGTTCATCCCAGCAAAAGCGATGAAGGCGGCGATGAACACCGGCATGAAAGCGCCCACCTGCAACGCATAGAACGCCATCAATGCGGCACACAGCAATCCGATCCGCGAAGCGATAAACGTCGCGCGACGGTACGACATCAACATCGCCAAACCGCTTCGCAAAACACGGCCGCCGTCCATCGGGAACGCGGGGATCATGTTGAATACGATCAGCATGATGTTGACCAGCAACATGGTCAGAACGAATCCCCATATCGATGGCTCGATCAACAGATCACTCAGTTCGATCTGTGATTGGGTGTCCCATCCCAAGCGGATTCCCAGATCGCCACCGGTGAAGGCATAGATTCCCAAGATCAGCAAACCGGCAATGACCACGTTCACCGCCGGGCCAGCCACTGCGACCAATAATTCTTGCCACGGCACACGCGGCATCTGCTTCAAGCGGGCCACGCCACCGATCGGCAACAACGTGATGTCCACCGTGGGCACATGAAAGATTCGGGCGGTCAATGCGTGGCCGTATTCATGCAGCGTCACGCACAAGAAGACGCCGAACAGACGGGCGACGCTGTAGACAACGCCCAAGGGGCCTTCGGACCAGGACGTGGCGACCATGTACGCGATCAACAACCCGAACGTCCAGTGGACGAACAGATCGATCCCGAAGAAGGTTCCCAGTCGCAGGCGTCGTTCCAGCACAATCAGTTCGTCGGGTTGGTGGAGAAAGCAATGGCGGCATCGGAGGCGTTGGCACCCGATGGCCGGGAGCCTGGTTTTCGTCACGGTCCCCTGCGGCGGCCCATCGGTGCCAAGGGTATGTTACGCGTCCACCCAGTCTAGGTTTCCGCCAAAGTTTGCGGCACCGCAGTTTTGATCCTCCAGCACCCTTGATGGCTTCCCATGTTGCGATCCCGCCTGATCCATCCCCAGATCAACGCCGTTCTTGCCGCCGCCGGGCACCACAGCACCATTCTGATCGCCGATGGCAACTACCCTGCCCTGAACAAACGTGGCCCCAACGCCGAATTGGTCAGTTTGAATCTGATGCCGGGATTGGTCACGTGCGATCAAGTCCTGCAGGCGGTCTTGTCGGCCGTCCCGGTGGAGCGGATTCAGACGATGCAGACCGAAACCGAAGGCCCTTATGCGCTGGACGGCGATCCACCGGTTTGGGACGACTATCGAAAATCGATCCGGGACGCCGGATTGGATTTACAGATCGAGCCGATCGAAAAGTGGGATTTCTACAAAGCCGTCGAAACTCCCGATCACGTGCTGACGATCCAAAGTGGCGACCAACAGCGGTACGCCAACATTTTGCTGTCCATCGGCGTCCGCATGGACTGATTCTGCGTCCCGAACGCCATCAACTTTGAGGCCTGTTCACTTGACGCAAGTGTGGCCAGGCGTACAGTTGTCGGGCCGTCGGTGCGGTGTCGATTCTGCGGCACCTGCTGGCCGACCGCTGGGCAAGACCGATGTGCAAACACCAACCAGGGAAGTCGTGAGGTGATTGATGGCGTCTTCTGCACGTTCAACCAAACGTTCGACGAAAAGTGCGTCCGGATCCGTCGATCCCCCGGCGTCACCACGACCGATCGGCGGCGATCCTCGCGAAGTCTTGCGTGACACCTTTGGTTTGCCGCACTTTCGTGACGGCCAATACGCGGTCATCGATCGATTGTTGGCAGGCAAAAACGTCGCCGCCGTCTTTCCGACGGGCGGTGGAAAGAGTCTGTGCTATCAATTGCCCAGCCAAATGTTGCCGGGCGTCACCGTGGTGGTGTCGCCATTGATCGCGTTGATGAAAGACCAATGCGATTCGCTGGCCGCGCGTGGTGTTGCGGCGGCACGCAGCGATTCGGGTTTGACCCCGGCGGAATTCCGCGCCGCCAGCCAGGGTGTCCGTGACGGATCGATCAAAATCTTATTCGTTTCACCCGAACGCTTTTTCAACGAAAGGTTCTTGGCGTCGATCGACGGGTTGCCCATTTCTTTGTTTGCGATCGACGAGGCGCATTGCATCAGCCAATGGGGCCACAATTTTCGGCCCGACTATCTGAAACTGGCCGGGTTGACCCGACGCCTGGGAGCCGAACGAGTGTTGGCGTTGACCGCCACCGCGACGCCGGAGGTCTTGGCCGACATTCGTGACGCGTTTGACATCGCGCCGGATGATTGCATTCAAACCCCATTTCATCGGCCCAACTTGCGGCTGCGCAGTTCGCTGCATTCGGCCGAACAGCAATACAGCGCACTGGCGGACAGAATCCGCAGTCGCCCCCGCGGCAGCACGCTGGTCTATGTGACGCTGCAGAAAACGGCGGAGGAAGTCGCCGAACGTTTGACCGCCGACGGCATTCCCGCGACGGCCTATCACGCGGGGCTGGATAAGGATGAACGTCAAGCGATTCAACAGGCGTTTGTCCAAGATGATGATGCCATCGTGGTCGCAACAATCGCCTTTGGGATGGGGATCGATAAATCCAACCTGCGGTACGTGTATCACTTCAACCCGCCAAAGTCGATGGAGTCGTACGCCCAGGAAATCGGCCGTGCCGGGCGCGACGGCAAACCGGCGACTTGCGAAATGCTGTTGGTCCCCGAAGATCGCGTGGTGCTGGAAAACTTTGTCTATGGTGACACCCCGTCACGCCACGCCGTCGGCCGGTTCATCGATCTGGTCGCCGGCCAAGCGGACACGTTTCATGTGTCGCATTACCGGTTGTCCAGCGAATCGGACATTCGCGTGTTGGTGATTCGGACGTTGCTGACGTATTTGGAACTGGAGGGGCATTTGCAGGCGACGTCACCGCGGTTTGATTCTTATAAGATCAAGCCGCTGGTCACATCACAGGCAATCTTGAAGCATTTTGATGGTGAACGACGACAATTCGTGGCCGGGATTTTGTCGTCGCTGACCAAAGGACGCACTTGGTTCACGCTGAACATGGTGTTGGCGACGCAGCGTCTGGGCGGCGATCGCCAGCGGATCGTCAAAGCGCTGGACCACATGGCCGAACAGGGATGGATGGAATTACAGGCGACGGAACTGGTGCACGGTTATCGTTGGATCAAACGATTCGATGATCGAAAGACGGTGGCCGATGACTTGTTTGATCGTTTGGCCCGCCGTGAAGAAGGCGAAGTGCGTCGTATCGATGAGGTGTATCACCTGGCCGCGGCCGACCGTTGCATGGCGGCAACGTTGGCCCAGCATTTCGGCCAGTCACTGGAAGACGGCTGTGGCCAGTGCAGTCACTGTACCGGTGATGCGGCGGGCCCCGTCCCCGCCACCAAACCGCGTCCCCTGGGATCATCGGTTGCCCGTTTGTTGGGCGATGTCACCAAACAGTATCCGGACCAGTTCACGCACACGCGGGACAAGGCACGTTTTTTGTGTGGTCTGTCATCGCCCGCGTTGATCCGGTCTCGGTTGACCCGCCACGCAGGCTATGGCGTCTGTCAACATTTGCCGTTCGCCCATGTTTTGGAGCAGTTGGACGGATAGGCCGCGACGATAGAATGAGGGTTGGACGTGATCGCGACCTTGATGACCGAAGGCCGCGATCTTCCCGCAAGCAAAGCTTGATGCCCCGTGACCATGACCGCATCGCAACCGACCGAATCCTCCGCTTCGCCCTGCCCGCCGGCTTCGCCCCGCTCCGCCGATCCGATCGTTGTCGCCGCGATGTACCGGTTCGTTCGCTTGGCAGATTTCGAGTCGCTGCAGACGCCGATCAAGGATCAAATGCTTCGCTGCGGTGTGAAGGGGACCCTGTTGTTGGCGGCCGAAGGAATCAACGGGACCGTCGCCGGTGATCGGCAAGCCATCGATGGGTTGCTGGAATACTTGCGTGCGGACGACCGGCTGGCGGATTTGGATGTGAAGTTTTCCTTTTGTGATTCGCCGCCGTTCAAGCGAACGCGGGTGCGTCTGAAAAAGGAGATCGTCACGATGGGGGTCGACCAGATCGACCCGGCCCGGTCCGTCGGAACCTATGTCGAACCACAGCAATGGAATGATTTGATCAGCGACCCCGACGTCGTGCTGATCGATACCCGCAACGATTATGAAGTCGAAATCGGTACGTTTGACGGCGCGATCAACCCGCAGACGACATCGTTTCGCCAGTTGCCGGAATTCGTCGACAAAAATCTGGACCCGACCGTCCATAAGAAAGTCGCGATGTTTTGTACCGGAGGTATTCGGTGCGAAAAATCAACGGCCTATCTGAAACAGCGTGGTTTTGAAAACGTGTATCACCTGCGGGGCGGCATCCTGAAATACTTGGAATCGGTTCCCCAAGACGAATCACGATGGAACGGTGATTGTTTCGTGTTTGATCAGCGGGTTTCCGTGGGCCATGGTTTGGCCGTGGGCCAGCACGTGATGTGTTTCGGATGCGGCTGGCCGGTTTCGGTCGACGAACAGCAGGACCCGCGATACGTCCGAGGTGTGCACTGTCCCCGTTGCGTCGACAAGTTGACCGAAGACCAAAAACGGCGTTTCGCCGAACGCCAGCGACAACTTGACGCGGCCGATGGGGCGGGCACGCCAGCCCCCGACATCGCAGAAACCCACGGCGAACCACGGACGAACGGTGACGACGGACATCCATCAAATCACCGCGACAGCATGGCCGCCGAATCGCCGATGATCCGTTGACCGGGGCTGCCCCGCTTCGGCTAAACTGTTCGTTTGCCGGGATCCTTGTACGTTTCCCGATTCGAAAGTCGATCGACCGTCGGTTTGCCACCGGTTACGTTCGACGCAACTGTTTTTTTTGTGAATCACGGGCGTGCTGCTATGAAAAGTCGCTTTGCTGCAATCGGTCGGATGTTGATGGTGTTGGGCGGTTGTTGTGCCGGCGGTCTGGCCAGCGCGCACCCGGGGCACGGTTTGGTGGACGAAGGGCCGGTGCATCAGGCCACATCCCCCGAACATTTTCTGTCGATCGTCGCTGCCGCCCTGTTTGTGGGTGGTCTGGCCGTGTTGTCCGCGATGGTTCGTAAACCGGTTTCCGGCAAAACATCGTCGACAAACGAGTGACACAAAAATCGCCGATGTCACAGGGGCGTCGATGTTTGGATTTGACGTCGGCCGTGGCGATCGTCGCGGCCAGCATGATCGGCGCAGGGGTTTACACCACCAGCGGGTTTTCGATTGCGACCGCCGATTCGGCATGGACGGTGGTCGTGTTGTGGATCATCGGCGGTTTCGCGGCCGTGTGTGGCGCGATCGGTTATGCCGCGCTGTCGCGTCGATTTACCGAATCCGGCGGTGAGTATCTTTTTCTGTCCAAAACGCTGCACCCGGTCGCGGGCGTCGTCGCCGGATGGGTTTCGGTGCTGGCAGGTTTTACCGGCCCAATCGCCTTGGCCGCATTGGCTTTGGATGTCTATTTGGTCGATGCGGAAACGTCGGCCCTTCCCGCCGGCAGCATCGCGGCATTGGCAATTGTGGCGGCCGCTGTTTTGCATTCGATCAGCGTGCACCCGTCTGCTCGGGTGCAAGATGTTGTGGTGGCATTGAAGCTGATGGTCCTGTTGGGCCTGGTTTGTTTTGCTGCCACCGTGGGACCATCGAACTGGATGGGGTTGCAGGCAACCGACACGCCACCCTTTTCTTGGGGCGAAACCGCGACGTCGCTGTTGTACATCTCGTTCAGCTATGCGGGTTTCAATGCAGCCATCTATATCGCCGGTGAAGTCAAAAATCCCCAGCGGAACGTGCCCATGGCGATGGTCATTGGGACCGTGGTCGTTGCGGTTTTATACATCGCCTTGAACGCGGCTTTCGTGTTGATTCCATCGCGTGAATCCATCGCCGGCCAGCCGGACGTTGCCACCATCGCAGCGGGCGCCATTGGCGGGACGACTTTGGAAACGTTGGTTCGATGGGTGATCGTGGTTTCCTTGGCGACGTCGATTTCCGCGTTGGTGATGACCGGACCGCGGGTGTACGCCAAGATGGCCGACGATGGCTTTTTGCCCAGGTTCTTTAGCTTTCAGCATCGCGTTCCATTGGTCGCGATTTGGATCCAAGCGGTGGCATCGATCATCGTCGTGTTCTGGACTGACCTTCAGTTCCTGTTGGGGTACCTGTCTTTCACGCTGATGTTTTGCTCCGCGTTGACGGTTGCAATGGTTTGGAAGCAGCGTGACTTGGATTTGTGGGGTTCACAATGGTTGCCAAAGATCGCGTCGGCGATCTTTGTTCTGTTCAGCGTGATGACCATGGTGGTATCAGCCCGGGTGAACGTCGGCGGCACCATTGCCGCTTTTGTCACGCTTGCGATTGGCGTGGGCGTGTATCTGTTGCGGTCCAAGTCGAACACGCCGGACGCCCAGGCGAACATGAGTTTGGAACGCAAGCGGGAAGAATGAACGACCAGACCACGAGATCATTGGGACATTGGATCGACGGTGATTGGCGTGATCCCGTCGATGGCGTTTGGCGGGAAAACCTCAGTCCCATTGATCAGCGGTGTGCCGGGCGATTCGCGGTGGCATCAATCGAGGATGCCGATTCGGCTGTTGCATCGGCACGGCAAGCTTTTGAACAGAACCGTGATGCCAAGCCTAGCGACCGCGAGGCCTGGTTGTTGGCCGCGGCGGACGGTTTGCAAAACTCAGCCGATGAAGTGGTCGACGCGTTGATCGTGGACACCGGTTCGCCGATCAGTAAAGCACAGCGTGAAGTGGCAACGTCGATCGGTGTGCTGCGCGCGGCCGCCGGCGCTTGTCGCCGGATCTTGGGACAGACACTGCCCAGTGACGTCCCGGGCCGATGGAGCTTTGCGGTACGGCGCCCATTGGGCGTGGTCGCTGGCATTACGCCGTTCAACGTACCGCTGATCAAAGCCGTCAAGCACAGTGCGTTGCCACTGGCCACCGGGAACGCCGTGGTGATGTTGCCGTCACCACAAGCACCCCACATGGCGGCGATGTTGGCCGAGATTTATCAGGATGCGGGGGTTCCGCGTGGGCTGTTCAATGTCGTCTTTGGTGACGGTGATGTGGTCGGCGATGCACTCACCATCCACCCTGACGTTCAGATGGTTGGCTTCACCGGCAGCACGACGGTCGGTCGCCGTGTCGCGACGCGGGCCGCAGCCGATGGCAAACGAGTCACGCTGGAAATGGGGGGAAAGAATCCGGCGGTCGTTTGTGGTGATGCCGATTTGCAGTCGGCGGCACCGATGATTGCGATGGGCGGCTTTCTGTTCCAGGGCCAGCTTTGTATGTCCACCAGTTGGGTACTGGCCCACGAAAGTGTTCATCGCAAGTTGTGCGAACGACTGGTCAACGTTGCGACGCGTTTGCCCGATGGCGACCTGCGTGATCCCGCCACGGTGATCGGACCGATGATCAGTGATCGGCAGTGCGAAAGGGTCCAGCGGTTGGTCGACGACGCCGTCCATCGCGGCGCCAGAGTGCTGTGTGGTGGCGGGCATTCCGGGCGTACGTTCCAGCCAACCGTGCTGGCCGATGTCGATGATTCGATGGACGTCATGAAGCAGGAGATCTTTGGGCCGGTCATTTGTATCCAGGCCTTCACCGAATTGCAGGACGCCATCGATCGCATCAATGATCGTCGGTTTGCCCTTTGTGCCGCCATCCACACCGATTCACTTGGCGATGCCAGAATGTTTGCCAAGCAATGTGGATCCGCGATGGTTCACATCAACGGGCCGACCGTCCAGGAAGAAGCACATGTGCCATTTGGTGGCAGTAAGGATAGTGGCTTTGGACGCGAAGGCGCGTTGGTCGGCATTGATGAATTGACCACGTGGCAGTGGGTCACGGCGAACTAGTTCCCGTGTTTGGACCACGGGGAACGAATCGCAGTGAGCGTAATTCCCTCGACACCGTCGCGGTGGTTACAGGATCGAACTGGTCAAGATTCCCACGATGGTTGCCAGAGCAATGACGACAAAGGCGATGGTCGGGTCGGTCGGTTGGGTGTGTTCGGACATCATCAGGCGCGGCTCCCGTCGGCGAATCTGGGTCAAGACATCGGGGTTTCTTCTGGTTGGGAACATCGGAGGCGTTTGCCCCATGCGGGATCAGAACGCTGAATCCGTTGTGCCTTTAGTGCCCAGCGGAAGCCACGGGAAAACGTGACAAGAAAAACCGCAGATTTGTCTTTTTCCCGCCTCAGGCCGTGCCGTGTCAGATTCGCTGACCCCGTTGCAGACGTCTTTCAAAGCCCCATTTCGCCCGCGAATTCCCAGACGCTGTGATAGGCCGACTGGTCATCGAAGTACTGCAGCATGTCGGCATAAAACGCATCATTTCCAAGCGTGCCGCTGTCACCGACGACCACCAGACGGCGTTTGGCGCGGGTCATCGCGACGTTGGTCCGACGGGTGTCTTTCAGAAAACCGATTTCCCCGGTTTCGTTGCTGCGGACCATTGTCAACAGAACGACGTCTTTTTCGCGTCCCTGGAATCCGTCCACCGTGTCGACTTCGATACGGTGGTCATCCAGTCGCGAACGCAGACACCGGACTTGGGCGGCATAGGGGGCAATGATGGCCATTTCCGATGGCCGCACGCCGCTTTCGATCAATTGTCGGACCAGGAAAACGATCACGTTGGCTTCGCCTGGATTCAGTTTGCTTAAACCGTCGGGTTCCAATTGTTCGTCCATCCCCGCGCCGGCGGTGTCGATCAACATCAGGGGGGAATCTGTCCAGCGGTTGTTTTCAACGTGCGGCAGGTCGGACAACAACCGATCTTTGACCGAGGCGTCAGCCACCAGATCGCCGTCATAGAACGTATCGGACGAAAACCGCATGATCTGTTGATGCATCCGGTACTGGACCTTCAAGCGTCGATAGATCGTTTCGCCGTCACGTTCGACCAAACGCTGCATCGTCGAACGTCGCATCCCGTCGTCGGCGGCTTGATCGCTTAGTACGGTGGGAGGAAGCTGGAAGTGATCGCCGGCGATCACCAACCGCTCGGCACGATCCACGGCTTGCCAGATCCCAGGTTCGGTGCACTGACAGGCTTCGTCGATCACCACCAAGTCAAAATCGCGTTTGCCCAGCAAGTCGTCGTCGATCGTTGTGGTGGTGCAGATCACATCGGCGCCGTCCAAGACGCCACGAACGATCGAACGCTCCAGTGCACGGATTTGTCCGCGCAGCTGGCCGGCTTCGGCAAACAATTGCCCGCGTCGTTTGTAACCATCACGTCCGCTGGGACGTTTGGATGCGGCGTTGACCAATTGGTCGACTTCTCGGCGCATGTCCTCGATCACGGCGGCCGACGGATCCGATTCCACCCGTTCGTCCAACGTGTGTCCGCGCAGCGATTCAAACACCCGCGCCGGATGCCCCACACGGATCACGGCGTCGTGCATGTCGACCAATTTTTCCATCAGGTTGTCGACGGCGGTATTGCTGGGGGCACACGCCAGCACTCGGCCGCCAAGCCGCACGGTTTGATAGATGATTTCGGCAACGGTTGTGGTTTTGCCGGTCCCCGGCGGACCATGAATCACGGCCACGTCTTGGGCGGACAACGCGAATCGTACCGCTTCGCGTTGCGGCGGGTTCAGGTCGGTCAGAAATTCTACTTGAGGTTCTTGGCCGAACCGCAGCGGCCGGTTTCCCAGAATGACGTCGCGCAGTTTGGCGGCGCGGCCCTCGGCGGTTTGGCTCTTGGCCATCGCGGCCAACTGACGACGGCGTGTGGTTTCATCCGGCGACAGGTCGATGCGAAAACGGTCGCCTTCGGGCCAGCGTTCGGTGGCCACTTGGATCATGTGGGACTTGCGTCGACTGACCACGCCGGCGACCCCTTCATCGGAATCATCGGCGTCGTCGCTGATGACCACCGGCGATCCGACCTTTAGCCGGTTCATGGGCAGCGGTGCGGAGGTGGCTTTGACAAATTCCAGTAGGTATCGGCCCGCCAATCCGATTTGGTGATCCGACATGTCCATCGCCAGCAACGTTTCGCCGGTTCGTTCGACGTCGGCGCGGCGTTGCATTTGGCGGCGTCGAGCCATGCGTTGGCGTTCCGCTTCGGATTCCAGATCCAACCAGCGTCGCAAGAGATCGAAATAGCGTTGTGGATCTTGGAAATCTGCGTCGGTGGCCGGTTGTGGATCCGCTAGTCCTTCGGCGAACCTGTCGGGATGCGACCGCTTGGATGAGTCTTTGGATCGTTTCGGGCGGCGGCGTGATGACATGAGGGATGGTTTCGGGGGCTTCGGAGCGAATCAGTGTTGGATTGGCAAATCGGCTGGATGATCGTGGCGGGTTGGATGCTTGTTTGTTCGTCGGCCGAGATCGCCGCCTATGGCTGGGACAAGTGGTCAGCGATTCGCAACCGACGACGAATCCCCGAATCCACTTTGGTAACCATCGCCGCGTTGGGGGGATGGCCCGGGGGGATGCTGGCATCGCGATGGTTTCGGCACAAGACCATCAAAGGCAGCTATCGGATCAAGTTTGCGGTCGCCACGGTCGTCAACCTGGCTATACTTGCCACGCTGGTGTACCTGTTCGTTTGTTAAGTGGCTGGCCGGTGGGGCTGGCGGTTTTTCGCGTCCCGTGAATTCGGCCCACTGACCCGATTTCGTCGTTTCCATGTCGTACGTCGAACTGCACTGTCGCAGCAATTTTTCGTTCCTGCGGGCTGCATCCCATCCCGACGAATTGGTTCAACAGGCTGCGGAACTGGGGTACGCGGGGATCGCGATCACCGATCGTCATTCGATCGCCGGTGTCGTCCGCGGGTTTGCGCCGGCAAACGAATTGGGCATTCAGTACATCGTCGGCGCGGAATTGCATCCGGTCGATGCCCCGTCCATGGTGGTTTGGCCGACCGACCGGGCGGCCTATGGTCGATTGTGCCGTCTGCTGTCACGCGGAAGGATGCGATGCGAAAAAGGCCAGTGCAAGCTTCATTGGTCGGACATCGTCGAATTGAACGATGGTTTGTTGGCCGGCGTGTTGCCCGATGATCCGTCGTCCGTGTGGAACGACGATGAACGCTCCGGTGAAATCGCTGGTAACCGGTCGGGCATGACGCCACAAGCGATGGCACGACTGGGACGATTCATGCGGACCCACTTTCGCGACGTGTTTGGTGACCGTGGCTACTTGATGGCCGAACTGCATCAGGGCGTCGACGATGACTTGCGGTTACAAACGTTGGCCGATCTGGCATTGCGCTATGACGTTCCCTTGGTGGCATCGGGGGGTGTGGCCTATCACACACCCGATCGCATGTTGATGCACGACTGTGTCACGGCCATTCGGTTGGGAAAGACCATCGCCGAAATCCATGCGGATCGATACGCCAACAGCCAGCGACATTTGAAATCGCTGGCACGAATCCGACACCTGTACCGTGACCAATCGCGTGCGGTCAGTCGAACATTGGAAATCGCACAGCGTTGCCAGTTTCGCTTGAGTGAGTTGCGTTACGAGTATCCCGAGGAAATCGCACCGCCCGGGATGACGATGATCGAGCACCTGAAGCGGTTGACTTGGGAAGGCGCCAAACAACGATGGCCCGGCGGCGTGCCCGACAATGTACTGGCGTCGCTGAAGCACGAAATCCAGTTGATCGAAGAACTAAAATACGAAGCCTATTTTTTGACCGTCTGGGACATGGTGCGTTTCGCCCGCAGTCGGGGCATTCTGTGTCAGGGCCGCGGTTCGGCGGCCAACAGTTCGGTGTGCTATTGCCTGGGCATCACGGCGGTTGATCCCGGCCAAGGTGAACTGCTGTTCGAACGATTCATTTCACGTGAACGGAACGAAGCCCCCGACATCGACGTCGATTTCGAACACCAGCGACGCGAGGAGGTGCTGCAGTACTTGTACGAAAAGTACGGTCGCGATCGCGCGGGGATGACCGCCACGGTGACAACGTATCGCGGCAAAAGTGCGATTCGTGAAGTCGGTAAAGCTTTGGGGGCATCGGCCGACGCGATCGACACGTTGGCCAAGTTGGCCGGCAGTTATGACCGGAATCCTGATTTGCCCGATCGGTGTCGCCAGTCGGGGATTGACCCCGATTCGGAACTCGGGCGGCGTTGGATTCATCTGGTGATGACGCTGATCGGATTCCCCCGGCATCTGTCGCAACACGTCGGCGGGATGGTGATGACGGCGGGAAACCTGTGCGAATTGTGTGTGATCGAAAACGCGGCGATGCCGGGCCGGACGGTCATCCAGTGGGACAAAGACGACTTGGATGAACTGGGCATTTTGAAAGTGGATGTGCTTTCACTGGGAATGCTTTCGGCCATTCGGCGGGCATTTGAATTGGTTCACCAGCATCACGGTCGTGATTGGAATCTGGCCAATCTGCCACCGGATGATCCGGCGACGTATGACATGATCTGTCGTGCCGACACCGTCGGGGTCTTTCAGATCGAAAGCCGGGCACAAATGAGCATGCTGCCGCGACTGAAGCCCAAGTGTTATTACGACTTGGTCATCGAAGTGGCGATCGTGCGTCCGGGGCCGATCCAAGGCAATATGGTGCACCCGTTCTTACAGGCTCGTGAAAATCCCGATGCGGTGGTCTATCCCAACGATGCGATCCGGAAAGTATTGGAAAAGACCCTGGGGGTTCCGATCTTTCAAGAACAGGCGATGAAGTTGGCCGTCGTTGCGGCGGGATTCACGCCCGGCGAAGCCGACCAGTTGCGGCGGGCCATGGCGGCGTGGCGTCGTCCAGGAATCATCGACAAGTTTCGAATCAAGTTGCTCCAAGGCATGACCGCCAATGGCTTGACCGGTGAGTTTGCCGAACAAGTGTTTCGCCAAATCCGTGGCTTCGGCGAATACGGATTTCCCGAATCGCACGCGGCCAGTTTTGCACTGTTGGTGTATGCATCGGCGTACTTGAAGTGCCATTACCCCGCCGCTTTTTGTGCGGCCCTGTTGAACAGCCAACCGATGGGATTTTACGCACCCGCGCAACTGATCGCTGATGCGCGAAATCACGGCGTCACCGTGCGACCGCCCGATGTGAATCACAGCCAGATCGACGCGACGTTGGAAGACGCCGGGCAGACGGTGCGATTGGGCCTGCGTTCGGTTCGCGGCTTGGCGATCGATCATGCCGAACGTTTGATCCAGCGGCGTCCAAGAACCGGGTATCGGTCGATGGCCGATCTGACCCGCCAAGCCGGCGTCGGGCAAGCGGGCATCACTCGGTTGGCCGATGCCGATGCGTTGCAGTCCATCTGTGGGGATCGTCGTGCGGCACTTTGGCAATCGCTTGCCCAAGAACAACGACCCGATGCCACGCCGCTGTTCGCATCGGCTGATGACGATGAAGCGGTCCCCGAATCGGTGACACCGATGGGCGACCTGCAGGAAGTCTATGCCGATTACGAGACGACGGGGCTGAGTTTAAAAGGACACCCGATCGCGTTCGTCCGACGTGAACTGGATGCCCAACGTTGTGTTCGAAGTTGTGATCTGCCCCGATTGCGTGATGGGCGTCACGTCCGAGTGGCCGGTTTGGTATTGATGCGCCAGCGACCGGCGACCGCCAAAGGCATCACCTTTGTCACGATCGAAGATGAAACGGGACCGATCAACCTGGTGATGTTTGCCGATGTGTGGAAACGGGAGTTTCGGGTCGCCAAAGGCAGCAATGCATGGATGGTCGACGGAAAACTGGAAAACCGCCAAAACGTGATTCATGTCATCGTCGGCAATCTGACGGATCTGTCCGAAAAGGTCACCGGTTTGATTACAAAGTCACGTGACTTTCGCTGACCGCGTTGCCGCTGAAGTCTTAAGGCTATCAGGCCATGCATCGAAGGACATGTGTGCGACCGCTTGACGCACAGTGGCTTTGAAATGAACGGCGGCGAAGCTGGCGGTTATTCTTTGCCTGTGTCGTCGACCCTTGGGCGATCGCGTCAAGAATGACTCCACCGGAACAATCACGTGAATCTTCAACATTCATCGGTATTTCGACGTTGTCCGTTTCTTGGGCAAGGGATTGCAGCGTTCGCCGCGTGCGTCGTTGCGTTTGTCGCGGGCACGGCGTCGGCTGACGATTGGCGGGAATTGTTCGACGGCGTTTCGTTACAGGGATGGAAGGCCGCCGAAAATCCGCAGACTTGGCGGGTCGAAGATGATTGCCTGGTTGCTGATGGACCGCGGAGCCATTTGTTTTATGTCGGAAACGTCGGAAATCACGACTTTCAAAACTTCGAACTCATTGCCGAATATCGAACGCAAGTGGGGTGCAACTCTGGCATCTTCTTTCATACCGCATTTCAAGAGTCCGGATGGCCGAAGCGTGGGTACGAAGTCCAAATCAATGACACCTATGTGGCAAAGGGCAACTACCGCGAACTCAAGCGAACCGGCAGCCTGTACGGTGTTCGAAATGTCTACGATCGGTTTGCCGGCGACGGCGTCTGGAACCAATTAAGAGTCAAGGTGGCCGGCCGACGTATTCGAGTTTGGGTGAATGATGTGCCAACGGTCGACTACGTCGAACCAGACGATGCCCCGCGAGCAGAGTCGCGTTCGAAACGAGTTCTGTCACGGGGAACCGTTGCTTTGCAGGCCCACGATCCCGACAGCCGGATCGCCTTTCGCCGTGTCGCAATCCGCATGATTGGTGATGAGACATTTGATGACGCCACCGCCGGTCCAGTTGTCAGCGGGTATGGGGTGTCGTCCGAACAAATGGATCGTTTGGCGTCGGAGAACATCCCTGTCATCGACTATCACGTTCATTTGCGCGGTGGCATGACGGTGGACAAAGCCGTTCATCGGCGTTGTGTCACCGGCGTCAACGTGGGAGTGTTACGCAATCTTGGTGCGGGCTGGCCAATCGAAACTGACGAGCAACTCGAATCCTTTCTCGATTCCATCGGATCGAAGCCAGTGTTTGTGGGACTGCAGGTCAACGACCGCGATTGGATGGATCGTCATTCGCCGCAGCTACTCAATCGGCTCGATTTCATCTTGGCCGATACCATGATCATGCCCATGCCGACCGATGACAGCCCACCGGTCAATCTGTGGATACCCGAAGGTTATGACATCAAGGATCCGGATGCATGGATGGAACGCTACATGCGTCACAACCTAAAAGTTTTGTCCGAACCCGTGACGATCCTGGCCAATCCGACGTACCTGCCGCCGCCGGTGGAACACCTGTACGACGCATTGTGGACCGAGGAAAGGATGCGAACGATCATCGACGCGGCGATCGAGAACGAAGTGGCGCTGGAGATCAATGCCAGCAGCGGACTTCCCAGTGACCGGTTCATTCGGCTGGCAAAATCGATGGGGGCAAAATTCAGTTTCGGTACGAACAACTTTGATGATCAACCGATCGACATGGGACGCTTCGTCGAAGCGATCGAAAAGTTCGGTCTGACCAAAAATGATATGTACGTTGCCGATCAGCCGGGCGACGATTGATCCAACGCCGTCGACTTCTGGGATACCCGTTCTTTTGTGAACCCTTCTCTTGTTTGGGGCATGAATTGACGACAGCGATGGCGTCATTGACGCTCACTCGTCGAACCAAGTTCTCCATCGTGGATAATAGGGTCGGGTATCCGGTGACAAGCATTGTCCTCGTCGCACCCACGGCTATCGCTGTCGGATCAGATACCACGATACGACTCATGAATCGACAGTTCCCAGCATGCGTTCATTCGCTGGGTGTTTTTAGGTTTCGGTAAAGCCAGCCGAAACCGCCGACCATTGCTGCGCAAAACGCGATCCAATACCAAGGGAAGCGTCGGGGCGTCGCCGCGACTTGGCCCACTGGTAACCCTTCCGCGTCAACATGGACAGCGGACACGGTGGCCTTCAAGGGTGTCGTCGTCTGTCCGGTTGTCGCCCAGATATCAATTTGTCCGGATTTTCCAACCGGGCCTGCAGCCCTGCATAATTCTTTTGCCATCGCCCCGCCACTGGCACCAAAAAACGCATATTGTCCTTCGCCCAAATGGCGGATCTCCATCGCCGATGCACCCGATCGTGCAGGGAACTGTTGATAGGTTGATTCACCGTCGCGTTTGCTATTGACGAACATGATGATTTGACCGCCTGGTCGACGCACGTGGCCGATCGTCGTGATGTTCGCATCATCGCCAAAATGGATGCGGAAGAGGATTCCCACACCGCCGCCCCTGGGCGGCGTGTCCGCCTGGGTCAACGTGTAATTCAGACGGGCCGTGAAAACGCCATCCAACTTGAACCGGCTTTTGAAACCAGCCGTGTTCATCGGCTGGGCACCATCACCGCCGCGATAGTTGGTTTGCCAACCACCGCGATCCAGTTGGAAATGTTCCAATGCCGGATTGTATCGACGCATCCATGCCGGATCACCGAAACTTCCGGGGCCAAATTGATGCGTCAATTCCGTGGCATTGACGGGTTGGGGAGGCATGATGATTGCCCCCAACCAGACACAGGCACTGACCGTCGTGATGATGATGTTTGCTGATCGCCTATTCATTTGATTGTTCCGTTTCGCGACCGGCTGGACTTAGCAGTCCTCGCAACACCAACCAATCGATTTGTCGTGAGACAAGATCTGCTGAACCGTCCAGCCGTGCAAACACGGCGCCGCCCGGATGTGACGAACCCCAGTTGTGTTTGTATTCAATTTCGGGCTGATCGGGCTGGATCAGCACGCCGTCCCGCACCGTTCCACGGCTTCCGCCGGTAAAAATCGGCTCGTCCCAATACCAACTGGTCTCCGTTTGCACCAAAGGATCAAACGCTTTTTCACCGAAAGCGATGGTCTGACTCAAGCCGTCAATGATGTGCGCCGGTCGCAATGCTTCGGGATAATTCAGCATAATCATCCCATTGCCGGCATAATCGGTTTTCGCCCAAGCGCGACCGCCGGCATCGTATTCCCCGTTTTCATCATCGACCGGCGGCAGCGGTTCGCCTCGCGACCGACTGGGACAACGAAACAGCGGTCCCGCGTTTTCGACACGGATGCTTTGATGTGATTCCACTTGCTCCACCATGGGCAAAATCGCATAGGCCCAACTGCCGGTCTGTTTTGTGGGATGCGCAAACGGTATCCCAACGCCCCACCAAAACCGTTGATCGATCTGTCGATCGAAGGTTCCGACCCTGACCATTTCACCGTCGGTATTCTTGATGCGGCTTTCGCCATCGTCGCCACCGTTACCCGGCAGGTATTTCATCCGGTCGATGTGCATTTGAATCCCCAATCCCAACTGTCGGGATTGGCTGAGGCATTGCGCGCGTCTTGCCGCCTCGCGCGCCGATTGCGTCGCCGGTGCCAGCAACGATATCAGAACGGTCACGATCGAAATCACCACCAACAATTCGATCAGGGTAAAACCACTACGGCGATACATCATGGCTCATTTCCTTATGCTTCGGCACCGCGACAAGGAAGCGTCCTGCGGTGTCGCGCTGGCGAAAGGCTTCGGGGTGATTCTGGATCCACTCGGGGACCAGTGCATAGGTTTTGGTCCAGTGGCGGTCTTCGTGAAAGGTCACAATGATATCCGGCTGCCACTGGTGAATTTCCTGTTGGACTGCATCAAGCGTTGGCATGTACAGTGGCCGGACCACATCCCGCTGCCGGTACGAACCCAGCAGTGAATAATAACGGTAAAAACATGCCATGATCCGCGGTTCGGATTCGTCCACCATGGCGGCGTCGATCGTACTTTGCCAAGTCGGACGAGTGTCTCGCGCCGAATAGAAGGACTCATATTGACGGTGCCAGGTCAGCGAAGCGTACGCAACGCCCACGAAAACAAGCCCGGCACAGGCGATCCCTGCGGTGCGCATGTGACGCGACAGCCAGCCCTTCGATTCACAAGCAATGAAGTAAATTAGGGCGATGTCGACGGTTGCCAACGGCCAAAAGAACCATGCTTCGCCCGCGTCCCGGGCAATCGACTTCATCTCGATCCTGAACATCGTCGGCCACGCCGTCAGTCCCATGGCCACCGTCGCATGAAGAATGACGTCCACACCGACCAAGACGGCCACCACGATGCCCAGGAATTGCCCCAGTCGACCGCGATGCCATGCGACAGTGGCAAAGCATAATACGGTCGCGATCGCCGCCAGCGCGAAACCGAAGCGGACGCTGTGGTAACGCATCGCCAGCATGTTCTGCGTGCCAAAAACCGTTTCAATCACGTTGGGCGTCATGACATAGACGCACGTCGAACCCAGCGTCAGCCATGCCAGGAAAACCAGATAGTTTTGCTTCGGCTTTGACCACCAGTAATACAGTCCGATCGGGATCGAAACGCAAACGCCGGTCATCGTCGCCAGCCATGTCGATGGACCGTCCTGTTCAGCCCAGGCCCAAGACAGCTTGCGGAAAATCTCCGCGTCGCCACCACGCATCAAGGTGCTGAATCGATTTCCCGGCCTCATCGCATCCCATTGATCCGCCATCCCCAAGGCTTTGAAACCTTTTGGAAACAATGGTGTGCCTTCCAGCAGCCAGTTGCGACCGTACCACACCCCCGCCAACAAAACGATCGCAGTCACGCAACACGTCAGCCAAGTCGCGGTCGATTTCCATCCGCCGGTCCGCAGTGCAAAGGCGGCAACGACGCCGACGACCACCAACGCATAACCGATCGCGTAGTATTTGATCCCGAACAACAAACCGATCGACATCGCCGCCAGGTACGGTAACCGTTGTCGATCGTCGGCCAACCAACGCCATGCGAAACAAGCCGCGGAAACAAGCAAGGTGGCGACGGCCAGGTCGTTCTCTTGGCTGATCAACTGTCGACTGACCACCGATGTGGCCGACACTGAAAAACAGGCCGCCAATCGCATCACGGCGGGGACTCGTGCGTCGATCAAGGCTTCGTTGACCACACACAACAGCAACAAAGCGACAAAAAGATTGGTCAATCCGGCAAAGAAATCCCCGCTATAACCGGCGACCCAAAAATAGGTGACCAATTCGTTGTTGCCCGGAACATACCAGAACGCACAACGTTGATTGAATAAGTCGGCGGTCTGGATCCAGTGATCCACGATGGGCAGGTGATAGGCCAATGAATCCCAGTCGACCGGATACCTGGAAACGCCATACATCAACACGTGGGCGATCATCGATGAAACCATCAACGCCGATCCCAACCGCACGGCCCTTTGACGACCGGACTTGCTGAATATTCGCATGCCTGTCGGCCGCCCATTGCGCGTCGGCGGGAACCACCGTCGAAAAGCGAAACCGATCACAGCCAACGAAAGCTGAAACACCCAAGGGTGAAACATTCCCAAAAAGCCCGAAAACGATGCCACCAAGACCACGCACGACCAGACCACCACCAACGTCGCGGCGAACCGAGACGTCAGTCTGTCGGGAACTTGCAACGCGGCAAATCGGTGGCTGCCGGACACCAGCAGCCCGACCGACACCGCCCAAAGCACCGTCCAAGATAGATCCCAAACTACGACGAACATGCCTGCGATACTGATCGATTGATCAGCGCTGAACGATTGAAGATGCCTCGGCCGTCTCTCAAGCGGTAAGCCATTTCGGAACACCACACAGCCGGCGGCAGGCCAATCAACGAACGAGCCAGTGAAGCATTGGCGGCAATCAGGTCGGTCATCGAACACCCACCGCCGTTGGTCGCTACACGATCGTATCCGATTCGATCCATGGTTTGTCCGCAAACACGCTCCACCGGCTCCGCGATGGCGGCACGATTTCGCCGCCAAGCGGACACCCGGGCAAGGTCGGGCGGATTCAATGCCGTCTGCTTCCAGGCCCGTTCGCGTTCGGGAAAGCAAGAGGCATCGTGGACGCTAGGCCGCTGAAGCGTCGAAAGAATCGATTCGTCCGCCGACAAACCCAAGAATGTCAGTGCATCGGCAAGTTCCTGTTCGGGACGCGTGACCAACCGTTCGAAACGCACCCAGCAAATACGTCGTGGCCAACGTTCGGCCGCGTCCAACAAGCGACGCTGTGTTCGGTCCCAAAGCAATGCCGCACCTCGCACGCTGGTTCGCAGCCACGGAACGCCCGTCAGGCTTAACGCCACATCCCGTGGATCACGCACGACGAATATCCAACGGCTATCGGGAAAGACTTCATCGATCCAGTCCAGACGGTACGAGTACTCAGGAGTCTTGTCGCCCAACAAACATTGCCGCTGCGGCGCGTGCCCGACATCGGTCGTCGACACGCGGTTCCGATCGATTCCGTGACTTGGATAAAGTCGATGCAAGTAGGCATAGATCTCATCAACTCGGCGATCGCCACGCAGCATGTCGGCGGGAAAGGCGACCGAACAATCCGATTCAATCCGTCGAAGCGTCTTTCGTCGGACCCATCGGGGGCAACCGTGATATAAGAAAAACAGCTTCAGCTCCGGAGGCACCCAAGCATGCGGGTGTCGGTTCAACAACACCTGCAGGAAAGTGGTTCCGGATCGCGGGCAACCGACGACGAAGAATGGAAACTGGCTGGACATCTGGGAAAAAGGTACGCGGGATTCTTCGCCCAGCAAGTTAAAAGAAATCCGACTCCGGCCGGTCTTCACCGAAACGTCCGTTTTTTTCCAAACGCCCGGTTCTTTTCCAGCCGCCTCGCTGAGCAAGACCTCCTTGAACGCATCGCGACTGATCCTAGCGACCCGGACCGAGCGCATCATACGCCAACCGTGTGACGCAGAATCGACGGACACGTGTCAGCGGCAAACCGAGGTTTTTTTGACCGCCTTCCCCGGTGGGTGTACAGTTACTGGCTTCCAATTCAGGCAACCGATCCACCGTCTGTCGCGTTGGCAGGGGTGCAGGGGTGCAGGGGTGCAGGGGTGATGCAAAAACTGGAGCCACAAGCGGGGCAGCTGGCCAAAATCGACCGACTGGCCATTCAATTGGCCGAAAGCGACGATTTGGCGGAAGTCGCGGAGATCCGAGACAAGTGCGCGTTTCTTCAGGACATGGCGAAAACCGTCTTCAGAAACCTAGACGCCCAGAACCGCGCCGCGGCCAGCAAGCTGCGAGCCGAGCGGAAGGCCGGCAAGATGCTTGCCGCGATGCGACTTCGTGGGGGCGACCGCCGATCAAGTGGTCACGGCGACCGTTTGAAATTGCACGATCTAGGGATTTCTCATAACGATTCCAAACGCTGGCAAAAACGCGCTTCCATCCCGGATGAATGGTTCGAAGCCTATTTGGCGACCGCGGAGAAGCTCGGTGAAGAGATCTCGGCAAGCGGTTTGGAACGAACGGCCAGAAAAGCCGAAAGGGCAACCCGGTCCGAGGAGGGTTCGTCCGTGTCGGCCAACGATGGCTGTGCGAAAGAGGCCAGAGATGGCCCCGCAAATGAAAATACCAACCGCCCGGATGATCGTTCTGAAGTAAAAAGCCCTGCCCGCGACGAGGAAGTTTCAGAGCCGAGCCCCAGCGGCGTCGCGCTCCTCGGGCACGCGGATGAAATACTTGGCAATGCAAAGGGTCACTGCGACACCTTGGCTCGTCTGGTTTCTCCGTTGGCACAAGACCCGGACGCAGAATTGTTACCCGCCACGCGGCGAGGGTTGGTCCGTTATGTCGACGAATTGCAGCGGACGCTCAACGAATTATTGAACCTATCCGAATCAAAAAATGAATGCAGATCATAACGGGATGCTGTTGGTGTTTCCTATCGATCCAGCCTGGCATTGGGCAGCAGCCAGGTTATGCACGGCAGGGCTTTCCGTCAGATGCACGATGGTCAACCGCATCGATTGGCGTGCGGGGCCTGCCAGGCGTTCACCCTGCTTTCTCAAAAACGCAAGTCTCGGGGATTCACGAGATCGGCGGGGATGCTCTGGTGAACGGTTCACTTGAACCCAATCGTACTTTTGGGACGGAGATTTTTGGGTTCCAGGAATTGACGGGCGAACGATCTGGCCCTGTACGAAGTCCGATGCGGCGTTGGCGCAAGCTCTTCCGAAAATGGTCAGAGTTGACCGGTTTCCGATTCTGCGAAAGAAAATGTCTTGAATCTTCGAAGTTTTGACACTTCTCTTGTGGGAAAAGCCTTCGGGGACCTTAAGTTTGCGTTCGTAGTTTCGGTGCCGCAATCTGGAACTTCAGCTATACAAAATTGCGGGTAAGTACAAAGACACGAGGGCCAGTTTGGCCCGCCGGCGCGTTGCCGTTTCAAAGTTTTTGTCGACGCGTGTGTTCAGGCATGGTTTTTCCATTGTTTTCGTCGTCAATCCGCACTGCAAGTTGATGTTGGTCTATTCGTGAGTGATTCGCAAATTGCAGGTCTGGCACCCTGCATCGTGAGGCTCAGTCAATTTCCTTGTGCCTTCATGGTTTTTCGGAGGCCCTTGGCGTGTTGATTTGTATTGCGAAATCGCCAGCTGTGACAAGAAACGACAATTGCCTGGATCGTGTTGATATGTTGAATAAGCAACGCCCGAGAATGGTCGACCGCAATCGTAAGGTGGCTGGCACCATCGCGTTGGCCTTCTTTTCCTACGCAGTTGGGACTGTCAGAGGCGAGGGGATCAATCTGACTCAGGCCGAAGCTGCGACTCAGGAGAAATTTGAAAAGGTCAACCGCCAGTTTCAGGTTTCCTATGTGGTGACGCAGAAATTTGTTGGCGAAGCAGAGAGATTTGCACCGGCTCACGTTGGTAGCAACGGCACTATGGAGCGTCTCGCTTTGAAATGGTCTGCCGTTCACGCATGGGATCGGCCATCAAAAAAGTACTATCATCAATTGGGAGCAGGTGCCTCCGCGGATGTTCCCTTCGCGAAGCCCGACGGACGTCGTAGTTTGATGTCCGATGGAGAATTGGCGTATCGTCTAACAGGGGCTGGCGATGGGATTCACGCCACTCGCGACATTGATTCGACCTTGAACGATCCCACCCGCGTTGGCTCCGATGATCTTTATCGGGAACTGTTGGGGATGGTGTCGGTTCGGGACGGCTTTGGTGTCAAATTGCGGGACCCGGCTCTTGAAAAGTATGTTTCGCTTCTTGACATTCTCCATGAAGGGTCATACGCCGCGACCTGGGTGACACGGCGTGACGAACGCATGCTCAGGCTTGCTGATGAGGGTCGAGATGAAATATTCCTCGATCCGGCTCGAAATTTTGCTCTGGTCGAACGGGCGCATTATTGGAAAACCTTTCCGGGTGAGGTGCGAACCTCGCTCATTGTTGAGTCGTTCGAAGAAGTCGAGCCGAAGATTTGGATGCCAGTTCGTGTGAAACTTGAATACTTCTCGCAGCCTCCAAGTTCCGCACCGGTCGTCGAAGCGATCTTGGTTGCTTCGAAGATTAGCCTAACTCCCGATCCCATGTACTTTCGACTTCCTATCGAGAACGCCCCGGGCATCATCGATGAGGACCGAGGGATCGCCGTCGATATGGCTGATTTGGAAGGCAAGAGCGTTCGCGAGTTCCTCGACTCTCAGCCGCTGGCGGAAGGGTCGCGAGGTTTTTTCAGTGCACCTGTTCTTTTCGTGGTGCTCAGCAGTTTTCTGTTGGTCGCCTTTCTGATCTTTCGCAGGAGAAGGGTTTTGTGACGGAGACGATGTACGTGAGCGGACCGACTCAATGAAAAGAAAACTAGCATTTTTCGTGTGTGCGATGTTGGCGTGCGATGCGTATGCCTTGGAATCGCAACCTCCCCAGAGTGCTCAACGGTGGCGAGATGAGAGATGCTGTGGCCCGGTCAGTCTTTACGTACTTGCGAAATTGGCTGATCAGCCATTGGATTTGGAGGAGATCATTCGAATCGCCCCACCAAGCGACAAAGGCCGGACAAAAAGCCTGGGAACAGTGGGGGCTTTCCTTGCGGCGTTTGTTTATTTTCTTTGTAAGATGGTGCGTCGTGGAGTAAGAAAAGCGTTGCTGAAAAGTTTTGTGACCGATGGCACCCGAGCGACTGGTCTGATTCGGGGGTGGCGTCTGCCATCGTCGCTGACTCGATCAAGTTTCTTCAAGCTCGCCATTTTGTACTGTGGGTTTGCATTTGCTAACGAGCATGCGTGGGGCGAACATGTGTTGCCCCGCTCCGTTAGGGCAGCTCTTGAGCAAAACTCATCGCTGTTTTCGAAAGCCAGCATTACTGGTCAGAAGAGTCGAAAAATAATTTCTTCGATTGAAGACGTAAAAAGCTTGTTTGGAACTCTTGAATCGCGGGACGAGTTCGAGAAAACGCTTGGTTTTGAGCTGAAGTTCAACGGGCCACTTTTTCGAGAGTCCGTGGTGCACCCCCCGGGGGCCTACTATGCGAGTGAACTCGTAAATGAAATATCTTACGATGGACAAAAGTTTTATCACGGATCGAAAGATCTTAGTGATCCTGCTTTGAGCAGCGTGTTCGTCTACACGCCGGAGATAGCCACTTCGCGACAAGAGCGCATGGAAGGCCTGGACTATTTGGCATCGATGGAATTTTGGTATCTCGATGAAATTGGTTTTAGGGGGCCACACTCCGTGGCGGAGCTTGGTCAGCCGGTTAAATCTGTCATTCTCGATGCTGAGAATCGCGGGAAAGTCATTTCAGTTGAAGACCTCAGCAACGGGGCAATGGAGTTGATTGAGGTCATCATCGAGCAGCCAGAGCCCTGGCAGAGTCAGATGACATTTGACATCAAAACGCATGAGCCCTTTGCACTTTTGACGGGCAGTAGTCGCGAATTGCAGATGCGCATTGAGCAAGAGCGGCGAGAGTTGCTGGGAGATAGCCGGAAGATTCGATATCGTCTCAGAAAGTCCTTGGGTTACGCCGTCGAAGAGAAATGGGTTTCGAGAGCTTCCACAGGTGATGTTATGTTTCACACGCGGAATTCGGACTTTTTGCAAGTTGGCTCAGCTAACGCTTGGATTCCAAGGCGATGTGTCGTTGCGTCATTCGCCTACGAAACTTCTCCTTCATCGATTGCACCTGCGGCAGTGTTTCAGACTCTGATTGAGATCGTTTCCTATCAAGCGATCGAGTTGGGCAACAGCGAATTCAAGATTTGGTACGACGAAGCCGGTGTAAGGGTTTCCGATTGGACCAGTCCGCGAGCCACCCTCGAGGATGCGGATTTCTATCGTGTTCCAGCTTCAATTTTTGATATGCCCCAAAAGTCGCCGTTGATAAGAAATGTTTTGATTCTAAATTTGATTGTCGTTTTGGGTATTGTCGGGTGGTGGGTTTATCGAAAGAATCGAAAAAACACCTGATGTATTGAAGTGTTATTGTTCATGGTGTTTCAGATTCTAGCTTTTCCTGTGGGGGGCTTCGAGAGAGTTTTACCGGTGTTCGATGAAAGCATGACTGCGGATCAGCTTGCGGAGTTTCTAGTGCTTCATCATGATGCGTTGAAGTCGCTGTCGTTGGTTTGTCAGACTTTTCCGCAGAGTATTGAAGATGAGCCTGAAGGGCATTATTGGCGGAGGACAGTGTCGGTGAATGGATCGAAGTTGATGTATAGGAGTGACAATGGTCATGGGTATTTAAGGCTGCCCTGGGGATTTGATCCGTTAAAAAAAGACGTTCGTAATGGACCCCGATGGCTCTTTGGCATTTGAACATGTAAATCGGAAGTTCACGGAGTGTCAGTTTCGTGCCGGCAATGCGCCGCTTTCGGTTCATTTTTGGCGTATCGCGATGGCTTTGGGCTCTCCTTGGATGCCTGTTGACGGTGTTGTCCGAGCGTTTTGTCTCACGTTGATCAATCGCGTACTGCCATGTGATTGGTTTGGCAATTCCTCGGGGTATTGATCCAATCTATTCGCTTGTAAAATCTATTTGAATCGAATTATCTGTTGGGAGATTTTGGGTGGAGCGGTTAAGTATGCAGTGTCGGGTGCTGGTTTGGAAACGGATGCTTCCGATCGCTCTCTTGTTTTTCTGTCCGCTGACAGAGTCGTGGGGGTTAGAGCCAGCCGACGCATTCGAAAGGCTCTACGGACGACGACTTCAGTGTACGAAAGCGGAAGTGACCGCGAAGTGGACGGTCAGAAAATCCGCGACCGGTGAGACTTATGGTCTGGATCTAAGCCCGCAGCAGGGATTGGCCAAGATTGCCTTCGACGACGAGGTGCCGATATGGCAGTTGAAAATGGAACGCAATCAGGTTGTCGGTTCGAGATTTCATCGAGATACTCCTACAACCAGAAGGCAGATAAACCAAGATAGCTTTTTGCTCGCTGTCGAGTTGGAGAATGACAGGTACTTCTTTAACCCATTTTATATGGGAGCGTTTCTGTATACGGCACCAAGAAACATTCGTCCGCCGAGGGTTAGTTTTGATCGAATGTACCCTTCGATTCATCCGCGGATGGTCGGCTTGTTTTCATTAGAGAGTTTTCTTCACGGTGTTTCCCATCAATCGATGGATCGCCGGCGGGAGTGGTCAAAACAACCGAGTACGAAATGTATTGAGACTGAAAATGGGTTTCAAATTGTTGGTCCCTCGTCGACCGGACAGCAAGTGGAATACTCCTATGATACGAAAGATGAGCCAATTTTGAGTATTGTGCGAACGATCGGAAGAGTATCCGAAGACGGCAACTTCGTTCTCGCCGGTGAACCCTGGGCAGTCTTAAAGACCGAACACAGGGAGTTCGGGAAGGCCGTTCTTCCGATCCACGCGAAGCAAGTTCAGACCGAATACAAGGAGGCCTTTAAAGAAGAAACGAGGGAACCCGTCCATGTTTTGGTCAAAACGGTGATTGATCTGGAACTCGATTGGGACCACGTGAATGACAACGACTTCTCGCTCACGAGTGACTACCAATCATGGGGCCTGCCTTCCGGTACACGTGTGCTGGACGCGTCGAAAATGCAGCCAAACACAATCGATCGAATCGCAGTGACGTCGATCAAACCACGGAAGCCAAAACCGAATGGATTGCCAGTAATCATCATCCTGTCTTTCGTCACGGTGGGGCTTTTGGTTTGTCGTTTCCTTTATCGTTGGTGGAGCAATCGTAGGCTTAGTATGTGAAGGCGTGAAATGCGCTCCCGGCGAAACTCGACGACCGTGCTTCGTGCCGTCGCGATCGGAGTTGCGGTGATAGCTTCGATTGCGATCGCTGATCGACGCTATGGAGATTCGCTTCATTCCTGGCGATTAAGTATCGAGTACCGAGTCGGAACAAACTTCGTTGATACGGGGCAGTTTGCAAACGCGTTTTCCGACGAAAGTGGTCCGACGGGTTGGGTTGCCCCGATTCCGACCGTCCTGTTGGGTGTGGTTTGCAAGGCAATGAATCACGATGAGAAGCGGATATCGTTTTTTGTTTTGTTGCTAAATGCGTTTTGTTTGTTTTTGGGGGCCTTTTTCGTAGCAAACGGTGATCGTGTCGGGTTCTCGGTTCCCGTTGTCATCATTCTCTTGACTGCGTTTGGCTTTGAACGCTTGCTGCGTTATCAACCGGAAATCCTTTGCGTTCCAGCGATCTCCTTGTGTTTTTTCAGCGCAGGCGAATCGTCTTGTCGATTGCTTCGTCTTTCCAAGCGGAAACTGCTTGTTGCGAAATATCTGAGCCAGAGTCTAGCTATCTTAATTTCGCCTATCGTGGGTCTTGCGCTCACAGTGCACTCCGCCGTCGGGTTTGGTCGTGCGCATGGTAGATTTGTGAAAACGGCGTTTGCCTTGTCGTGCGTCCTTTCACTTGGGTTGGTAATCCTGTGCTCAGTTCGGAACTGGTGGGTTGTCGGGTTGCCAGGATTCGTTAAGACCAACGGTTGGTACGAACTGTACCAGTCCCAGGTTCTGGATGATGACGGCGTGTTGGATGCGATTACACTTGATCAGCATCCCATTTCGGTGAATTCAAGGGCCCACCTTGATTACTGCTCAGTTGGTGAAGCCCAATTCATTCGGCAATCCCGAAGTCGCTGTATTGAAGCGATATTACGTAGTCCACTGGAATATTTGAATCGGGTTGTGTACCGATTGGCTTCGTTGGTTTTGGGCAGTTTCGTGTTCTGTGGCCAACTTCGACATGCTGATGTGTTTCGTCTGATGGTGTTCGGCGCGGTGCATGGAACAATTGCTTTCCACTTGGTGGTTCACCCAAATCGCAAGCCGTCTTTTGACCACGCTGTGTTTCTGATTGCACTCTTGGCGGCGCCGTATGTTCTTGTGTCGTTCTATGAAAGGTACCGCATCATCTTTTTTCCACCCGTCTATGTTGCGTTCCGATTGTCCATCGAGGCTCTCGCCGGATGTTGGTGGCGACGGGGCCCTGCCATCAACCCAGGGATGTAGTGTTTCATTCGTCGTAGGCCACGTGGTGGGTGACGGGAAGCTGATTCGACGTGGGCAAAAAGGTGTACCCGTTGGCTTACCGGCGTGGTTGTCATGCGGAGCATGACCTACGGATGTAGGTCACGCTGTGCGTGACGGGAACCCAGATTCGACGTGGGCAAAAAGGTGTACCCGTTGGCCTACCGACGTGGTTGTCATGCGGAGCATGACCTACGGATGTAGGTCACGCTGTGCGTGACGGGAAGCTGATTCGACGTGGGCAAAAAAGGTGTACCCGTTGGCCTGCCGGCGTGGTTGTCATGCGGAGCATGACCTACGGATGTGGTGACTGAGACTTGTCTTAGTAGACTGATTCAGCGACCGGTTGTTCCTGGTCCCAGGTGCAGCGTTTGACGTACCACTGGCGATCGCCGGTTTCCGCGTCGATTTTGAATGCCATCGTGACGATGATGTCGTTCTTGAACGGATCGGTGTGATTGTTCCAATTCGTCTCCACGTATTGTTCGCCAAAGTGGGTGTACATCCGGGCCGAGCCGACTTGAAACAATTCGATATCGCCGCCGATGTCTTCCAAGGCGGCGACGCAATCGTCTTCCTTGTAGTTTTCCATCGGCGACATCCCCATGCCATCTTCCATCGCCCGCACTTCGGCTTCCAGTTGTTCGTAGTGGGTCACAAGCGGTGTGCCGGGTGAAACGCGGTTGATGTGATCCTTGCGCATTTCCATCACCATTTCGCGGTCGCCGCGGGCCATCAGCCGCAAGTACTCTTTAGCGAAATACGCCGATTCAGTGCCCACCGTTTGCGTTGCCAGCAAAGGCATCAGAGTTCCGCAAACACCAAAGCCCACCGCCAAAACCATTCCGATCTTGGCCGGTAGGGTCCCGATCGGTCGGCCGCGGTCGCTAGGCCGCAACGCGATCAACCCAAGCAGGATCGCGATCACGGGAAGCACCAACAGAGGCGTGCCCAGCAGACAAAATACGCTGGCCAGCCCCGCTAGTAGTGCGAAAAAACCCGAGGCGCGAATGGGCGTGGGTTGTTCTTCCACCCCGTACCCGGTTTCGGCACCGATCAAAGGCGAACTGGACAACGAATCGCTGACAGCGGTCGTATCGGACATTGCGGAATCGACGAAGCAAGTGGGAACGTTGGTTTGGGAAGCTTCGGCCGTGCGATGACGCAATCGCGGGCAAGCGGACGCCTGGGGTGGGCCGAGGTCCCGCTATTTTGAGCCGACTTGGCCGATACGCCAGTCCGGGCCGAATGGTTCAACCGCAAAAAAACGACCCGATCCGCCCTCCGCGGGCTCGTAGGCGGTTCCCCAGCGGGTATCGAAAGTGCGAGCGGCGGATTGCCCTTGGCTAGGCGGCCCTTGTTTAGGCGGCCCGGCGACCGAAAGCCGGCATTCGGCGTGATCGCTCCGTGACGCTGTCGACGGTACCCGCGGCATCGTCGAACTGGTGGGGCTGGTCACCGGACCGAAGGTCGCTGGTGATCTGTTCCGACAAGAATTCGGCGGCCCTTTTCGTGGCACCCGGCAACGCGACCCGATTGCGAAGTTCTGCTAGATCGGCCTTCAGCCGTCGGAAATAGAACTCGTCGCCCAGCATCGCATCGATCGACTCGGTCAAAAAGTCCACCGCTGGTTCGATGGGACCGACCGAGATCATCTCCGGATAAAGGTTCCGATCGCTCATCAAATTGGGCAGTGTGATGCTGTTGATGTTCACGACACGCTTGCCGAATTCGTGAAGCAACCGGCCGATCCGGTAGGTGACGGCCGCGGGGGTCTGGCGGGCCATCAGTTCTAGACTGACCGATCCGCTGACCATCATGGCACAGCGGCTGAACTGGATGATTTCGCTGGTCGCCCCGACGAAAAAGTGGATGGGTAAGTCGCGGTCCGAATCGCTCAATTGGTCTCGGCACCACAAGCACTGGTCGTTGCGATAGGCGGCGACCATGAAGTGGGCGTCCGGGTGCATCTGGTGCAAACGGCGGATGGCGGCCAATTGAATGGGAAAGTTCCGATGGACTTCGTGCGATCGCGATCCGGGCAAAACCGCAACCGCGCCGCGGTCGTCCTTGGCAATCCGCCGCAGTCCCGCCATGACCATCGGATCCAGTGGCTTTTCGGCGACGGCGTCGAAAAAGGGGTGTCCGACCAACGTCGTCGGTATCCCGGCGGTTTGAAAGTAGTCTTCTTCGATCGGCAGAACCGCCAGCACGTGGTCGACCAGGCGACGCATCTTGGCAACACGCCATCCGCCCCAGGCCCACAATTGTGGCGGGCAGTAATAGTACACCGGGATCCCATAACGCTTGGCACGCTTGGCGATGTGCCAATTGAATCCAGGGAAATCGACCAGCACGACGGCGTCGACGGATGAATCACGAAAGACTTGTTCGGCTTCGTCGGCGAACCGAAAGAAGTCACGCAGTTTGGGCAAGACTTCCAATAGCCCCACCACCGCGTGGCGAGTCAAATCCAAGTCCAGATGACAGCCGGCGGCCGCCATCGCCGGACCCCCAAATCCGCGCAGATGCACCGACGGATCAGCTTGGCGAAGCGCATCGGCCAGTCGGGCGGCGTGCTGGTCACCGCTTGGTTCACCGACGGAAAAGAAGATCGATCGGGACATGTCCATGGGGGGTGGGCGGGGTGAAAAGTCCAATCGGATTGACCGACCGACTGTCCGATTCGCTGGTACCCCACCGCATCACGCCGCGTCAACGTCACTGTGGTCTTGGGCGATCCTCGCTGGCCCGGATCATGGCGGCTGTATGCATCCCCCCCCGGTGGTCGTGCGTATCGGACCGGTGCCGGGAAACGGTCTTATCGTGAAACACCAGGTGTCGTCAAAGTGATGTCTTCTGGTGGTCTGGGGCGTCGCAATGCGGCCAGGGATTTTCGCCGAACCCCCGGTTTTTGCGTGACAAAAGGCATTTGGCTTCGTTGCAGGCCGGTTTGGCACGCGGGACGCAACGGAAGTGCTCTGACAACTTCGTCGTTCGACTTTTTGGTTTAGGAGGACTTCTATGAATCAATGGATCAAATGGACTTTGGCTCCCGTTGCTGCGTTGGCGTTCACGCTGGCGGGCGACGCCCCCAAAGCGGATGCGGGCGGTTTCAGCCTTAGCATCGGTACCGGTGGTTTGGGATACAGCAGTTTCGGATACAGCCGCTATGGGGCGTATCGTCCGTATTACGGCCCGTCGATCCGGCCCTACCCGACCGCGACGATCTATCGATCGCGTTCGATCGGTGTTCCGGTTCGGGCGCCGTCGTATTATCACCGCAGCTATCACGTGCGTCCGGCGCCGCGTGTCCATTATCGGCCTCCGGTCGTGATCGGGCACGGTCATCACTACGGCCGGTATCCGGGGCATTACGATTACCACCGTCACCGACACTATCATCACTAGTCGGCACTGCAGCGGCCGCGCAGGCGCGAGGTGTCGGCGCGGCCGCATGAACGGATCCAGATGACCCCCGAACTGACTCGAGATTGTCAAACGGTGGCCGATCGTCTTCGGGCGACCGGCCACCGTTTGGTTTTGGCCGAAAGCTGTACCTGTGGATTGCTGGCCGCGTCCATCGCCGCCGTCCCCGGGGTATCCCAGCATTTTTGCGGTTCGGCCGTCACCTACCGCGAGCAGACCAAGGTGCAGTGGTTGGAAGTCGATCCAGACCTGCTGTCACGTCATTCCGCGGTCAGTGCACCGGTGACTGATCAGATGGCACGGGCGGTGATGCGAAGGACGGATGAGGCGACCGTGTCGTTGGCGGTCACGGGGCATTTGGGCCCTAACGCGCCGGCGGAATTGGATGGCAGGGTCTATTTGGCCGTGTGCGTTCGATCGGACGGTCCGGGGGCGTCGCGGGATGGTCGCGATCCTTACGTCGTGCACGCGCATGCGCTACGTCTGCACGAGCAATTGCGTGTGCAGCGTCAGATCGAAAGCGCCCGAGAGGCTTGGCAATTTCTGGTCCGCGTCGCTTTGGCGGACATCTAGACACCACGGGATGTCCCCTGGGCTGTTGATTCGCGTCGCCTGTTATCCGCCGATCGTTCAGTGATAATGGGGCGATGCGACAATTTCTTTCACGACAGTGGGTGTCCAGCGGTGGCGGCGACAAGCCGGCCGGGCCGGCGGTGGACCGCGCCACTTGGGGTGAGACGTCGCAGACGCGTGCTTGGGCAGGACTTTGGCCTCGACGTTGGCCGGCCTGGATTGCCGTTGTCTTGGCGCTGCTGATCGGCTCGGCGGTATGGGCGGTTTATTCGGTGACCGAAAGGTCCACCCGTAAAATCGCCGAGAACAATGTTTCGTCGATGCTGTCGGCCGGCGTTTCGGCGCTCCAGTTGTGGTTGATGGACCAGCGGCAAATCACCGCGGGGCTGATTGAAGACTGCGAGGCCCAGTATCCGCTGGGGTCGGCATTGGCCGCCGCAACGGCTCCGGTGCAAAGCGATGATACGCCGGCAGATGTTCTGCAGGCTGCACAGGATGTGACACAGTTCTTGAACGAACAGATCACGACGCGTGATGAAGATATCGATTGCACCGGGTGGCTGATTGTCGACGCGGACGCCACGATTCGCTTGTCATCCCGACCCGAATTGATCGGGCGTTCGTTTGCCCGTCTGCGTCCCGGCTTGGACACCTGTTTTCGTTACGACAGCACCGTGACGCCCGCGTTGCCGTTGCCGATACACGACGGCGATCCATCGGCGGCGATCCATTCTCGGCGTGACTTGGCAATGATCGCGTTGTCGACGATCCGAGACGGCGTCTTGCCGGTCGGGGCGTTCGGGTTGCTGTTGGACCCTGCCCATCGATTCACCGAAATCTTGTCGGTCGCCCGAATGGGCGAGACGGGGGAAACGTACGCGTTTGATAGTGATGGGGTGATGATCAGCCAAAGCCGGTTCGATCGTCAGCTTCACACCCTGGGCTTGGTTGATGAAGCTTCCGGGGCCAACAGCGTTTTGCGGGTCACCATCCGTGATCCAGGACTTGATCTGCTGCACGCTTCGCCATCAGACCGCCAGCGCATTGTGCAACAGTGGGACCAGTTGCCGCTGACGAAGATGGCCGCGAAGGCGATCGACGGACGCTCGGGGATCGACGTCAACGGGTACACCGATTACCGCGGCGTCAAAGTCATTGGCGCTTGGCAATGGTTGGACGAATACGGTTTCGGTGTGACGACCGAAATGGATCACGAAGAAGCTTACCAAGCGATCGATTTTCTGCGTTTGGCGACGTGGACCCTGCTGGCGGCTTTGGCGTTGACGGTGGTGTCGTTGGCCGCGGTGTCATTGGTGTTCAGCCGACTGTATGCCAGCACCGCGGCGATGCGTGGCGCGATCCGCCGTTTGGGCCAGTACGAATTGTTCGAAATCATCGGACGCGGTGGAATGGGGACGGTGTATCGGGGCCAGCATCAACTGCTGCGACGCGACGTGGCGATCAAAGTGCTGGAACGTGTCGATGAATCCGATGACATCATCCCGCTGGCCGACAGTCGAGCGGTCGAACGGTTTGAACGCGAGGTGCAGATGACGGCCAAGCTGGGGCACCCCAACACGGTGAACGTGTACGACTATGGCCGCACGGCCGAAGGCACGTTCTTCTATGTGATGGAACACGTCGGTGGGATGACCGTCCGCCAGTTGATCAAAGCCGACGGGCGACAATCACCGGGGCGTGTGATTCATTTGCTGGTTCAAGTTTGTGGGTCGATCCAGGAGGCTCATCATCACGGGCTGATTCATCGCGATATCAAGCCGGGCAACATCGTCGTGGTGAACTTTGCCGGTCTGTATGACATGGTGAAAGTGCTGGACTTTGGATTGGTTCGTAACCTACAGCGGACCGATCACACGCTGACCTCGCCGACCGCGCTGACCGGAACGCCGATGTACATGGCACCCGAGGTCATTCGCAATTCCAAGCATGCCGATCGCAGCAGTGATCTTTATGCGATCGGGGCGGTGGGCTATCAGTTGTTGACCGGTGTGACACCCTATGACGCGACCGCCGTACCAGAGATCTGTGCGATGCGATTGGGCGGCGATCCCGAACGTCCGGCCGATCGAATCGGCTGTCCACTGCCCGATGACTTGCAAGATGTGCTGATGGACTGTCTGAGCCACGACATCGAACGACGGCCGGCAACGGCGGGTGACCTGGCGGACCGTTTGCGAGGTTGTGCTGATGTCGGATCGTGGACCGAAGACGATTCGCGGCAATGGTGGTCTCGTTTTGGCGACGCGTATGATTCGGCGTCGACACCCTCGGGGGAATCCGCCGTGGTGGCACAGCCCGGCCGACCGATCCGCCCGATGCGTGACGTATGGGATTCCCAAAGCGATGCGGTTACCGATCCCGCGGCCAGTCTGATGTCGGGACAATGGGACGACGATGAGGGACGACCACCATCGGCATCCGAGCCGCCACGCGGGGGCGACAACACCGCACCCACCGCAGACGATTCGCGGACGTTTTCCTACAATCCGGCCGAACACGGCTTGGTCGTCGATCGACAGCCGGACCCGGCGATTTCCCCCGACGCTGCCACGACCGAATCCACCCACGGCGAAGACGACCAGACCAAGGAATCAGGCTGATGTTCGGTTGGAAACTGCGTGGCAAATCGGCGGCCGTGGATTGGCCGTCCTTGGCCGCTTTGCTGGACGACGACGACCGCCGGGCGGCGATCCAACACGATGCGCCGCAGCAGCATCGTGAAAGCTTCACGTCGGCACTGCGAAGCATCGACACATCGCTGGCCCAGCAGGTCCACGCGGCGGGCCGTCAATTGCATTCGGCGTCGGCATTGGTGGATCGTCCGACCATCGCCGTGGCGGGAATGTTGAACAGCGGAAAGACCAGTCTGGTGTCGACGTTTCTAAGCGATCAAGGCAAACGCCGGGCACTGCGTGGAATCGGCAACCACCAAGGAACGCACCGATTTGTGCTGTGGTTGCCACAGTCCTGGCAAAAAGACCCCCAGCTTTGGCAACTGCTGTTGCAACGGATCGGCGACGCATTGGGGGCCGCGCCGGTGGATCTGGATCAAGATCCGGAAACCGCGTGGGCACAGTACAACAACACCGGCGGATCCGAAGCGGAGTTGCAAATCCCGTTGATCGCGACCGACCCGGGGTTGGATGCGGCGGGCGTCGGACTGTTGGATTGCCCCGACATCGTCTCCGATGCATCGCTTGGTTTGGGTTCGCCCGAACAACGTCGTGATTTGTTGGGAAAGGCGGCGACGTTGTGTTCTGCATTTTTGGTCGTGACGTCGGCCGAATCGTCACGCGATTCACATCTGACCGAACTATTGAACGTTGCCGCTGATTTGATGCCCGGCGTTCCACGTGTGTTGGCGGTCAACCGTGTGCGTCCGCCTCAAACACCCGATCAAGTACACGAAGCGTTTGCTCGTGTCGCCGAGATGCACGGGGTCGATACGATCTATGCGGCCTATGATTTTGATGTCCCCAAAAGTCGTCCGTTCATTCCGGAAGATGCCACGGGCGAATTGACAACGATGGGCGATGACGGTGCTGCGGAGTTTCCCGTCTTCTATCGCGTCGACGCCGATCCGGACCAGAACCCGCCGGCCGCCATTGACCCGGATCGTTGGCTGGTCGCGTTGCCCGAGCAATTGGACCGTGGGGTCTTGTTCGATCGCTTCCAGGCGTCTCTGCAGTCGCGGTTGCAAGACTTGGTTTGCGACGACGCCATGACTTGCTTGGAAGCGTCGGCCGATGCATCGCGGAAAGCCTGTCACGATGCCCGACAGTGTTTGTTGCAAGCGGTGTTGGATTTCTTTGCACATCGCGATGTGACCGGTGAAGTCATCGATTTGCGATTGCATCAAAGCCAGCGCATCGTGCGTCAGTTGACCGAAGCCTTTGCCGATACGGCGCCCTGGTATGCCCGCTGGGGCGTTCGTTTGAACTCGACGGTTCGGCGTGTCTTTGGCGGCGTGCGAGACGTTTTGCGTCATTTGGCTCCCACCGCCATGGCACAGAAGGCGGCTGATGATGTCGCCGACAAGTTCCGGCGTGGCGAGTTCGGTGGGCTGCTGACACCGGAAAAACTGCAAAAGTCCATTCAGCGTCACGGGGGGAACACCGCCCTGTCGCATTTCGGTGACCAGGCCGATTGGAATGACGCGATCGAAACGGCGCTGCTGCGTTTTGAACAAGATGACTTCACGACATTGAATCCACGTCGACTGCATCAAGCGGCCGAAAAGATGTGGGCGGAGGTTCCGATGCGGCGCAAGCTGACATCCGGTTTGACCCCGTTGGTCGCGTTGTTCGCTGCCTTTGCCGGTGTCTTGATGATTCCGGTCGATTTCGGCGCCAACTTCATCGCCGCCGCATCGATTTCCGAATTGTTTGCCGCCGCTGGACTGACGGCACTCGCGGCACTGTGGGCGGGTGACAAAAGTCTTCGTGACGTCGGGCACCAAGCGGCGCGACAACAAATCGCGGACTTTCACGCCGTCCTGTGCGATTGCTTTGGCGTACCCCGGACCGCCGGCGGTCCAGGCGAAGCGACCGACAATGATATGATTCTGATGGTCCGGCAAAAACGGTTGCCGATGATGAAACCAGACATCATTCGACGTGACAGTGAAGGCCCGGCGTTGCGTGTATTCCATGTTCGCGATGAATTCCGCCAAGACCTGGTGCGACAGTTCCCTTGATACTTTGGGCCATCTCTGCCTGATCCATCGATCCTTCATTCCAAGTGGTGCCCGTGTCGGCGTCTGAATCCCAGCATACTGAATGGTTGGCCTCGCCCTTGGCTGGTCCAGCGACCGACACCGCCCCTGGTGACTTGTTTTTACAACGTGTCCGACGGGCAACCCGCAATGTGTTGGGCAATACACCGCTGGGACAACAGGTCGTCGCCCTTTGCGAAGACCACGCACGGTCACGCGCCGCAATCTTGAACGATCGTGCCGGCGGTGCCGCGGTGGTTGCGGTCGTGGGGGCCACCGGTCAAGGCAAATCGTGGCTGGTCCGCCAGATGATTCGGCGTTCGGGAACTCGTGAATTGATCGCCAGCGGGAATAACCTGGACCAAGCGACCGAAAAGCTTCGCTGGATCGGGCCAATGCCTCCCGCGGATCTGGACGCGTCAAGCGAGGAATTCTTGATGTGCCCCGCCGATCAAATGGAACCGATCGGCACGCCCTACCTGATCGTTGATTCACCCGGGGCGACCGACGACCGACAAAGGATCGCTGATGTGGCGCGACGTGCGTTGGCAATGGCGACGGTGCTGGTGCTGGTCGTTCGACGCGATCAAATGCGTAGCCATTCGGTCACGGTTTTGAATCAAATCGGTGAAGGCACCATGGTCGTGCCCGTGATCAATGCCGTCCGCGACGGTGACGATTCCGTGGCCATCGACGCCGATGCTTTTCAGTCACGTTTGCGAAAGACCGCTCCCGCCAGTCTGATCGTGCGTCCGGTGATCGTGGCCGATTTCGACACGGTCGATCAGGGCGAAGACCAAGTCGGACACCAAGCGGCACAGCAGGTGGCTTCGGCGATTGAAAAGGCAATGGTCGAAAACGGGCAAGCCGGTCACCGTCAAGCGACACGCCTGAACGTGCTGGATACTCGTTTTCGATCCGCATTGCATTCCATTTTGCGGGACCGATTGCCCGGGCTTTCCAATGCGGTCCAGTCGTTGCATCGCGAGACGAAGCAGATCCCTTCGCACGTTGCCGAAAGCTTGTTGGGGTCGGGCGGTTCGTTACGCGCGGTCGTCCGTTCCCGTTTGCGATTGTCGCTGATGGAGAATACGTCGGCGATCTGGTTCCCTTATCGATCAATTTTGGGCGTGCTGAATTTAACCAGCGGTGCCTGGGATCGTTTGCTGCTTTCGCTGTCCGGTTCGCTGCCATCATTGATCGGGACGATCTGGGCGGGCACCCGCAACGTGATGGAAGGTCAAAACGCGGCGTCGGAGATACGCGAAGGACTGTTGCGACGCAGCAACGCCGCCATCGATGACCGGCTGCGCCCGTTAACGTTGCATTTTCGATCCGAACTTTCAAAGCTTCGCCAGGATGCGGAACCGGGCGATGGCGATCACAGTGATTCGGCCGTGGCTTCGCTCGCGGGGCTGGATACTTTGCAAGAAGAATCACAACGCATTGTCCAGCGTTGTACGGACGCCGCGTCATGGCCCGCCTGGGCATCGACCCTTGCCGGTTTGATCGGGACGACGGTCTTTTGGGCCTTGTTGGCGGGCCCGATCGTCGCACTGTATCGGGAATACCTTTCAGCCAGCTATGGCGTGGTGGGGCAAGGATCCGCAGTGCTGGAATCGTTCCCCCATCCTAATTTTTCGATGATCCTGACCAGCGTCCTACTATCGCTGTTGCCCATGGCCGTTTTCGCGATGTGGGTGGTGGCGATGGTTCAGCGGCGTGGAAAAGTTCATGCCGTTGAAACACAGATTCGCGACGAACACCATCACGTGATCGGACGAATGCAAAGTGATGGCGTTCTGCGACTGCGCTGGGATGATCCGTTGCTGGCCGATGCAGAATTCCTGTTGTCGATCGGTTTGAATTCGATGCCCGGCGATCGGAGTGCAAACGATCTGGGGTCACACGATCAGGCGTCAAACCATCGCCCGAATGACCAATCGGCGACGGAGAATACCGAAGTATGAACAGAGGTTTGGGTTTGTTTTGGCAATCATTGATGGGGCTGGCCCAGGCCACCAGTGACGCGGCACCGGACGACGACGGCGCCGGATTGTTCGAAATCGTCTTCAGTGGCGGATGGATCGGTCTGATCATCATCCTGGTGTTGTTCTGCCTCAGTGTGGCAGCGGCCTATCTCGTGTTCGATCAGTTCATGACGTTACGACGTGCGGAAATCTTGCCGCCTTCGGTCGCCGACAGCGTCCGACAATCGCTATTGACCGGTCGCCTCGCCGATGCCGATGCGGTGTGTCGCCGCACACCCAGTGTCATCAGTGTGGTCCTGTTAGCAGGTTTGGCGGAACGAGAGTTCGGCTGGTCCGAGGTTGAAAAAGCCGTGGAAGATACCTTGGCACAGCAGTCGGCCAGGTTGATGCGACGCATCGAATACTTGTCGGTGATCGGAAACATCGCGCCGATGGTCGGATTGTTGGGCACGGTGACGGGGATGATTTTCGCCTTTCAACAAGTGGCGACCACTCGCGGAGCGGCCGGCGCGGGTGACTTGGCCGAAGGCATTTACCAAGCATTGGTGACGACGGTCGGCGGTTTGGTGGTCGCGATCCCGTCGCTGGCGGCGTATGCCATCTGTCGAAACCGCGTCGATTCGTTGATCGCCGAAGTGGCTCAGCAAACCGTGCACGCGTTAACCCCCATCAAGCGGCGGCCCGGCACGTCGCAGCGCACGGCCACCCGGAAGTCTCCCGCATCGCCGGCGTCTTCGTCATCGACGCCCAAAGCGCCCGCTGCCGCACCGGACGATCGGCCTCCGAAACGGACTTGATCATCCCAATCGCATCGCGGCGGCAGTTACACTGACGCTGAAACTTTGGCGTCGCTTGCGCACCGTTTGGACGCCCCTCCCCTTCACGCTTCACAGCTTGTGAATCTTATGTTTGCGAATCGATTGGATCCCCTTCGTGGCCTTTACGGTTTTTTGATCGTTGTATCGGCCTGCCTCGCTTTCACCTCGAATCATGTCGACGCCGCAGACGATCAGCGTCCCAACGTTTTGTTCATCTTGGTCGATGATTTGGGGCTTCACGACTTGGGGGTCGAGGGCAGCACGTTTTACGAAACCCCCAATCTTGATGCGTTGGCCAATTCGTCGATGCGTTTCACTCAAGGCTACGCCTCGTGTCGTGTTTGCAGTCCGTCGCGTGCCAGCATTCAACTCGGAAAGTTCACCGCGCGACATGGCATCACCCAGTGGATCGGCGCCGCATCGGGGATGGACTGGAAACGGGATGACAAGTTGTTGCCTGCGGAATACCTGCATGCGCTGCCGCATGACGATGTCACGATTGCCGAGGCCTTGTCCGAAGCCGGGTACATCACGTTCTTTGCGGGCAAATGGCACTTGGGTGGCGAAGGCAGCCTGCCAACCGATCATGGATATCAAATCAACAAAGGAGGACATCATCGCGGCAGTCCTCCCGGTGGATATTTTGCGCCCTATAAGAATCCCGAATTGGAAGACGGCCCCGATGGTGAATCGCTGACGATACGTTTAGCCAATGAAACGGTGGACTTCATCACCGCCAATCACGATCAGCCGTTTTTTGCGATGTTGTCATTCTATACCGTCCACGGTCCCGTGCAGACGGAACAATCACGATGGCAAAAGTATCAAACCAAGGCCCAGTCGTTGCCGCCACGTGACCATCGGTTCGAAGTCGACCGCACACTGCCGGTTCGAATCGTCCAAGACCATCCGATCTATGCGGGCATGATCGAAACGATGGATCAGGCGGTCGGCTTGGTCGTTGACGCATTGGCTGATGCCGGCTTGGATAAAAACACGATCGTCGTTTTCACCGGTGACAATGGCGGCGTGTCCAGCGGTGACGCATACTCGACGTGCAACCTGCCGCTCCGGGGCGGCAAAGGCCGACAATGGGAAGGCGGCATCCGCGAACCGTTCTATCTGCGTTATCCACCGTTGACCGGTGACGGAATGACCAGCGATGTTCCGGTGACGCATGCCGATTTTTATCCGACATTGTTGGACATCTGCGGTCTGGAATCGCGTCCGGAACAACACGTCGACGGTGTCAGTTTGGTTCCATTGTTGCGGGGGCAATCCATTGCGGATCGCCCGCTGTATTGGCACTATCCGCACTATGACAACCAGGGCGGTGAACCCAGTTCGTTGTACCGGGATGGTGATTACAAGCTGATCCACTACTACGAAGACGGCCGTAACGAACTGTACGATCTGTCCAAAGATCCCGCCGAACAGAATGACATTGCGGACCAGCATCCACAGCGAGTTCAGCAAATGTACAGCCAGTTGAAGTCATGGTTGGATTCGGTCGGTGCGCTCTATCCCGAACCCGATCCTCGGTATGACCCTCAGCGGACGGCGGCGAAATGGAAGCGAATGCACACGACCAAGAAAGAGTCCTTGGAAAAGTCACACGCCCAGTTTTTAGATCCGAATTGGCAACCGGATCCCACATGGTGGGGAAGCCAAGTCGTCAAGGACTAGGTCCCGTCGGTGAGCAAGACAGCGACACGACATGCCTTGGTCTTTATCTGCGGCTGCATTACTGCGTTGATGGTATTTGGTGGCCACACGCTGATGACCGGCCAGTTGTCCGGGCCTCCGCCGATCACTGATGACCAACTGGCCTATGACAGTCTGGGTTGGGAAATTGCCAACAGCGGCATCTATCAAACGCACTATGCATCGCCGACGTTTTTGAACGCCTACGGTGGCGCGGCCGATGCCATCTTGGATCTGCACGGATCCGAGAATCCCAGACGGGTTGGCCCATGGCCGACCGCCATGCGGCCGCCGCTGTATCCGTATCTGCTGGCACTCGGCAATCGGCTGTTGGGACGCCAGTTCATGTTTGGTCGCCTCATCAACCTTGCGGCCGCTGCATTGACTTGTGGCATCTTGGCTTTACTTGCCGATCGCTTCGGCGGATGGCCCACGGCGGTCGTTGCGGTGGGCCAGTTTTGTTTAGTGGATGTCCGAACACGCATGTTTGCCAGGACTTTGCTGACCGAAAGCTTGGCGATGCTTGCGATCGCAGTTTTATTCTGGGTCTTGATTTCTGTGATGGATCGTCGCCGAACCCGGCCCTATCGCGGATGGATCATCGCTGGCGTCGTTCTTGGGGTATCCGCACTTCTTCGATCCATGTTTGTCCTGTGGATTCCCGTCATCGCAATCGGTCTGTGGCGTCGGAAACGCAAGAGCAGTGAAACGGGAACCGCGTCCGGCGAATGGATTCCAATCGCGGGCATGGTGTTGATCGCGACGTTGGTGCTTTCGCCTTGGATGGTGCGGAACTTAACGGTGTTGGATGGCTTTCAACCGCTGGGCACCCAAGGCGCGAAGGACGCGGTCGCGGGGTATAGCGATCGGTCGCTTCGTGGAATGGGGCTTTGGTGGGATCCGCGTGCCGCCGGATTGTTCGATGACGTGGGGACGAACTTGGGTAGCCTTGAAACCGAAACGCAGTGGGGACGCACCAGCGTGGCCTTGGCGAAAAATTGGATCGTTTCCGATGGGTACAAATTACCCGTGCTGGCCGCGGCAAAAGTCTTCAGTGCTTGGAGGCCTTGGAACTTGGGTGACCTGTATGTGTCCGCGTTTGCATTGTTGGGATGGATTGCCTATCGGCAGACCGAGCATGCCCGTGTCGCGGGGATTTTGTGGTTGGCGTGTACGCTGGGCATCGCCGCCACTTGGTCAACGGCCGGGCGGTTCACGGTTCCCCTGTTGATGCCGATTCACTTGTTTGCGTCACTGGGCGTCGTCCATTGTTGGCGAAGCACACTGCACGATCCACCAGCGGATGTGTAGATTGCCGACTTCCAACGTTTTGTTTCAAAACATTTTCGAGATCACCCTTTTCAACCAAGCAATCGCCATGTCACTGATTCAAAAGACTGTTGCCGCACTGATTCTTACCGCGTGTCTTTCATCCGTCGGATGCCAACCGGCGAACAACCCGGGAACGTGGGACGAAGCCAAAGCGAGCGAGTACATCAAGGAACAGTTGTCGCTGGAATCGGTGGAGTTGACCAAAACCAGTGACGGGTTCACCGGAACGGGCACCGATGCCGACGGTGAAACCTTTGAGTTGGTACTGACGCAACAGCCCGATCAAAATCGCTTGGAGTATGACGCGACCGGATCGCGTGGGACGATGGAAAACGGTTTCTATTCGACCAATTGAAAACCGTTTTGCCAGGAAGCAGGGCGAGCCGATTGCCAGTGTCCGATAAGGCGTGCCACACGTGTGCTGGTCTTCAACGTCCCCCGGCAATTCACCGATCCGCGTTGTGGGGCGTCCGAAGATTTGACAGATCGATGAATTTTCGATTTATTTTGATCGCTGGCTTTAAACCTGGATCGCACCCAACGCGACCAGGCACATGAGGGCGTAACAGGCAAAGATCAAGAGTTGTCGTTGTTGCATCGTTTGCTTCGCTTTCGTTTGTGTGGCGACTGTTTTAGGCGGTGCCATCAAGCACACCCTTGGTGACAGGGATTCAATGGGACCACGGCGATTGGTTGTGCCGTGTTATTGGCGTTTGCGGATGTAGTCGACGACCGCTTCAGGATTCGGGATGTCATGAATGATGACTTCCATGTCGTCCTGCCCCGCGCTGGAAACGGCGATATCACCAAAGCGGAACAAACGCTCGAATAAGTTCTGGTCGACTTTCAAGTTGCGGACGTCTTCGTGACGAATTTCACTGGTACCGCGGTGAATGATTCCGTAACGATAAATCATTCGCTCGTTGGTCAGTTTCAGTGAGTGCATCCGGCTCTCGATCAGCCATTTCATCAGAAACACCAGCCCGATACCCAGCAGCACGCCACCAGGGAGCATCAAAGTCAGTCCGGTGATTCCTTCAATGGATGATCCGGCGACTCCCAGGCCCAGAACCAGCCCGCCAATGATCGCCGCTGCGACACAGACAATCGTTCCCAAAAGGTGCCTTCGAAAGACGACGGGATGGATGACCTTTTCGATCGCTTCGTCTTCGGCCAAGTCGTCGGCACTCAGAATGGTCGACGGGTCGGTGTCACTGTCGTGTTTGGCGGGATAGGCTCGCGGCGGAACGACTTCAAAAGGACGATCGCAGTGGGGGCAGCTGATCGTTTCACCGATCAAGTGTTGTTCGATGCCGATGGTCGATTCGCAGATCGGGCAGGTGTAGACCAGTGCTCGATCTTGGGGCTTGGCTTCGGTGCTGGAAATCATGGGACCTTCGCCTGTGTGGGTGTGTGAAAGGAGGACCGGCCGTGAGCGATCCGTCCACCGGGACGCTTTGCGTGGCGCGGCCAAAGGCGTGCCGGTCGCCGGCGGCACCATGACATTGCAAGTGCCGAGCCAAACACTCGACCGTCACCGTTCACGCAATGCGGGCAGCGGGAAAAAGCAGAATGTCGCCGGCGATCGTTCAATGATCGCGCGGCCTGATCGTCAACCGCGCAGCCGCGATTCACAGGGGCGGTCTCATCTCCTGGCTGATTGATCGATCAGCCAAGATCTAGATGGATCAGCCAAGATCTTCATCAAAGTCGGCGAACACTTGGTCAGCCGTTTCCGACCAAGCGGGATCTGAGGCGGTGGATTCGCCTTCACCGTCACCATGACGATTCAGATGATTGATCACCAACAACGCATCGAACGCGGACACTTCGTCATTTCCGTCAACATCGACAAACGGTTTGGGATGAACCGAATCGTTGATGGGGGGGAGTTTTCCGGTGGCACGATCATGAATTCGGGCCGATGCCAGTTCATTGATAATTTGCAGCGCGTCGAACGCGGACACGTCACCGGAATCGTCAACATCGTAGGCGTCGATGGGGTTCTGCCATGACTCGGGTAAATCCGAATTGGCTTGTCGGTTCAAACGGTTGATCACCTGCAAAGCGTCCAGCGCGGTCAGTTGTCCATCGCCGTTAACGTCATAGAACGGTGGTGGCCCTACATCGTCCGTGATTGCCGGCAGATCGCCTGTCACTTGGTCGTGGACTCGCGCGGCGTTCAGTTCATTGATGATCACCAGCGCGTCTCGTGCGGTCACGTCGTTGTCGTTCGTGACGTCGTATCGATCGATCGGGTTCTGCCAACCCGCGTCGAAGTTCATTTGGATGTCGCGAACATTAGCAGAGCTGGTGTCATCGCCGAATCCGATCAAGTCGAACATCAGTGTTGCGGTTTGACCGTAAGCCGATTCTGGGATCGGCACGGTGACGTTGATCGGAGCGCTCAAGTCGGCCAACGCGTCACCACTTGCCTGCACACCCGATGCGGCCACTCCGTCACTGAAGAAGGCCTGTCCGCCTGCTTGGATATTCAGCAGGGCGTCACCACCGGTCATCCCGATCATCTCCGGCATGATCGATTCCGTCGTCGTCGCGTTCAGCAGCGAGACTTCGAATGCTTCCGGCGGATGAGCACCCTGCCCCACATCGAGATTCATTCCACCCAGCGTGAACGTGATCGACTGCACACCCTGCGGCACCACGAATGTCTGCGACAGATCCGAGATCATCCCGACGTCTTCACTGATTGTTGCGATGCCATCGGCAATCATCACATCACCGACAGTTTGCCATCGCAGTTCGATGGGTCCAGTTGGTGGCTCAAAACCACCATCTTGGATCCCTGTCGGCGGCGAGGCATTTAAGGCGTTCGTCAACTGTTCCGCCATTGGCACAAAACCGATTAGAGTGTGCTCAACAAAATGAGTTCCACCGCCGCCCGCGAACTGGAATCCCTTTCGATGAACAGCAGTCACAATATCGATGTCAGACGGCGTCAGGGTTTTTCGCACCCCTGGGGCAAGTACAGCTGCCATGACTGCATCATTGTGCAATGTGGGGTCTAGTTCGCTGGTGGTATTCGCAAGAGAATACTTGTCGTTTGCCGTCTGTATTTCCCACGTCGATGTAGCGGAATCAAATGTTCGCAGTTCATCAAAACCGAAGACCGACGAAGAAAACCCAACTGCATGTCCGACCTCGTGAAGAGCGACTGTTGTTAGGTCATATCGATGGGCATGGCCTGAGTCCGCGATTCTCCATCCAAGTCCCGACGCATCATCATCGAAGGTGATCTCGGCCTGGATTTCCAACTGGGGTCCTGCGTATAGTTTCGTTTGAGCGAGGACGCCCGCAGGTAGGCTCTCAATCGAAACGTCGATCGATGGAAGACTAAAAATTTCATCATCGATCGACGCTTGCCATTGCAACACTGCGTGTTCGATCGCTGTGTGAGCATGTTCTAGAGTGAAATCGCCAAAATCATGAACTCCGACATCAATTGTTCCAATCGCCTGTAGAAACAGCGGATCGATGGGAAGGTTAGGGGCTCGCGAGGGTGCAAAGTCCAGCGGTTCGCCGGTAATTACTAATGTTGGAACGGCGTAGAAAGGACCCTGACCGATGTCAGCTTTGTACTTCCGCAATTCCTGAGCACGGGCGAAAGACACTTCGGGTGCCAAGGAGCCACCTTGCGAGGTGTATTGAGCCGCCAAGCCTCCTGTCTGACTTTTGTCGATACCAAACTTTGCCGCGAGAAAGTCAGCCACCTCACGTGCAAGCACCACTTCATTTTTCGCTAATCGCACTTGTGCCTTTGAAAGATCCAGGCGGCCATCGGACTTGTCTCGCATGACAGCAAGCGCAATATCCAACGAAGTCGGATTCTGGCCGGTGGTTGTCGCGACGCCGTCAAACTCACGGAGCAACCCGGGCCCGTAATGTCCGGATCCGTCATTGATCTCCAAAATGACGCCGTCTTTGATGGTGATTTGACCCGCGGCAACCACTTCCTTGCCGTTGGCCAGTGCGGAGTGTTTGATGTCATCGGCCTGCGAGCCCTCCTTTCGATACGCTACGAGTGTTTCACCGTCTTTTGTGGTAACAAAAATCGATTCACCATCGGCGGCATCAGGCGTTGAAATAGCTTGGCCGTTGCGATCGACGAGTCGTCCGTTGTCGTCGTAGCGAACCGTGAAACTGTCAATTTCATCCGGCGTCAATTGTCGGAACGTGCCCGCTTGGATTGCGGCGTTATCTTGCTTTTGTTTGCCGTTAAAGTGATCTTTGTAGAATCTTGCGATTTTCTGATCAATCGGCACTTTGACCTTGTTGACATAGTTTGCCGACTTGATTCCGGTCAGACTTCCTGGACCAAACGGATGTCGTCTCGCGTTGATCGTAGCACGTCGAGAAACCAAGTGATAACGAATGCAATTTGCTCGATCGAGGATCACATTCTTAAGATTTGGAGACTGAATTCCGTAGTGTTGGTTGTATTTGTACTTCGCTCCAACACCTAAGCCGAACAGCATGGTAATTTGCTGCAACCCCGCTTCCAACCGATCCACGGTATAGGGTTGCGTGAACATCTCACGCGTCGCCTTGAGCGTCACAATGTCACCGGCGTGTTCATAAAGACTCGGAACGCTGATTGTGGGCGACATTGCAGCGCGTCCCATGACGGAATCATTGATCGAGAGAATCACCGCATCGCCTGCCCAACGCATCCAGTTGCCGATGCTGTCGCGACCGTCGTTCTTGCTGGTGGCAAGATAGTTTTCACGGAACTTGACACGGGCTTCTTCCAAAAATAGGCCGGCCATGTCGGTGCCCGGTGTCATTTTTGCTCGCGCCCGCATTTCGACGAATTCGCCATAAAGCTGTCGTTCGAAAACGCCTTCCGGCTGGGCATAAGCTTGTCGTGCCGCGGCATAGGCTCCCGCGTCGTTGGCTCGAGCCTTCACGCCCGCGTCCTTGTAGGCCCGAGCATACGACTGCGCGGTCAACCCGCGTACCGTCAAACCGCTCGGATCGAACATGTTCGCGGGATCATTCCCCGCGTAACGATAAAGGTTCATGTCCCCCGCCGCGAAGCCCAACGGATCAGGCGATAGAAACCTCTGGAGTTGCGGATCGTAGTACCGCCGGTCCATCAAGTAGAGACCCGTTTCGACGTCGAACTCCTGGCCGGCATAAAGCAGATCAGGCAAATCTCCGCTTGAATCAAGAATCAAGCCGAACGGATCGTAATCCACCTCCGCGACCGGCGCTCCTGAATCGTCAATGACCAGTCGTGTCGATCCTTTGTAATCGTTCAGAAGCCAATGAAGGTCGGTTGAAGTTGCGACGACCAGCGGGATCTCACTACCCGGTGCGTACGTCCGCCAGTCAACCAGTTCGTAATCATCGCCGTTCAATTCGAAAGTCCCGACCACATGGTTGCCGTCATGGACTCGGCTCTCCGTGGTCGCCCCAAGTGGCCCATCACCGTCTTGATCGACGATGATGCCAATGCGGCGGTCGGTCGCGTCGTAGATGAATTCGACACGCTCGATGATCACGTCATCCTGATTGCGGGTCGTTACATGAATCAGACGATTTCGATGATCCCAATCGAACGTTTCGCGAATCTGCGTGTCGCGATTCACCCTCGTGATCAGATTGCCGTGCGGGTCGTACGCGTAGGTAAATTCTGCGGTCTGAACGATCTGGTTCCGGTCTTCCGTAACATCCTGATCACTGGTCGGATTACCCGCTGCATCGAACTGAATGCTTATCGGATCGCTGTCATCTATCTGGTAGCCGTTGAGCTGATCCTGCGTGTCGTAGGCGAGTCGCGTCGTTGTTCCGTTCTCGATCAACTCCACGATTCGACTGTTGGCGTCGTATCCGTAGGCATATTCCGCCAACGTCGTATTGCCGATCGAGTGGACGATCTGTTCAATTCGTCCGGCCGAGTCATACGCGCGAGATGTCGATGGACCGGATTCGCTACCGGCAACGCGAGCGACGCTGAGGATGCGACCGGTATCGTCGAATGTCAGATCGACTTGATGATCGACCAAGTTCGCACCGGTGACACTAATCGACGTCGGTCTAAGTCTGTCATCGATCGTGTAGGATTGCGTTGCAAGCTCAGATCCGTTCGCGTCATGGACGGATCGAATTAGTGTTCCCGCCGCGTCGTAGCTGTGTTCGACGTTCCAAGGAACGCCGACGCCCGAACGACTTTCCGAAAGCATGCGACCCGACGGGTCGTATGAGAATGTGAGCGTCGCGTCGTCCACGATGCGGGTCACTCGATCGAGTCGGTCGTACTCCGTCACAATCGTCTTGTCGATCACATCGCCGGTCCGCCAATGTTCAGATGTCATACGATCAGCGGCGTCGTAGTCAAACTCGATGACACGCCCTCGTTTGTCGACAACCCGCAACAAGTTGCCGACCGCGTCGTACGAATGCGTCATGACTTCACCGGCGGCGTCCGTTTCGGAGATGACTCGGTTCAAAACATCGTACGCGTACGTGGTCTGGTTACCGGCCGCATCCGTTTCGGATATCACACGCCCATTCAGGTCATAGAGGGTAGATCGAACCCGAACCCCGTCACGCGATGTGGTCAGTGGTCGACCCACGCGATCGAACGTATGCCGGTCAACAATCCCGATGGGGTCAGTCACCTGAATCAGTTGACTTGCCGCGTCATATCGATTGAGCGTCACGCCACCGGAGGCGTCGATGGACCGCGTGACGCGACCAAGGAGGTCACGTTCGAATTGCTGCGTATGGCCTTCCGGATTCGTGGTTCGAACGAGGTTGTTGGACTCGTCGTAGACCATCACGGTCGCCTCGCCGGCCGGATCGATCTGTTGGACCTCGCGACCAAGAGCATCAAACACGAACGAATGCGATCGTCCCAGGGCGTCTGTTGACGTAGTCAGCCTTCCTTCGGCGTCGTACGCGAATGTTCGAGAAACTCCCGACGCATCGGTGAACTTCGTTCGGCGTTCCAGGGCGTCGAATTCGACTTCTGTCACACCACCCAACGCATCGACCGTACGAATTCGATTTCCACCAGCGTCGTATGCAAATTGAGTGACACGCTGGAGAGGTCGTGTTTCAACGGTCAGACGATCCATCGCGTCATATTCGAACGTCGTGATGCGACCGAGGGCGTCGGTCTTGCTGATTCGATTCCCGATCGCGTCGTAAGCATTCTGAACGGTTTGTCCCAAAGGATCGGTGATTGTGATCGGACGATCCAGGGCGTCGAAGGTGTATTGCCAGCGATTCCCCACCGGATTGATCGTGGCAGTCAGGTTGCCGTATGCGTCGTATTCATAACGCGTCACCCCTCCGTCGGCTTCGGTGACTGAAGACACCCGATCCAGCGAGTCGAATGTTGTTCGCGTTATTCGTCCGAGCGGATCGATCGTCGCAATCAAGTTGCCATTGGCGTCGAACTGAAATTGTGTAGTGTTACCAAGGGCGTCGATGATCGAAGTCAACCGAGATGCGGCGTCATACTCGTACCTTGTTACCGCACCTCGCGGGTCAATCTCTCGAATCAGATTTCCACGAGAGTCGTATTCCTGGCGGTATTGATGACCAAGTGCGTTGACGACTTCCGTCTGCCGATGGAGGGCATCAACGGTCGTCGAAGTTGTATTTCCGAGTCGGTCTGTCAACTCGATCAGGTTTCCGACCGCGTCGTACGTGAACTGCGTCGTGTTGCCCACGGGGTCAGTCTGTTCAATGACGCGACCGAGTAGGTCGTATTCATTGTTGACGACACTTCCCCGTTCATCGGTGACACGGACTACATTGCCTACGGAGTCATATTCGAACTTCATGGTGTGACCGAGCGGATCAAACTTTTCGATCGGCCGTCCTCGCGCATCGCGAATTGTACGACGCACACGTCCCAGCGAATCGGTCGTCGACGTGATCCGTGATTCACCGTCGTAAGTGGTTGAGAACTGGCCACCCAACGCATCGGTTGTTAGTATCTCGCGGTCCATCGCATCGTACGCGTAGGTCGTCGTGCGACCGAGTTCATCCGTTTCTGAAATCAGATTGTCATTCGCGTCGTAACTGTACGTTTCGCGATTGCCTTCAGGGTCGATCACCGCAGACAGACGGCTGAGCGAATCGTATTCGTAGCGATAAACGTTCCCATTGGCATCGGTCTGCGAGATCTTTCGATCACCGACATCGTACGAATAGCGTGTCGTGTTCCCCAGCGGATCAATGACGGCAATCAGACGCGAACGCGCGTCATAACGGTAGCTCGTGGTACCTCCGGCCGGGTCGATTTCTGCAACGATGTTATTGGCTGAATCATAGACGGTGCGCCAAACGTTACCTTCCGCATCGGTCATCGAGGTTTGGCGACCGCGTGAATCATAGGTATAGCGTGTGACTCCGCCGTTTTCGTCCGTGGATGAAACAAGATTGTCTTCCGCATCGTATGCAAACGTCTGGACACCACCCTCGGGGTCGGTTTGCCGGATCAGCCGATCACGGGAATCGTAGACGTAAGAACTAACGCCTCCACGTGGGTCCGTCATGGCGACGAGGTTACCGACGCCGTCGTATTCGTAGGATGTTGTGTTTCCCAGTGGATCTGTCTGCGAGGTTTGGCGACCCCGCGCGTCATAGGTCATCGTTGTGACCGAACCGACGCCATCAGTCCGCGTCAACAGATTTCCGGCGACATCGTAGGTGTAGCTCAATTCGACGCCGTCGCGTCGGGTCTCGGTGATCAAACGGCCAAGATCGTCGTACTCGAATGACGCGGAATTGCCATTGGCATCGGTTGTTGTGGCGACACGTCCGAAATCGGTGTAGGTGTAGCTATGTTGCCGCTGTCCGTTTCGGCGAATTGCCAGAATTCTGCCCTGTTCGTCACGCTCGATTTCGCGCAGGACTCCGGTTCCGTCCAGTTTCGTCACTTCGAAACCGTTTGCGTAGGTCACTTGCTGAACAAGACCGATCGCATCGTTGAGCGATGAAACTTGACCATTGTCGGTGTAGCCAAACTCCAACGTGTTGATACTTGAAGCAGACGAGGCGACGCGTCCATCAGGGTTGTACCGTGATCGATCCACCAAGCCGACGCTGTCTTCGACATACGTCGCATTGCCGTCGCCGTTGAGTTCGGTGGTGGACTCGAACCCGCGATAGTCCACCATTTCGAAGACAGGTTCACCCAAATTGCCCGCCTGCGGCAAGGGATCCAAGGGGTTGTCAGTTGTCTCGGGTGGAAACAGTGCGGTGCGTTGTGCGGGGCGGAAAGCCGATCGACTGCCGTCAGGTTTTTCCGTTGCCGTCACGCGACCAGCAAAATCGTATTCGTGTCGAGTCGTTCTGCCGTTTTCGTCGCTGACATCCAGCAATCGGCCTTCGTCGTCGTACGTATACGATCGACTCGCACCATCGGGCCGAACGACGCCGACGAGTTCGTTACCGGAAAATTGTAGTTGAGTGGCCCGTCCAGCCGGATCCGTGATCGAGGTGATCCGCGAGCCGCTGTAACCGAACGTGAATCGCCCTCCCGCGGGATCTACCATCGCGACCAAGCGGTCCCCCGAATATTCGTAGGAAATCGTTTGTCCGATCCAAAGTTCATTCGCCACCAAACGATTCAACGCATCAAAACGTTGGGTCGTACCATCGGTGAACTCGCGAACGAATACACCTCCGATGCGTCGAATCACACTGTTGTCGGCTGGTGGTCCGAAATAGGTATCGGGCTGCTCACTCGGCCGGAATATTGATTCGCTGCCATCGCCATCGATCATCAGTAACGAACCGTCGGATTCCTCGATGATGCGTTTCCATCCCACCAATCCCCAGCCAGATCCGAAGGGACTTTCGCTTTCATTCACGATCGTTACCGACTCGGTCACTTGCGTGTAGTCGCCCACATAGGCGACACCGGAATCGGCGAAGATCCCTTGACGGATATCCACGCTGTAAATTCCGCTGGGGGCTTCGCGAAGGTCAAGCTGCACGCCCGCTTCGACACGACCGCCACTGGATGGGACGGCAAAGAAGTTTTCGCCACCACCAAACGGTGGGATCGGTCCGGTTTCCGCAGGTGTGAATCCGTCCGAGGTGATCTCGATCTCGCCTCGACTCGCGGTCAGTCGACCCGCCAAGACTCTCGGTTGGGCGGACGAGGGTGCATCTTCAAATCCGAAGTACACGATCGGCTCTGGTGCTGCACGCTCGGAGTCGTAGACGAGAATCGGTGAAATCAAATTGCCGGCAACCGAATACGGTGTTGTCCGAATCGATTCGGTGAGTGCTCCAGTGTGCGCGTTGACTTCCGATGCAACGATCAGCTTATCCTGCCAAGTCACACAGTCGCAGAGGTTGTTCTTGATGTTGAAGGGACTCGAAGTAATCGGTGTCAGCCCCGGTGAAAGTTGCGTACTCAAACCCTGTGGCATTCCGGCGATACCGATGGGCGACTGGGGAAGCTCGGTTGAAGGCAGGTTTTCTGCGACGACGCTGACGGTATCGATCGGCGGCAGTGCGGGAAGCGGACCATAGGTCAATGTCAGTGGCGTCGACCGCTTGACGGGGTCAACACCCACGGGCTGACCGCTGATCAAATCAAGTACGCGTGTCGGATTGCGGGGATCGACCAAAGCTGTAAACCCGCCAACGTACTGCGCAAACTGGATCGAACGAACATCGACGCCCCGGTTCAGATCATTAACGCCAAATTGCTGAAGATCCTCAAAGGTGATGTCGACTAAGCGATCGTCATAGAAGGCTTGCTGTTGCTCCGCCGATCGAATGATCTCGGGGACGTCAAAAACCTGAATTGCTCGCGACCCGCGAAACGCGACGTAAGCGTTATTGCCAGATACCACGACATTATCAGGAAATCCCAACGGCGTGCCTCGCGTCGCAGCGACAATCTGTGGCTGTAGTCCAAGCGGGTCACGAATGATCGCGACATTGCTTCCGGCCGCGACTGCAAAACCCGGCAAACGGTCGGGAATGGTTGGCGCTAGAAACGAAGGCTCGACGAGAATGTTCCCCAGATCATTGCGAACCAGCAGCGGTGGACCGTTGTGATCCTTCCGTGGATCGGCGGCATAGCTCTGGTCAAAAGCGTTGAATACCGGGAATCCATTACTGCGAGCATCAACAACGACCTCGTTTCGGTTGTACGCCGTTACCAACGCGTACCCATCGTGAGGGCCGACCTGAGCGACGTAGGTGTTCGCGGGCACGTAGGCGATGGCAAGTGCGTTCGACACACCGAATCGTTGCTGGCCGCGTCCAATGATGCCGCTTGCGAAGTCGCTGAGATTGACCTCCTCAATGATGACTTGTTCGAAATCGAGACCAACGAACCGAACCACTTGAAATCCGAGACTGTCGTCGTATTGGTCGGTAACGAGCACGGTGTTGGCTTCCTCGGTCGTCGCCAGCCCGTGAGCGTTTAGATCATCGACGACTTTGAACAGCGTCGGCGATTCCGGATTATCCAACTTCAAGACATGCAAAACGCCCGATCCCGGACGACCGCTGCGGAAGATCTGTTGCCCCGGTGCGGCAACGAACAGATTGCCGCCGGCCCGGTCGATTGCGATATCGTGCAAACCGCCTTCGGAGTTCGGCAACGAAAAAGTAGAAACCAGTTCGTTGTAACGATCCGATTCCGGGTCGATGTCGATGACATACACCGTTGGTCGAAAGCGGTCAGTCACATAAGCGTAACCCGCTCCGGCGGTCGGTTCGTAGGTAACGATCCGTTTGGGATAAGCACCCACGGGCAGCTCAATTAGATCCGTCATCGGATCCTGATCCGGTGCCTCGGCAACAACATCGATCTGCCGCAGCGTCAACGCGTCATAGACAGCAACGCCACGTGTCGTTGCGACATAGACCCGTCCGTTGTCATCGGTCGTCGCTGTATCCACGGCTGAACCAACATCCTGTCGTCCACTGACTGGAATGACAGCGACCAACTCGTTGTGCAATGCATTGGGGACTTCGGAGCCATCGATAATCACGGTCGGACGCGCGTCAATGACGGACAAAGCCGCGGGGGATGCCGATGCGGAGAAGACGTATCGAGGTTCGCCACGGACCGAGAAAACACCGCGGTTTGCCGGGCGGCTCGTCTCAAGCTCCGCGTTCGTCGTCGCTCTCAGGCGAATTTCTGCGGAACCAAGCGTCACCCCCATGGGGATATTGAACAACACATACATGTCGTCCTCAGAAACTTCTTCCACTGAGCCGATGAACTCATCTTCACCGACTTGATAAACCGCTTCGAGTCGTTCGTTGGTCGCGATGTCCAGACGATCAAAATTGAATTGCAATGAAGGCGATTCGCCTGGCAATACCGCTAAACCGGTAACCTCGATCAGGTTGCGGTCGATCGTCGGCGGCGTTGCGAGTGCTACGTTCTCTACAATTTCTTGCCCGGGTGTGAACTCGAGATTCCGAACAACATTGTCGGCCTGTCCTTCGGAATTCGCGCTTCGATAGCTCGCTTTGACCGGTTGGTTGCTGGGAACTGGCAAGAAGTACGATGTGACCGCAAAGTTGTTATCGATGCCGACCATCGTGTAGTAGGGTCGCCCCGGCGCACCAGCAAAAGGTGAGTCCACCGTGACGGTCGTTCCCTGCAATGCCCGAATGGTTCCCAAAAGGAGGCCCGGGACGAATGCGGCGGTTGCTACCAATTGCGGTCCACCGAGAAGGATTGTCGGGTGCGGTGGACTTGTCGTACGGATTCTTCCGTCGTCACCGACTCGCATCCGATCGGCTAGCAACCATCCTTCCTGGGTCACGCCATTCTCATCGACATACTCACCCGCGGTGAACAACCAGGCGTCATCACCGGCCGCGAGTCCACTCGGAGCCGGTACCGATAGACTGATACCGCCACCACCAGCCGTTGCACCCGAGAAATCGAGACTGAAAATCTGCTGAGCGTCGAACCCGTGCGGCCCCGGGAACGGAAGTTCGGTCTCTGAGAGCGACTTGATGCTCACCTCGGTGCCGGGATCGAAGCTACCCGCCGGAATGCCGATCTGGAGATCTTCGGGGCTGCGAAGGATGACGCTTTGATCGCCGATCGTCACTGGTTCGTCCGACACGGTGACCGCAGCCACTTCGAAGGAAACCACCTGGCTGCGTCCACCATAAATCATGGTGACATCGGTTGTGCCAACTTGCAGACCCCGGAATACACCATCAACCACTTCGCCAACGCTGGGATCGCCCACGACAAAAGTCGCCATCTCACTGCGATCGAACACTTGGGCATCGATTTGTTCTCTCACGATCAATGGACGACCAGGTCCGCCAACCTCGACCGTGTAGAGGTCCGGAAAGAAGTCGATCCGCTCATTCGGTGTTGTGGATACTGAGATTGAAACGGCGGCACGGAGCCCGAAAGCATCGATCTCGATCGCGGCAAATCCAGGCGTTCGAGCCAGAATCTGCCCCTGGTCCGTCACGATCGCGATATCAGCATCATTGGAGGTATAGCTAACAAGCTCGCGTGGAATGAGGACCTCGTCGCCGCCGTCGAGTACTCCCAATACTTCAATCGAATCACCCTCGCCGAGGTTTAGATTGATGTCTCGTTCGGCTAGCCGAAGCCCGATGAATTGCGTTGCCGGCGAGTCAATTCGGACGTCGTTGATGCGAGAATCTAGCAGTCCGTCGCTCGCTTCCAAACTAAAGGTTGCACTGGTGTTGTCTTGTGGTGCCTGGACACTGAACAACCCAGCGCCGAGATACGAAACTTCGGAAGCGCCCGAACCTACTTGATAGCTAAGCCGGTCGCCTTCACCGGAGGAAAAGAATAAGTCGCCGACGACGACAATCGCCTGATCCGGGAACAATTTGATCGGTTCGGTGTTGCCTGTCGCCATCGGAGTTTGGTTTGCAACGAAGCCGAACATGGCGGTCAGCCCGGCGGTGTCGACGTTGTCGATGTCACCGTCGCGGTCAAAGTCGCCGCCGGCGGCGCTGTCGTCGGCGTCGACGTCGTGATCGCCGTCGACGTCTCCGACCAGGAAGATGTCGGCGGTGAAGTCGCCGTCGCCGCCACCAATGGTTAGGACGTAGGTCCCCGGTGAGTCGATTGATATCTGTGAAACGCTGCGTCCCGATTCGGTGAAACCGTAACCGAGTGGCAGCCCTTCGACGCCGGCAGCATCGGGATCAAAGTCATCTGATGTGACTTCCACGCCGATCGTGATCTCGCCCGTTGGGCTGCTGCGCAGTTCGCCTTCGGTGATCGTGAACTCGTAGCGCTCGGGTGCACCGGAGACTGTGCCGTCCACGTCGGCGGCGAGGAACTGCCGTGTTCCGCCCAGGTGTGGTGCGTCGTCACGCAGGAGTCCCTCGGCGTCGTAACTGAAGAAGCCGCGGTCGCTGGACCCGGCATCCAGTACGGATGCCAATCGTCCGGCATCGTCGTATCGGTAGAAGACTTGTTCCCCAGCGGGACCGACCAGTTCCTGAATTCGGCCGGCGGTATCGCGGACGATCGTCAGTCGATCACCGGTGGGCGCGATGATGGCAGTGTCGGTGACGCGTAGTGAAGTCGAACCATTGGCGGCAACGATGCGGGAGAGTCGAAAAGAGCCCTCCCCGGCCGCCACCGCGTCCGACCCCACGGGGCGGGAGGGTGAATATTCATTCTTCACGCCCTCTGGCGACACCAACGTGAACGCGATGTCCTCAAAGATTGCCTGCGAGTAAGGAAGTCCCGTACCAACGACGAAGTACTCGTTGCCCGCTTTTCGCAGCGGCGCGTTGAACGGGGTTGCAAGCGTCCAGTCCACACCGTCGTCGGAAACCCAGCTGGGCGCGTGGGTCACGACGCCACTGTCCGAGTCGGTCAGCAGAGTTGGGGCAAACGTGAACCCGACTCTCTGTCCCGTTGGCAAGGTGGCGTAGACTCGGGTGCCATCGGCAAACGCGGCGAACTCGTCTTCGGCAATACCGCCGATCGCGATGCGTGGATCCAGCAGCGGCAGTGTCCAGGCCGATCCAAAATCGGAGTCCGCGTCGGACGTGACCAACGAGTTGTAATGACGCGTGATCGCGACCGGAATTCCCGACAGAGTGATGTCAATGTCGGTCGCAGATTCGAGGACGGCACCGGTCTTGTCCGCCGAATTGATTTCGATGTCGAACGTCTCAGATGACGAGAGCCCACCCAGGTCGCTGGCGCTGACGCGAATGGTGTAGAAGCCATTCTCAAAGTCACCGGGGTCAAGGGTGACCATCTGCACGATGCTCGTGGAGCCAGAACCGATGACCGTCGACTGGCCTCCGCCACGAGGCACAACCTCGACCGCATACTCCGCCAGCGTGTCATCGAAGATGTCGAACATCAACTCGCGGGTGCCTGTCACGACGGGCGGTGCGAATTCGGTGATCTCAATGCGCGGTGCCGTTCGATCATTCGGGTCACGAATGAACAGCGGCTGAGTGATCGTGCTGATGCGGCCCTCTTCATCGCTGACCGTCGCGGTGACCTCGTAGCGACCGGGTGTATCCGTCACGAACGTCGCTCGACCCAGTTCATCAAGTGCGAACGACTGTCCATCGATGCTGATCGTTGCAGCGGAGACAGTCACATCGCTATCGGCGATGGGCTCAATCAAAACGGATTGACCCGGGATCGCCGGGAACGAAGGCGTGACGACAAGCCTTAAATCTGGCGCGGCGGGTTCAAATGAAGCGACAAGCGTGATGGGCCGTATGGTCTGAATCGCTCCGTCGTCGGCCGTCAGGCGAACCGTGAAGGTCCCCGACTGGAATGCCTGCGGTGTCCACCGCAGCACGTTGCCCGAATCGAGAATCGCACCAGCCGGAAGGTCGGTCGCCGCCAAGGTTACCGCGTCACCATCGGGGTCTTCGGCCAGGATGTCGATCGCAAGCGGTTGTCCGATCTCGGCGTTTCGAAGTGTTGGTGCCGTAATCGAAGGGGCACGGTTGGTTGGCAAGACGCGGACTTCGACATCGATCGTATCCGTTGCTCCACTGGGATCAGTGACCGTGAACGGCAGGCTGTAATCGCCTGCGGAGTCAAAGTCGATGTCCCAAATGACCGTCCGCTGAACCGAATCAAACTCGAATCCAGCCGGCGGATCACCGTCAAAGCGATACACCAGTGTTTCGCCGTCTGGATCACCAGCGGTCACGGCAAAGACAAGCGGTTCCCCCTCCCGGCCGAACAGACGTGGCAGCGTGCTGAACACCGGAGGCTGATTGACGTTGGCGACGGTGATCTCAACGTCTTCGCTTCGGGATCCCGCACCATCGGTCGCGGTGACCCGAACGCGATAAGTGCCTGCTTGGCTCGAGTTCGGCGTCCAGGTCAGCCGTCCGGTTGCCCGGTCAAACTGCATGCCGGCCGGAAGCGGACCGATCGCGGATCCCTGAACGAGTCCGGCGCTAAAACTCACCGAGTCGCCATCGGCGTCCGTGGCGACCGCGGTGATGTCAAGCGTTTCACCTTCGCGGATCTGTTGGCTGCCGACTGGCTGCAAGTCGGGACGGACGTTCGTATCTCGAACCGAAAGCTTGATCGTTCGAGAATCGGACAGCTCGCGTGAGGCGTCTCCGTTGCCACTGTCAGTCACGCTGAACGTGATCGTGACATCACCAATTGTTGTGGGCGTCCATTGGAAGTTCGCTTCGCCATAAACCGATGACGGCGTAAAGACGGCGCCATCCGGTAGGCCGTCAGCAGCGAAGGTCAGCGGGTCTTGATCGGCATCGGTGACGAATAGGTCCAGCGAGATCGGTTGGCCTACCACAGCAACCGAGTCGAACAGCGGTGAGAGGATTGGCGGTTCGTTGTCACTGTTCACGCTCAGGATGAACTGTGATTCCCCTTGAAGTGGAAACTCGCCCGTTGTCTCGCGTGCTGTGACGGTCACCAGGTAATCGTCGCGGTCGCCCGGTTGTGGTGTGATGACAAGCTGACCGGTGCCGTCGCCGTTGTCGGTCAAAATGGCAAAGTCTGGAAGCACGGTTGCCTGACCAAGCCGAACATCCAACTCAATGGGCAATCCTTCCGGGTCGGTCGCGATGATCGGAATCGTCAGCGTGCCGCCAACGTCAACGGTCTGGTTCGAAACGGTGGTGACTTCGGGAGCACCATTGGCATTCAGCACGTTGAGCGAAAGCGTCACCGAATCGCTTGTTGGTGTTCCCGTGCCATCACCGTCGTCGCTGGCGTTGAACGTCAGTTGATAATTGCCACTGGAATCAAAGTCGGGCGTCCACGTGAATAGCTGACGGTCCATGTCATAAGTGGCACCGTCAGGAAGTACGTCATGGGTGTAGGTCAGCTCGGGCAAGAAAGCCTCGAAGTCGACGAAGAAGTCTTCACTGACAGACGTGGGGCTCACGGGCGCGACGGGGAACTCAGGGTCAAACGCCGCGATGCGCAGTGTGATCGTTTGACCTTCGAAGATCTCGAATTCACCCAACTCGGGGAACTGAACGGGACCATTGATGTTGTTGACGGTCAATGTTGTGGAGACTTGTGAGACGGCGGTTCCGTCGTCCGCCAAAAAAGTCAAATCAAACACGCCGTGTTGATCAAAACCTGGGGTCCATTCAAAGACGCCCGTGTTGGGGTCGAGGAACGCGCCAGGCGGAAGTACAGCCGACCGATAGGTGAGCGTGTCCCCATCCTCATCTTCACCGAACACCGTGAACGCGACCGAATCACCTTCGTTGATCGTGCGGTCTGCGATTGGTGCAATCGTCGGAGCTACGTTGTTGTTTGCGACCACGATGTCGAACGTCACACTCGTTTCGACAAAACCATCGCTGACGATCAGCTTGACGTCCTTATACTCACCGGCCTGATCTCCACCAGGGCGCCAACGCAGCGTTTGTCCGATGTGATCAAAAACAGCGCCCGGTGGCAAAGCGTCCGCGAAGTAGAACAGATCGTCTCCATCGGGATCGAAGGCCGACACCGGGACCTCGATTAAGTTACCCTCGATCGCAAATACATCACTAATGGGGGCAAGCGTGGGGGCACGGTTGGCTCCACTGACATCGACAGTCCAAGTTTGCCGCTCGAACGCGCCCCGGGCATCGTAGGCACGGACTTCGAACGATTCGCGCGGATCGGATCCACGACCGGGTGACCAGCTGACTTCACCGGTATTCGGATCGATGGAGGCTCCCTCAGGCGCATCGGCGAGTACATAGGTGATTCGGTTGCCATCGGGATCGTCCGCGATGGCCGTGTAGCTGTATTCGCCTTCAGCCGCGATGGCTGTCAGTGGGCTGCTCGTGAACGCGGGCAACTGGTTGGGCGGAAGCGTTGCCAGAACTCGTGGGTCAAAGTTGAGATCGAGCAAGTTCGGGTTGGCAATGACGATCGTCTGGGGTGCGGAGGAAGTACCCGCCGCCAGTGTCGTGCCATCGGCTAGCACTTGGAAACCATCTTCGTCGGCTGGTGCTCCATCGTTTCCGAAGAACACCACGCTTTCATCACCGAGTTGATTGAACGTCACATTGATGGGGCCGGCGATGTCAAAGTCCGCCGTATTGGTCACGATGACGTCGAACAACAGTGTCCCGTCGGCACGATTGACTCGTGTGTTGGAGAACGACACACCCGTCGACACAGAGACGTCTTCGAAGACACGGAATGTTGTTGTAAAGCCTTCACCGCCAATCGGAATGCCCTGTTCGGACTCAACCGTTGGTGAGACAAACAGCTCGTACTCGGCTGGTGTCAACGATTCAAACAAAAGGTCGCTTGTGCGCGACTCCGCGTCGTATCGAACGGCGCCGAGCGTCACGTCTTGTCCGGTATCGCGGTTCGTGATGCGGTAGTTGGCAGGACGCGTCGCGCTGCCACTGGATTCGGTGCTCTGTGCGTTCAACCCGACATCGAAGAGCAGTTGCGCCCGATTCTGTCCGTCGGCGATGATGGTTTCGATGACTCGCGGGGCAGCGACGGTAAAGAACACATCCACCTGTTCGCCTTGCGTGGCCACGAATCGACCATCGGGCAGCACCTCGATACCTTCGACTCTGCCGGATCCACTGGATGCGAGCACGGTTTGGCGAAGCGAGAGTGGGTCCACAACGGTGATTCGGCCGCTGCCCTCGTGACCGACTAGCAAGGCACCGGCAAGGAGAGAATCGGGGGCGCCGATGGCCAGCGATTCGGCACCGTCATCGAGCGTCGCGATGGTCTCGGTGCGTCCACGAAAGTCAAATCGAACGACCGTCGCACCGCCCTGTGCCGTCGTGGTCGGCCAGGTCGTTCCGTACAACACTCCGTCGGCGTCGACGGCGATGGCATCGACTCGCTGACGTGAGAAGGCGGTGAAGGTTCGCTGTGAAGTGTCGAACCTTTGGACGCCGGACACGGTGGCAATGTAGATCGCGTTTTCATTGGGAATCGCGGCGAGTCCGAGCGAGACTCCGTCGCCAAACGATTCGAGGATGGCTCCACTGGTCGGATCAAGCTGAAGCAGACCTTGTCCACCGGAGCTTGCCCAGAGCTGACCCGCTGAATCAAACACCATCTCGTAGATCGGTGTATCAAGCTGTCCTAGAAGCACCGGATCCGAGCCGGTTGTGATGCGATAAAGCTCGTTTCGACCCGATCCACCCGAAACGAGTAGGCTGCCGTCGGGAGCGACCGCCATCGCAAGCGAACCAATGCTCGCACCGGAGTCACCCGGGATCGTGGCCAAACGCTCGGCCGCATAAGGACGGATGACCCGCGCGAACGCGCTGGGGCTGGTGGCGCTTGTGCGGGCTGGGATTCCGAACGCGGCTTCGTCAAAGAATCGATCGGCGACCGTCTGGTCGGCGGTCGGCTGTGCATCAGGAATCACGATCGGCTGGACGACTGCGACGCGAGCCGACCCGCCGAGGTTGATCTCTGGGACCAGTCGTGGGACGCGGATACCGTCGGCAACCGATTCGACGTTCCCGGCCGCGTCAATCGCGCGGACCAGAAAGACTGGTGACTGTCCCGGGCTGGCTTGGTAGACGAACGAAGTTTCACCCGTACGGTACAGAACGCTGCGATATCGATTGCCGCCGTCAAAAGAGACCAGTAGCGAGTAGGCGGCGACACCACTACCGCCCGTGTCGTCCTCGGCTGACCAATTGATCTCATACCGGTCGTCGCCAAGCGGAGTGGTCGTCCACTGACTGGTTGGTGCCGATGCATCGAGCGTCGCCGATGAAACGACGCTGTCGATGGGCTCTCCTCCGTCGATCAGGACTCGAGCCGTGATCTCGATCAGGTCACCCGTTGCCAGCCGACCTTCGGTGCCGAATGCGGCCACGTTGTCCGCGTTGACGAAGAACTCTGCAGAGACTGATTCGCCGGGCTGCAGCAAACCGATTGCCGAATCCACGGGAGGCAAGCCATCGCGGGGATCAACGGCACGAAGCAGGTAGGACGCGACGCGAGTATTGGCGTCCACGCCAGCGGTGATCTGCAGGACGTAACCTTCCTCTTCAAACAGATCAAACTCACCGACGAAGTTGGGACGTCCAGGCGGCAAGCTGATCGTGCGGTCACCCAGTTGGAGATCACCCAGGACAAACGAACGTTCATCAAGTGTATCGTCCAGCGGGATCACCAAACGGACTTCGCGAGCCGGAATGTTGGCCGCATCGTCATAAGTGACGCCAACGTTGTACGGCAGTGGCGTTGCAATCGGGACGAAGTTTTCTTCGCCGATTCCAGTAGGACCCGTGATGGAAACGGAATCACCCAGATTGGTGCCAAGATCGTCGACATCAAAGACAATGTCCTCGACCGTCTCGAACACTTCAAACAGCGGTGGTGGGCCTGCTCGCAGTTCAAAGGCGACGAACGACGTTGGGTTCGACGCCCCCAGATCGTAATCGGCAAAGTCTGGGATGTTCCCACCCGAGGTAACATTGGGAGTGTGACCGGCGTACTGCTTGAGTGCTTCGATCAGCTGGCTGAGCCGTGTTTCGGTTTCGACGATTGTTTGCGTCGGATCGTTGATGATCCCCGAGCCGGTCTCGCCGCCAAGCAAGCCGCCGACAAGACTGAAGAACAGATTGATGTTTTCGGCTCGCGCGTCGGCGGTGGGCGCGACATCTTCGGGGCGAAGCAATCCGCTTCCGACCAGCGATTCCAGGAACAACGTGCCGAATGCGTCTTGATCTCCCGCGATGGAAATCAGGCTAGGTTCTGCATCGGTGTCAGCGAGGATCGCTTGGCGAAGTTGTTCGGCTTCGTCTCGTTGGAAATCGAGATATTCCGCCGTGGTCATTGGCGTCGCCGCCGCCGCGACGTAGAAGTCAAAGGCCAAGTCGTCGAGATCAAACGGCGATAGGTTCTTTAGAAAGTCCGGGTCTTCTTCGAGCTTTTGTCGCAGACCCGGATAGATCGTTACGGCACTGCCGATCTCAGTCACGCCGCCGGCGGGCAGATCAATGGCGACCCCGCGCGCGGTCAACACGCCATCCAGATTCAGCTCAGGTTCGATGTTGGCGAAATCAAAAGTGCTGACCGAATCGAACAACGGTGCGACGGTTGTCTGGTCACCACGCAGACCGGCGGAAAAGGACACTGCAGGGCCGTCGATCCCCAGATCGCTGCGGTTCTCGATGTTTGGGAAGGCAAGTTCAAAGACGGTGTAGGGAGTGTCGATATTCGAGAGGCTTTGAATTGCCAACGAATAGGCACCTGTCGCACCAAGGTCAATCTGGCTTGGACCTGCAACGCCCGCGTTGGATAGCAGTGAATCGGCGGATTCCACTTGGAACCGATACGGATCAATGGCAACGCGACCGTCGGGATGCAGGACTTGGACATCGTAAAGACCGTGAGGTGCATCACGCAGGTCGAACACGGCGACGATTTGTGTGGCGTCGATTCGCTCAACCGACACCGGCGCGAACTCAGCGATGGTTGGACGAACCAGTCGGACGGCGGCTTGTTCGGGGAACTCAGCGCCTTCGACGGTGACGGTCACGTATCGATCGTCGCCTCCCGCGTCCGGTGTGATACCAGTGATTCCGAACGGAATTCGTGTGGCGCTGAGCTGAACCGGGTATTCGGCACGTTGGTTGACATCAAAGCCTTCGTCACCGGGTTCTTCGGTTCTCAGGCCGGCCCTTGCGAGCACGAAGTACCGTCCGCCCAGTGTTTCGGGAATGATCAGCGACTGATCGGGACGAAGGTATCCTTCGTAGGCTGCATCAAAGTCGAACGGCGTCGGCAAACGTTCATAGGCAACATAAAGCTCGTGTGATCCCTTGTCCTCTAAGGAGTCGAGATCGATGCGGATCGTTTCGCCTGGATCTGCGTTGAACTCGTAAAGGCGTGTGACGCCCTGTGCCAGGGTGTCATCCAGTGGGATGTCTTCACGCAACAGCGGCACGGTGACACTGAGCGTGTCGGCAGAGAATCCCGTGTTGTTGCGATTGTTTTCGCCTTCGATGACATCATCGAAGATGTCGGTGCGGACGATGATTCGATAGTCACTGGGCAGCGCAAGCGGAATCTCAAAATCAAGGGACGCCGTGTAGGTCTCACCCGGCGCGACGGTTCGCACCGAAGGTGGATCGACCGTGCCGATACGGGGATCACCCAAATCCCAGACGGAATCAGACGACAGATACACCGCGTCACCGAACCGGGCGCGTGCCGGTTCATCACCACGGTTTTGTACCGTCCACGAAACCGTCGCGATGTCACCCACCGTTGCCGCGGTCGGCGCTGTGATGTCGATGACTTGCAGGTCACTGGGCGGCGGGACCTCGATGATCATCGGCACGTCGGAGACCCGAATGTTGTCTTCTTCGTTGGACTCGATGACTTCGCCGTGGGGCCGAATGCCCGGACGTGTCGGGATGTCCGTCGCCACGATGACGTAATAGTCGCCCACCAAACCACGCGGAAGCCGAATCGTTCGGTCGAAGGTTAGCGTTTCACCCGCAGCCATCGGGTCATCACGACGGATCTGAGTGACGTAGTGATCGCTGCTGACGTCTAGCAACCGGTCGCGGGAAAGGTAGATGCGATCGTAGAAGGGTACCTGCGAGCCTGGAATCGCCCCGCCATCATTGCTGGTCGTATAGCTGAACGTGAACTCGTCGCCCACGTTGACACGCTGTTGGGATGTCACGCGGTCGATCGTCAATTCAGGCGTCGGCACAAACTGAACGTCGAGCGATGCGATCGCTTGGTTGTCACCTTCGTCGGCAAACTCGAGGACTCGGTCGAGTGTGGCGATCGTCCGTGCGTAGCCCGATGCCTGGGGATACGGAAGTGTGTAGGACTGAGGCCCGGAGAAAACCGTGTCCGTTTGGGCGATGACAAAGAAAGGACCGCCGATGTTGTCAGCCAAACGAACTTGCAGTTCGACATCATAGGATTCGCCGATTCCCAGCGATCCCAAATGGTTCTGTGATCCCAGGACAAAGTCGTAGGAGTCAGCCGCCGTATCGGTGGACAGAAACAGCCGATCCGTCCATGAGTCGACTCGTGTCGCTCGAGTGCCTTCGTTGGTGACTTTGAATGAGACATCAAACACCGACCCGGAATCCGGATTGGTTGGGACGGCCGAAAGATCACTGATGACCAGGTTGGCTTCCGCGTAGGTGACGTCGATGACGTTGGACCGAGCCATGTTGTTGGCTCGCATGCCGTCTTCGTAGACGCGTGATTGAAAGTACGTGGGCCAATTGGGGAATGCACTGTTGCCCCAGCCGCCGGCGACACCCGGCACACCACGCCGGACACTGATATTCACAAACACGTGCGCGTACCATTCGCCCTCGCTACCCGGCGGTGTCGCGACGGTCATCTTGTCGGTGTAAGTTCCACCGGCCTCGATGGGCTCGTTCAGGACAGCTGTCTTTTGTCCGATGTAGACCGCTCGACTGGCGTCAAAGACCTGGTCCTTGCTTAAAAACACGTGTTGTTGAAAGTTGGTCGTGTCGTCGGCGGTCGCAAAGTCACCGATGTTCTCCACGGTCCAGCGAACCAGGAACTGCTCTCCTGAGTCACTCGCCGGATCCGCGACAACGTCCGTGACCGCAAGGTCGGCCGGGACGTCGGTGATGACACTTTCCGCTGCCCCGACGTTGTTGTCGGTGAAGGGACCTTCATACACCGTCGTCAGCGTTCCCACGCTGCCGGCGAGAATGCTGATCAGCTCGCTTCGCGAAAACTGATTCAGATCACTGACGTTGATCTCACCGATCGGTTTTCCGGTGGCTTCTTCGATACGCGATAAGACACCTTTGACTTCATCCAGAAACTTCTGTTCCTCGGTCAGTGCGATCCTCGGATCGACGTTGGTGCGGACCAGGATGTGCGACCCTTCGGCCGTTGGTGGCAAGGTGAACTCGGCCGTTGTTTCGTAGGACTGGCCGATCTGCAGCACGCCGTTATGCGGTACGGCAAAGACGAGCTGATCGCTGGAATCCCACACGTTGTCATCGCTGACATAGATCGCGTCCGCCCAAGCGTCGCGATCGGTTGCCGCGGTCCCGTTGTTGGTGACTTCCCAAGTGACGGTGTACTTGGAATCACCCTGGCCCGTTGCGTCCGCAATGACGTTTGTGACTTGAAGATCCGCCGGTGGGGTCAGCAGAACATTGATGGGCGTGCTGCCGTAATTGCTGCCATCAAAGTCATTGGGAGCGTCAGGATTGATGTTCGCTTCGAAAGCGGATTCGTAAACACTTCCGTAACCATCGGCGTAGACCGTTAAGAAGTATTGACCGGTCAAGCCGACCGGTATGTTGACCGTGGCTTCCGCTTCGTAGCCTTCGCCGACGTCCAGAACGCCGTTATGCCGATAGGTCCCGACCAGTCGATCGCCGCGCGCAGGAATCGGTCCGTCCTTGCCCAACGTCAGCCAAATCTGATCGGTCCAACTGCCTGGATCGGTCACACCGGCGCCGCGGTTTTCGACGCTGTAACGCATGGTGAACGATGAATCATCGAACGCATCGCCCGGCCCTGTGATCGAGGTCACCACCAAGTCCGGTGGAGGCACCGGGTTGGCGTCAATCGCGATGGCGGACGCACCAAAGTTGTTGCCTTCGAAGGGAAACTCATCAACCTGATTGGCGCGGTCCGTTTGAACCAGAACAAACCAGTTGCCCGGAGCGTTTCGGGGAATCAAGAACGATGCCGTGGTGCGATACTCACTGACGTTGCCGGATTCACTTCCGATGTGGGCCAAGGCCGAGCCGTTGTCCAATTCACCCAGCAGGATGCCGCTGGTGATGCTGTTGGCCGACGACGAAAGCCAAACGCGGTCCTTCCACCTCGAGCCGGCGGACGGCGTGTCCGCGGTTCCAACGTTTGAGACCGTGAACGCGACATCCAGAATGGTTCCCGCGGTGATCACCTCCGGCGCGGTGACATCGGTCACTCGCAAGTCAGGACGCGCGAGAAGATTGATCTGCAGCGTGTCGGAAAACGTGATGTTATCCAGTTCGCCGTCGCCCGATTCGATGACTTCGCCGGCGTCGTCGGTCTGGACGAAGAAACGAAACAGCCCACTGGTGCGGGGAAGCGTGACGACTTCCGTTCTGGTAATCGTCTGACCCGCCGCGAGCGTTTGGTCGTTGGTGAAGCGACCGTAATTGATCACCTCGTTGCCGTCGGTCGACTGCAAATAAAGCCGATCCCGCCAGCCGGTTTCGGTTTCTTCGGGGCCGTTGTTGCGGACCGTCCACGTGACTTCGACTCGCGTACCGTCGTCGACTTCCGTCAAACCGCCCAGGCTGACTTCTGCGACGCGCAGGTTCACATCGGCCGGTGGGATGAACTCCACATCGATCGGCTGGCTGATCCCTTGGTTGCCGCCCAGTGCATCGTTGGTGTTGTAAAGAAACTCATCGGGGCCGCCCGTCCGAACGATGATGTAGTGCTCCCCGTCCAAGGAGCGAGGCAGAACGAACGTGTCCGTCCGTGTGTAAGCACCGTCGACGGAAAGTGCGCCACCATGAACGCTGCTGCCAAGCAATCGCAGACCGCTGGCACCGGTTGGGTCATCGGTCACGTAGACGTAATCGGTCCACGCGGTTCGATCGGTCGTCGCGATCCCGCGATTCGCGATCGTCCAACTGATCTCCAGCGGCTGACCGGACTGTGGAGTGCCGGTGGTGGAGACGTCCTCCACACGCAGGTCGCTGTAGGGCTCTGTCGTGACATCGACCGGATAATCCGGAGACCCGACGTTCGATGCTCCGTCGGCCGTTTCGTAGACGACGTCGTTCAGGTCGGTCTGGACAAACAGCGTGAAGCGACCGCGGAGAGCATTGGGAAGCTGGAAGATCTCCGTGCGCTCGTACGTGGCGTCAACGGGAACAAATCCGTTGTGCTGGAAATCGCCGAGAATGATGTCGTCCGCATCGCCAAGGATGTCGTCCCGTGAAAGCACGATACGATCGGTCCAATGATCCACTCGGCCCGGCCCATCACCGACATTCTGCACGGTCCACGAAACGGTCAAGTCCACCGGGTCGCCAATGATGATCTCCGGTGCAGAGACCTGTGTGACGGTGAGGTCGGCATACGGAAAAAGTGCGATGTCGACAGAATCACTTGCGAATTCGGAAGGTGATTCACCGTCACCTTCGTTAACATCATTGCCGGCGTCCGGTTGGACGATGAAGAAGTATTCGCCAGAGATTTCATCCGGAAGGGTGACGTCGAGTGTTTGGGTGGCGGACGCGTTGACGTCCAAGCTTAAGTCGACCTCCAGTTCCCCCAACAAAACGTCATCGCCGGACAGCGTGTTGTCGGTCGACAAGTAGACTCGGTCCGTCCAGGCTGACTCGGCAGTCGCATCGCCATCATTCCGTGTCGTCCACGAGATGCTGTAGGACTCGCCGGATGTCGGTGTGGTATTCGGGTCCGGCGTGATCGCTGTCACGACCAGGTCGGGCAGTGGTGTCGGCGTCAGACTGATCGTGGTCGACGAGATGGAAAAGTTGTTGTCTTCCGCGGTCGGTTCATCGACACGATTGGTTGCGTCGGTTCGGACCACGACGTAATAGTCGCCCGGGGGCACGGATGCCGGAACCACGAGTGATGACGGCATGGTGTACGAGGCGTTGGAATCAAGTGCCCCGGTGTGCGTCAGGTTTCCCACTAGGATGTCACCGCCGATGGCGTCATCGGACGACAGATAGACCTGATCAGTCCAAGAATCGACGACCGTTCTTGCCGTTCCATCATTGCGGACGCGATAGTTCAGGCCAAAGGAATCGCCGATGAAGCCGCTAGGGTCGACGGTGATTGCATCAACGATCAAATCGGCTGGTGGGGGTGCCGCCGCGACGTTGATCGGCTTGACCGCAGAGTTGTTCGCGTTGGTCGCCTCGAACAGTTGATCGCGGAAATCCGTGCGAACGATCAGGAAGTGATCGCCTTCCAGACCAAACGGCACCGTCACTTGTGTCGACGCGGTGTACGTGGTTCCTGTGGCCAAAGTCTCGTTGCGAATGACGTCGGCAAGAAAACGGTCGTCACCATTGCCAAATATCTCGTCGGATGAAAGGACCAGTCGGTCGGTCCAGGGGGGCACCGCATCCGCACTGTCGGTGTTCTCCACCGTCCAGGACACTGTGATCAATTCACCGTTGTCTGCCATCTCCGGTGCGACGATTGGATCGTCGACGAATTCTAAGTCGGGGACTTGGAAGCTGACCGTTGCGATGAAGCGGTCGTCTTCAATTTCACCGAAGATTCCGTCGCCGTCGGTATCCATCGCGTTGCCGGTCGGATCACTGATGTTTGGACCGATCGTGAACGTGTAGTCGCCCACGGTGGATTGAGTCGGGAACGAGACGCGAACTCTTTTCGTGTCCATGCCGACGACTTGGCTGACGTTGACGACGCCACCTGGCGTGATCAAAGAAACGTCGTCCGGTGTGAACGTGGTCAGGTCGATTTCTTCGTTGAACGTGACATCGATGAAAAAGTATGGCTTCGAGACAAAGTCGGGGGTATAGCCAACAATGACCGGTCCACCGGAATCAACCGTAAACGAACTGGTGAAGATGTCGTCCGGATCTTCACCGACTTGGCCGTCGAAATCGAGGTCCATCGCTGTGCCAGCGGTGTCCAAAAGATTCGGACCGATCTCGATCGTGTAGTCGCCCGCAGTCGTGATTGCTGGGAAGACGAGTTCGTATCGAAGTGGGGCGATTTGGTTGAAGGATGACAGCGTCACCGCACCGTCCGGACCAACGAGTCGGATGTTTTGATCGTTCAGCGTTGCTTCGTCGATCGCTTCGCTAAAGGCGACTTCGAATGTTGTCAAAGGTGCAGGGACAGTGCCAGTTGGGTTAACGTCCGTCACGAACGGGCCGGCATTGGCGACGAAAAGCTCTGACTCGTACCGGTCACTAATTTCACCAGCGATTGCGTCGCCATCGCTGTCCATGGCGGTGCCACCTAGGTCAAGAATTCCAGGACCGATGATGATGTCATAGCGACCATCGGCGGTGGCTCGCTCGGTGTTGACACGGTAAACCGTTTCGCTGATCCGCTCGATCGACGTCGCGCCCACCACTCCGGCAGGGCCCTCGATACGAACATCGTTTGTCGAAAAGCTGCCTTGGTCGACGGGCACGTTGAACGTGATTTCAAAGGACTCCAGGCCGCCGAAGACATTGCCTGTAGGATTCTGTCCAACAACCCGCAGGGGCTTTCGTTCGACGGTGAAGGTGCCCAGGTAAACATCGCCTTGCTCACCACCGACGCCATTTGCGTCTTGATCGTGAACGTTGCCAGACAAGTCTCGCGCGACCGGTTGGACTTCGATTTCATACAGTCCATCGAAGGGTTGCGGTGGAACGGTGATCCGGAAGGACGTGTTGGTATCGTCAACCGGTTCGACGCCAAGCGTTGGAACGTCATCTTTGAATTCGGTATCACCGACCAGTTGAAAGTCGCTGTCGAACGCTGTTTTGGTTCCCTGAGCGGCTGACAGTTCAAATCCATTGCCACCGTTTAGCTCGAAGAAAACAAACCGAATCGGATAATCACCGGCGGCCGGAAAGTCGAAGGTTGCAAGATCGGTTGCAAAGCCTCGACCGGTTGTGAACTCTGCGCTGAAGTCAGCGATCTCCAATCGGTATCCATCGTCAGAGCCGATCGCAAAAGTCCAAGGTCCTGGACTGGGGATGCTGATCGTTCCTGTGGCTTCAAAGGCGAGGTAGTCGCCCGGGCCGGAAGCCTCAAGCGGGTTTGTGAAATCATCACCAAAGTTGGCTCCCGACGGTCCGTAGTTGATCCACGGTCGTGTCTCGACTAGCTCTTCGCTACGCAGGTTCTCGTCGGAAAGCACCGCGAGCGCCCCGGTAAGGTCGTTGAAGGGATCGATGGCACGAGCGGCACGAACGGCAAAGCCACCATCAACACGCACCGGAGTGAAAACGTCACGAGCTGCACGTGTCGATGGACTGATGAGCTTGACGTCATCTGTGGTCAGCGAATTGGGGTCGATCGGTTCGTTGAATTCGATCACAACGTTTTGCAGCACCGACGAGATCGTCGTGGCAGGTATCTGTGAAACGATCTGCGGACCGGCTTTATCAACCGTGAAGACGCCGACGAATACATCTTCGACGGATTCGCCAATAGTCCCGTCTTGATCCTGATCCATCGGAGTTCCCGCCGGACCAAGAATGTTTGGCCCGACCGAGAGCGTGTACGCACCCGCATTGGGGATCGACTCACTGAGTGTGAGCTCGACGACTCGGTCACCCAGTAACATGACCGACGCGATCGACGTGGATGACGGGCCACTGAGTGCAAAGTCATCCAGCGAAATCGAATCAGCCAATACCGGTTGATCAAACCGGACGATCAAGCGATCCGCAGTGTCACCGATGATGCGTTGAAAGCTTTCGACCGCACTTCCCAAAGGTCTCGGTGGAACCGAAAGGAAACTGTCGTAGTTGACGTAGTCACTGACCCTTGACCCGAACGAGTTTTCGTTCACACGTCCGTCAGCCGCGGAAATGTCGTGGGGGCCACCCGGGTGCCCCCAATAGTTCTGTGCGAAATTGGCTGCGGCGAAATCCGTCCCACCATGTACGACCGCCGCGTCGCTTTGCCCGACGAAGCTACTGTTCTGGACCGATGCGGTTGATCCACTTGCGATCGAAAAGCCCCTTGCCCCACCAAAAATGTCCATGTCGGTTGCCGACACGACTGAGCTTCCAAAGACGTTGACACCGTATTGACCAATGCCAAGCAAGCGGATGTCATCGAGGGTCGCATGCCCGCTTCCGACAACAATGGAATCTCCAGTGCTGGATGAAACAATAACGTTGCCAAGTTGAACCGTGTCATCGGGTGCGTTTGACGGGTTGCGTATGTCGACCGCGGCATACCTCGTGTCTCCACCGCCGTACCGGACTTCGGCGTGCTCCAGAACGGAGCCACTGTTCCAAAGTGATAGCTCGTACCAATCACCCGGCGATGGAGTGGAATCGGTTCCGTCGGCATTGGAATCACCACCGACGGTGTCGTCGCGGGTGCTTGTGAAAACGATCGGTTGGTCAGCCGTACCTTCGGCCGACAGTCGACCACCGCTGGTCCGAATCCTCCCGAACTGACCAAACTTGACCACGCTGCCCGGGACAATCGTCAGCGTGGCATCATCGGCAATCGTCGTCGTGTTAAAGGAATGAACTGGCAAGCCAGAAAAGTCCCAGGTGCGGTCGGATCGGATCGTTCCTGTGCCAAGCGAAACATGGTCACCGCCAAGGTTGCCGCGTGCGGTGACATCGTCGTAGGTGACGTCGGCTGCAAATGCTTGGTTGATTGCCACGCCACCGGAATCTTGGACCACCACACCGGATAGATTGACTTCGCTGTTGCTCAGTTCCAAACCGGTTCCGACCGAGTCGATGATTTTGAGATCAGACAACTCGATGGGGTCTGTGAGATCGCCGCCGCCGCTGCTGTTTGTGCTGACGGCTCCGTAACGCGTGTCGCCACCACCGTAGCGGACCTCGGCGTGTTCCAAAACCGATCCGGCATTCCAAAGTGAAAGCTCGTACCAGCTTCCTGGTGATGGACTGGATTGGTCACCATCGGCGTTGGAATCACCGCCGACGCTGTCATCGGTGGTGCTGGTGAAGACGATCGGCTGATCTTCGGTGCCTTGAGCCAACAGGCGACCGCCAGCGGTTCGGATCCGACCGAACTGGCCAAACTTGACAACGCTACCCGGCGCGACGGTGAGGGTCGCATTGTCCTCAATCGTTGTCGTGCCGAAGCTATGAACGGGAAGGCCACCGAAATCCCAGGTGCGATCTGACCGAATGGTTCCGGTACCGAGCGAAACATGGTCACCGCCCAAGTTGCCGCGTGCCGTGACGCCGTTGTAGGTCGCGTCAACTGCGAAGGCTTGGGTAATTGCCACGCCTCCGGAATCTAAAATGACGACCTCGGACAGGCTTGATTCACCGCTACCGAGTTCCAAAGCGGTGCGCTCGGAATCGGAAATACGCACGTTCGATAAGGCCACCGCATCGGTGAAACTGCCGGCGTTTGATTCGAAAACGCTGACCGCGCCGTATCGGGTGTCTCCTCCGCCGTATCGGACTTCGGCGTGCTCCAGAACGGAGCCACTGTTCCAAAGTGATAGCTCGTACCAGTCACCCGGCGATGGGGTGGAATCGGTTCCGTCGGCATTGGAGTCACCGCCGACCGTGTCGTCCTTGATGCTGGTGAACACGATTGGTTGGTCAGCGGTGCCTTCAGCCAGCAGCCGACCACCGCTGGTCCGTATTCTTCCGAACTGACCAAACTTGACCACGCTGCCCGGGGCAATCGTCAGCGTGGCATCATCGGCAATCGTCGTCGTGTTAAAGGAATGAACTGGCAAGCCAGAAAAGTCCCAGGTGCGGTCGGAGCGGATCGTTCCGGTGCCAAGCGAAACATGGTCACCGCCAAGGTTGCCGCGTGCGGTGACATCGTCGTAGGTGACGTCGGCTGCAAACGCTTGGTTGATTGCCACGCCACCGGAATCTTGGACCACCACGCCGGATAGATTGACTTCGCTGTTGCTCAGTTCCAAACCGGTTCCGACTGAGTCGATGATTTTGAGATCAGACAACTCGATGGGTTCGGTGAGATCCCCGCCGCCGCTGCTGTTTGTGCTGACGGCTCCGTAACGCGTGTCGCCACCACCGTAGCGGACCTCGGCGTGTTCCAAAACCGATCCGGCATTCCAAAGTGAAAGCTCGTACCAGCTTCCTGGTGATGGACTGGATTGGTCACCATCGGCGTTGGAATCACCGCCGACGCTGTCATCGGTGGTGCTGGTGAAGACGATCGGCTGATCTTCGGTGCCTTGAGCCAACAGGCGACCGCCAGCGGTTCGGATCCGACCAAACTGGCCAAACTTGACAACGCTACCCGGCGCGACGGTGAGGGTCGCATTGTCCTCAATCGTCGTGGTGCCGAAGCTATGAACCGGCAGGCCACCGAAATCCCAGGTGCGATCGGTTCGAATGGTTCCGGAACCGAGAGAAACATGGTCGCCGCCCAAGTTGCCCGTTGCAGTGACGTCGTCGTAGGAGGCATTAGTGACGAAAGCTTGCCCAATCGCGACACCACCCGAGTCGGCGACGTTCACGCTGGACAAGGTCACATCGCCGCTGGTCAGTTCAAGACCGGTGGTATTTGCATGAATGATTTGGACGTCGGATAGCTCGACGGGATCGGTGAAGGTTCCGCCATTGCCGCCCCGAACGCTGAGTGCTCCGTACCGGGTGTCGCGTCCACCAAATCGAACCTCCGCATTCTCAATGATCGAACTGCCGTTCCACAGATAAAGACTGTTCCAATCGCCCCTCGTCGGTGTAGTAGCATCACCATCGGCATTGGAGTCTCCTCCGATCGTATCGTCCTGCGTGCTGGTGAATACGATCGGTTGTTCCGCAGTACCCTGAGCCACTACGCGGCCGGTGTTGGCATACAGACTTCCACTCGTACCAAACTTGATCACGCTACCGGGGGTGACTGTCAGCGTTGCGTTGTTGTTGATGGTGGTCTGACCGGTGGTATGCAGTGTCAAACCACCAAAATCCCAGGTGCGATCCGATGTAAGGGTGCCGCTCGGAACGGAAACATGATCCCCGCCGGCGTTACCGCTGGCAGTGATGTTGGCGTACGTCGGCTCCGATGCAAACGTTTGTCCTATCGCTACGTTGGCACTGCCAACAACCGACACCCCGCTAAAATCTGGGTTCCCCGACTGTACATAGATCCCACGCGCCGCACTCGCTTCGATTTGCATTGATGAAAAGGAGGCGGTCGAATCGCTATCAGTCGGAATTGCGAAGTCCGCCACGACCGCTGCTGTCGCCTGGCCCCCGGCGAAGCGAACCCCGGTGTGAGCTGAATTCCAATTGGGTGAGCCCACATACAAGGCTTCCCAGTCACCCGGTGCCGGTACACCATCGCCCTCGGGCGTTAAGTCTTCACCAACCGTGTCGTCATTGACACTTGTAAAAACGATCGGGCTAGTCGCCGTGCCGACCGCATTGATCGTGCCCGTTCCCGAAAGCCATTTTCCTTGTTCAAACTTGATGACTGTGCCAGGATCGATATCCAGCGTGACGCCGTCCGGGACTTGGACATCGCCGGTCACCCGGATGGTGCCCGACCAGTTGGCGTCTTCGGTGAGTGCACCGGCAACGTCCTGGGCCAACAAGCGTCGGTCCTCCAGGCGTTCCATCAGGCTGGTTCGGCGGCGTTTCTGGAGAGCTTCTTTGCGACGCTGTTTTCGGCTTTGCTGCGCGCGAGAAAGCCGAGACCAATTCCGGCGGCCTAGCATGGGCGGTATTTCCAAGGTGTGGCTACGTTGTCGTCTTGCCCCGCTGCCGCCGAAATGGATCCGAATGACCCACTCGGCTGTCTGGTGTATGGTGCAAGCGGGGGGCTGCTGCAGCAACAAATTGTCGCATCAAAAACGGCAATTCGTTCGAATCTGCGGGCTAGAACCGGCCAATTAGGGGGAATTAGTGGCTTGGCTGGTTCTTTCGGGTGGCTGGGTGGCTCGTTTTCAGCGAGTTTACGCACCGGTAGCAATTGCCCTTTGTGAAGATTCTGATTGCTCAGGCCGATGCTGATCCGGACCGTTTCGAGGTGAATTTGAGTCCCAAGATCTACTGCTGCGAAGACGTGCGAGGCGTCCGACGTTTGTACGCCGACCTGCTGGATCTGCCCCACGGACGTCTGTCGATTGCCGGCCTGCTGCGGCGGCAAGCCGAATTGCTGTTGCAGGCACATCGATCGGCCGACAGTGCGGTCGCGCCGATCATCCGGTCATGGCATCCACGTCTGGTGGGATGTTCAGTCGATCAAGTCTTTGCATCGGAGTTGTCACTGCAAGACATGCTGGAAACCGTCGCGCGTGAACACGGTTTTTCACAGTGGGCACAAGTCGATGCGTTGGGCGATGATCGAACCGATTCGATTTTCGAATCCGCCGTGGACGCGGTTTTGGCGGGTGATACTGAAACGCTCGGGGGGCTCATTCGCCAGTCCCCGGCCTTGGCTGCACAGCGTTCTTCGTACGGTCATCGTTCAACACTGTTGCACTACGTTGCGGCCAACGGAGTCGAAACGTATCGTCAAGTGGTGCCGATGAACCTGCACGAAATTACCAGCGTTTTACTTCGGGCCGGCGCCGACCCTGTCGCAACAGCCGACATGTATGGTGGCGGTTGCACAGCGTTGATGCTGTTGCGATCCAGCGCTCATCCGAAGCAGGCCGGTCTGGTCGATCGGGTGGCCGAGCTACTTGAAGATGCCTCGCTGGCTTAGCAGCGGGGACCGAAGGCAGGTCGTTGCATCGGAGTCGATCGAGTCAATCAAACCACCACTGAATGACCTGGTCAGGATCGGAGCGAAGCGTGTGAATGACCGTCGTTCCGATGCTGATGTACAAAGCCAGCAGCAACGTTCCCCAAATGCACCGTGTCTTTCGCTTCACGTTGAACGGGAAAAGGAAAGAGGAAGCCAAGCCGATCGGAGCCAGAATGGGCATCAAGACCAGCAGGATGCCGGGAACGTAGTACAAGAAGTCCAGAACTCCTCCGATGGATTTGGGGTCGTCCAAGCTGGGGCGTGGGCGATGTCCCAACAGACGCCACGCGATCCACCAAGTCATGTAGAACGAACCGATCAGCCAGAGCGGATACAGGTACACCGACAGCCACACCCCGAAACTGCCTCGGGGCAACCGAAGGCTCGGTCGTGACGCGGCGGCGGCCGACGGCGAGTCGATCGTCGCGTCTGCGGGGGCCTGATACGGGTTGGTCATCGTGGTCGTCTTGGACTCAGATCCCCGGGGGGCGAACCATTGGCGTCGACGTTTTTGCGGCAGCAGTATGGCTTCGTCAGACGGATGTGCCAGTGATTTCCTGACGATACACCGTCGGCGGCATCAGGGCAGCGGATCACACGACAAACCGCTGAAATCGTCAAGAGAGACGATTCGGCAAAGAAAAACGGGGACGTCATTCACGTCCCCGCGAGTGGGCGATAGAGAACTCGAATCTCTGACCTCCACGATGTCAACGTGGCGCTCTAACCAACTGAGCTAATCGCCCGATATTCGGGTCGCACGGTGTAGGATCGGCCGCTCGGTGAGGACGCCTGAATCCGCTGCGGTGCGAATCAAGCGGGTAGTTTGCCCAGAGGCCTGCTGACCGTCAAGAGCGTCAAACCTTGACCTTTGCAAAACGATTATCGCGATTTTCGGGATTCGCTGTTGACGCTGTCCGCAATCGGGCGGGATACTTTCTGCGGATTTGGTCTTGACGAAACCGAACGTTTTGGCCTGCCGCGGTCCGTCGATTGCACTACGCATCGACGCACGCGTTTTCCTTACTTCGCCAATGCGGCTCGGTCTGACGTTAGGACTGGCCCGGGCGGGTTACCTTCCCTGATGAGCCGGTCTGCCCACCGGCCGGAGATGATTTATTCAGTTGGCACTGGCACGAAAAAATATTCAACCTGAAAATCGAGACACCGTTCGCATCAACAACAGTATTCGCATCAGCCCGATTCGCGTGGTCAGCGAAGACGGCGAACAGCTGGGGATCATCCCCACTGAAGATGCGTTGAGTCGCGCTCGCGACGCGGGCCTGGACCTTGTCGAGGTCGCCCCTAACGAGCGGCCGCCTGTTTGCCGGATCATGGATTACGGCAAATACAAGTACGACAAGAACAAGAAGAAGAACAGCGGACAGTCCCACACGAAGACCAAAGAAATCCGTCTGCGTCCCAAAACTGGTGACGAAGACGTGCGGACCAAGATCCGCCAGGCCGAAAAGTTCTTGAAGCATAAGGACAAGGTCCAGGTCAGTGTTCTATTCCGCGGACGCGAGATGGCACACATCGAAGAAGGCCGTAAGGTCATGGAGATGGTCATCGAATTGCTGGAACCCGTCGGTAAAGTCGAAACCACGCCGCAACAGCACGGACGACGGATGATCTGTATGATCGCACCGAAGTGACTTGCATTCGCTGCTTAGCGATGTGCGTCGGTCACTCTGGTGATCGTGTTGAGATTCCGGCGCCGGTTTTCTATCGGCGATTCGGCTTCGAATCCGTTCGGCGTAAAGCGGCACCGTCTTTCAAGTCCATTTCTGGATCCATCTCCGCAGGTACGTCCCTGGCCGTGTTCGTTTTGACCGACGGTGTGTTGGCGGCGCATCGTTCCGCGACAGCGATCTCTTTTGCGGCGGGTGCCAAATCGATGGGGCTCCACCCTGCTCTGTTCTTTTGTGGGCCAACCGGATGACGATGAAGCCGAGTAAGCCGAATCATGCGGGTGCATCGGAGAACGCCGATGTTGCGATGCAAGATTTGCTGGACTGTCTGGGCAGGATTGCGCCGCTGCGATTGGCCGAAGACTGGGACAATGTTGGACTGTTGGTCGGTGATTCCTCATCACGGATCCGATCGGTGATGACGTGCCTGACGATCGACGAAGATGTCGTGGCCGAAGCGATCCGGCATCAAGCCGATTTGATCGTGACTCATCACCCGATTCCTTTTCGTCCAGTGGATCGGATCAGCGACGACCATCGCACGGGCAAATTGGTTTGGCAGCTGGCGTCCCATGGAATCGCCGTGTACAGCGCCCATACCGCGTTTGATTCATCGGCCGATGGGATCAATCAGCGTTGGGCATTGCGGTTGGAGTGTCAGGGGATTAGCGCCTTGATGGGCGATTCTTCGACGGGGGATCAAGCCCAAGGCGAATCCGGTGCGTCGGCGGGCACGTGTGAGGGCGGCGGGCGTTTCGGTACGCTGGCGACGAAAGTTTCATTGCAAGACTTGGCCATCCGTGCCGCGACGTTGGTGCATGGCGAATCGGTCCGCATCGTCGGCGATCCAGCGATGGAGATCCGCGTGGTCGGGTTCGCCTGTGGAAGTGGCGGCAGTTTCCTGGAGGCCGCCGATCGGCAAGGCTGTCACGCCCTGGTGACGGGCGAAGCGACCTTTCACACCTGCTTGGAAGCCCGGGCGATGGGTATCGGCATGGTCTTGTTGGGGCATTATTGGAGCGAACGCTTTGCGATGGAGCAGCTGGCCGACCAGTTGGCCCAGTCGCACCCGTCACTGAATGTGTGGGCCAGCCGGGCGGAACGGGATCCCATTCGCTCATTGCAGCTGTAGCCTTCCTGGTGGCGTCGGCCGACCGTCGACGCTGTTCATGGCCGAATGGGCGCCGCATGGCTGGTCGATTGCCCGAAATCGCACAGCTCCGATGGTCCATGACGCCGCGTCGCGCGGATGATCGGTGACCGTGCCACTGCGCGATCGCAACGCGCGTTGTACGCGTGATTTGGGCAAAAACACGGTCCGCTGCCGGTGGGGCTGCTTGGTGACGGCGTTTGACCGGGTTGATTTCAGTCCTAGAATGCGCTGTCCGGAACGGCGGTTGCACACGTGGGGACTCTCGTGGGCGGCGGTGTCAGGGCGACCGAGATGCTGGCCGCTCGGACACGGGCTGCTTGGTTTTGGCCACTTGGTTTGGCCACTCGGACGCGGGCGACGAATCCCATTCAACATTCAACGAAACGATCAAACAGGGAACTGCCTCTTGAAGATTGCGACTCGAAATCAACGTGGCGAACGCTGGCTGGCCGCTCTGCCGGTCTATAACGAGGTCAAATACGTCGATGGAGTGCTGGATGAAGTTGCCCAGTACGCCGATCACGTTCTGTGCGTCGACGACGGCTCCAGCGACGGTACTTCCGAAGTTCTGGCTCGCCGCAGCGATGTTGATGTCGTGACGCACGAATCCAACCAGGGCTACGGGGCCGCGCTGCGAAGCATTTTCCAGTACACAATCGAGCACGGTTTCGATGGTGTGGTCACCTTGGACTGTGATGGCCAGCACCAGCCGAAGCGGATCCCGCGTTTCGTCGAAGCTGCCTCCGCCGCCGATATCGTTTCGGGCAGCCGGTACCTGAAGCAATACGAAGGCGACGACGCGCCGCCGCCGGAACGGATGTTTATCAATCGTCGGATCACGAACGAATTGAATCGACGATTGGGTTTCAATCTGACCGACGCGTTTTGCGGGTTCAAGGCGTATCGCGCTGAGGCGTTGCAACAGATGGACATCACTGATAACGGTTACGCCATGCCGCTGCAGTTGTGGGTGGAAGCCGCCGCAGCAGATTTGCGAGTCGTTGAAGTTCCGGTGCCGTTGATCTATCTGGATCTCAGTCGATCCTTCGGCGGCTCGTTGGATCACGCCGAAACTCGATTGAACTATTACAACGACGTATTGAATCAGGCGATCGATAAGGTATGCCGCGAAGGCAAGCCTTTGAACGAACGCAAGCGTCTGTGCAATCAAAGCATCGGGTGATGCCAGCGTTTCGGGCCTATCGTGCACCGTCGGCCAACGGTGCCGGGTTGATCGACCCGCCATTGATTCAAGCGGACGCCGTTGCACAAGCCAACCGGGCGTTGGCGGAGAGCTATCCGGGTTCGCTGCGCGATCTGCGGCGATTGGGACGCGACGAAGTCGTTCGTGCTGCTTTGGCGTACACGTCGGCCTACCGTGATGTCCACTGGACCGAAGGCCGCGATCCGGGCCGGATCATCATGGCCGGTCACCAGCCCACGCTGTTTCATCCCGGCGTTTGGTTCAAAAACTTCGCGCTGTCTCATTTAGCTGCCTGTCAAAACAGTTTGGCGATCAACTTGGTCGTCGATAATGACGTCGCCGGCGATGCGTCGGTGCGGGTCCCTGTGTACGACGATCTTTCACGTCGCGTGGGCATGCAATCCGTGGCCTTCGACCGTGCCGCATCGGGCGTGCCCTACGAACAATGGCGGATCGCCGACCGTGCGTTGTTCGATTCATTCAGCCAGCGATTGGCCGCTCAGGTGCAGCCTTTGGTCACCAATCCGTCTGTGACCCTGTTGTGGAGGCACGCCAAGAGCGCGATCCAGCGGTGTGATTTCGCCGGATGTGTCATGGCACAGGCGCGACACGCATTGGAAGCCGATCTGGGGGCCCGGACGCTGGAGTTGCCTGTCAGCGTGGTCAGTCGCACCGAAGCCTTCGCTCGTTTCATCGTCCGGATCTTTGATCGCGCGGCCGCATTCGCCAAAGCTTACAACGACTCGCTGGCCGTCTATCGAGCGGCACAAGGGATACGAAGCCGATCGCACCCCGTGCCACCGTTGGGCCATGAAGACGGATGGCAGGAAACACCACTGTGGATCTACGGCAACGATTTGCCGGTCAGGCGGGCTGTTTGGGTTCGGCGTCAAGGCGATCGACTTGAAATCAGCGATCGCGCCGGTGTCGCCTTCGACGTTGATATGTCGAATCTGGATCAAGCGGCCGACCAACTGCGCAGTCAATGCAACGATGACGTCAAGCTTCGGCCGCGAGCGTTGTTGACGACCATGTTCGCACGGCTGGTTCTCAGCGACCTGTTCTTGCACGGGATCGGCGGCGGCAAATACGACCAACTGGGTGACATGGTCGCCGCTGAATTCTTCGCTCTGACGCCCCCTCAATTCATGGTGCTGTCGGCGACGATTCGGTTGCCGATCGCGGAAGAACAGGCTTCGGCCGGTGTCGACGGTGAAGCTGTGCGGCCGCAGGATTCGAGCGAGGACTCGATCGCGTTTCTTCAACGACAACTACGCCAAACGGTGTACCAGCCCGAACGATTTGCCGGCCAAGCCGATCTGTCGCCCGAGTTGCTGCATCGCAAGGCGTCGCTGTTGGAATCGATTCCGCCCCGAGGCCAGAAACTGGATTGGCATCGACAGGTCACCGACGTCAATCAGCGTTTGTCAGACGAATTGGCCGGAGTGCGGCATGATTTGAATCGCCGCATCGCGGATGCCAAGCGGATTCAGGCCAATCAGTCGATTTTGCGAAGTCGCGAGCACTCGTTGGCTTTGCATCCGGTCGAAACGATGCTGGCCGCGTACCGGCGACTGCTGCAGGCCTAGCGGCTGCCGACAATGATTTGACCGACCATCAGCCAGACGAAGGTGAAGGTCAAACCGAGCGCTGCGTGGAAAGCATCGGGATTCATCAGCATTGGCCGTGCTAGAGGTGGAACGGGGGTGGTCTTGGCCCGTTCCATGGCCAATTCGTCATTTTTTGAAGGCCGCATTGCAAGCAACGCGGCGAGCAGCACGCCGATCCCACGGCGTATAGGAAACATCGGCGAATCGCTGCGGCAAATTGAGCGAAAATCTTCGGACGCGGCAAAGTCGCCTCAGGTGTCAAAACCCGATCGCGGATCGCGATCACCGGCGGGCCCCCGAAATCCGCCCCCTCGGGCGTCTTGCCAAGACCACGCCGCCGCTTACAATCCGTGGTTCACGCTTTGCAGCAAAGCCGAAGTGGCGGAATTGGCAGACGCGCCGGATTCAAAATCCGGTGAGGGCAACCTCATGTGGGTTCGAGTCCCACCTTCGGTACTTCCCGGTCACCCGTGGTCAGCAACGGCCACGCGTGTTCCTGGGATGTCTTTGATCGGCCTCGACATCCTTAGTGTTGCGTTCATCGGCCGACAGATTTGTGCCCGCACACAGATTTGATTGCATTCCAAGTGACTTGAGCAAAGTGTTCTCGATCAAGATGGCCCCCTCGCTCAGTCCTTCTTTGGCTTTGGCAAATCCCTCGGCGCCCGTTATCAGAATGGGTGCTCTGTGGCTGAAGGTTGCCCGCTAGCGGAGTGGCCTCTTTCGTGGCGCCACCGCCACCAGTTGCATTCCGGCCGCACGAAGCAGACAGATGCCCGTATCGCGAGATTCCTGCGGCGTCACTGGGCTACTGCGCCGTGCCGCTCCATTTCCAGCGGCATTCGTAACGAAAGTGATCCCTGGGATTGATCAATTGGAATGTTGCAATGGAACCAATGGGAAGCTCGACCTTCGTGGTGGGATCGATGGGCTCTGCCAGCTCGGGTGCATCAATTGGCCACCCGCTGATTTCAAAGTTTTCGTAGTTTCGATTTTCTGGCATCAGCATCCAGATCTGTGCCAGCCCCGTGTCGGCCGGAAGGCTGAATTGAAAACGCCCTTCGTCAGCGTACTGCTCACTTGATTCACTGATCAATAAACCCTCAAGAACCAGTTCGGCGTCATCTCCGAGTGGAACGCTGCTGAAGTCAAGGTCCAGTTCCCAAAGGTATCTTCCATCTGCCAGTTTCATCCGCCGATGCCGCGGTCTCAGACTCTTGGTCTTGCAGAAGTAATTCAGCGTTTCGTCGTTCGACGGTATTTGGAATCGCAAGTGTGGGTTTTCGTCCGTGACCTTGGTCCGCCGGACTCGGAGCCGACTATGCACGTAGGGCTTTGATTCTTGCCCGGACGAATTGGGCACCAAAGCCCGCAGGTCGAAAATTCTGTCATCCGACAGGACTTCGAAGCCGTCGAAGTTGAGGTCTTCCATCGAAGTCACTTCTTCAAAGTCCACGGCTTCCACCGTGCGGATCGGCCCCGCCTGGATCAGATCCAGTATTTTTCGATAAAGCGGGCTCGTTTCCGCGACTGCTGCCAGCACGTACCCTCGTTGGGTCGCGGTCCTGTTTGACTTGTAAAGCAGGTAAGGCAGTGTGAGCATCAACAGTGTGACGATGGGCACCCACACATAGGTCGGCCAATCGCGAAAGCTCAGCAGCGTGCTCAGGATTCGGCGTGATGACGATTGCTGAAGCCGACGGGCAAACTGCAAGGCCGTGCCGGGATCGCTCAGCAAAGCGACCGAGCCGGCCGTGGTGCCTTTCCGTATTGCCCTGGCAGCGACTGGATTCCAAGGCGGACCACTTGGGATTTCGGCCGGCGGCAACAACGCTCGTTCGCGACAGGCTTGTCGGGCCACGCAGTACCCGTGTTGCACAAGAGCCGACACCTCCAAGTCCGAGAAGGCATCCATGTCCGTGCGGATCAGCGACGCATGATGTTGGATTTCCGGATGCGGTGCGTGCGAATCCTCCGTTTGCTGGACGACCTGCGTGATCGGGAAGAACAGGACGCCGGGCGTATAGCGGAATGATTCAAGTTCCAACTGGTTGACCCGGTCCATCAAGATGTCGGAGGATCGCATGGCCGTACTGAAAAGGCCGCCTGCTTTGCCGTCTCCACGAACCTTGAACGAAGCGCCCGCATCGCTGACCAATATGCCATCGAAGCCATCGCCGCCTGAACGCAAACATGGTTTGCCGGTGAATCGCTCCAACGCCGCAGCGATCAACTGGCGATTCAACCAGACTTGGTCGCTCGATTCCAACCGATCGAAGGACGTGTTGATGTCATCGAGCAACGCGCGTGCCCGCGGATTGGATAATTGGATCTCATGGAAGACCGGGTCGCGATAGAGCTCGTCGTTGCGGACGATCGTCCCCAGGTTGTCGATCAAAATCCGTTGATACTGTTGAGCCTCCCGTTTGGATTTCGCGACAGTGATGTCTGGATCCAGCGCCGTCAGTTTTTCCCATAACCGTCGCATGGCAGTATTCTCGGGCATCTCTGCTCCCGAAGATAATGCCGCCGCCATCGCGTCAGGATCAAGCACATCAGTCGCGTCGGGCGCCCCCGCATCGCTTAGTGACGTTTGTTGGATGTGGTGGAACATCCGCAATCCAATATTGTCATAGATGCCTCCATCGGTGAATGACAGACGGCTGAATTCCCCCTCCTTGGCACCGACCTCCCAGTTCCTCAATTCCAATGGGGGAAAGAATCCCGGGAACGCCGACGAAGCCGCGACCGCCATGGGGACCGTTGCCAGCCCCATCCGTACTTTTTCAAAGCGGTCGTATCGTCCCGGGGTCCGTCGCAGCAGTAGCAAGCCGTCCCGGTAGAACGCGCAAAGTGAACCCTCGCTCAGGTTGGTAGCCAGGATGTATAGCTGCGGTCGCTGGGGAAGATTGAAAAGGCTGGTGTCGCCGTACAAGCACTTTTCGTAGTGTTGCTCCAGCAGTCCGGCGCGTGTGTACTGACGGCGCGTCGACATTCGCAGAGTCCGTCTGCCGATGTTCGCCATCGATGCCAATGGGAACCGGCGAACAATGCGATTGCGTACATCCAGCTGCACCAATTGCAGAATCTCTTCAGCGACTTGTTGCCATTCCTCATCGCTCCCGCAGTAGCGGTCCCAGTTCAGCACCAGATGGGCGGCTAGGACGCTGCCACCGGAGACCGAAGTGATGTGCGTGACCTGTGACAGCAGACCCGCGTCACGGAGAAAACGCACGACGCCGAGATGATAGAGAACCGCGCGAAAGCCGCCGCCAGATAGTGCCAGTCCAAGTCGTTGCATCAGAGGGGTCCCCGACAAGCTGGATGTTAGTGGCCCAAACACAAGACCGTGGAAATGCCGTCACCACACTATTCAACGGTCATGCAAACGTACACCGGAATCGGTGCTGCAGACGGCAAATCGCAATAACCTTTGCATACCGTATCGGAGCCACTGGGCTTCGCACGGGGGGAATCCGATGAATGAAAGCGTTGTCTTCAAAGGTCGCGTTCAAGGGTGATGGACGAACGCCGATACGCGTTTTCGTTGACGGACCTGGTTCATCAAGCCACCGCCGATCCGTGATCGCCGACGAAAGCCCGCTTACGGCACTCTTAAGCAGGCGGACAGGCGTCTCGTGAAAGATGGCAACCCGACGCGTCAGCGAGGGACCGCGTTCTTCACCGGTTCGTTCCTCGTTTACGCGTTTTGAAGTTGCGCATTTCTGGTAACTCGACGCGTGAGCGGGGATAAATGATGCTGACATCGCCTCGCTCACGCTTCCGGTTACCAAAAACCAATGCCCCGGGTAAAAGCGCAACTTCAAAACTTGCGCATCGGGGCAATAAGTCTGAAAAGATCTGTCCGCCTACTTAGAAAGCATTAGATCTTAGGGACGCAGCGATCGCGATGGCATCGCGTACGTTCCTGTCGCCAATGAAATCGTGTTCTTGGACTGTCGGTGTACGCATCGTTGTGCTGCAGTTCTTGACCATCATTCGATTCGGATCCGCCTCTCGGAGATGTTGGCGCCCGCCTACCTTGCAACGATGCGCAGAGCCTAGAAGCCATTCGGCGTTTTGAAAGTGAGTCTTCCCGGTTGGTTTTCCAAAGATGGCTTGGGGCCTTTTGTCCCGTTCGCGGCGCAACCGCCCGACGATTGTTGACGCTTGGTGTCGGCTGAACGAAGATGCGGGATTCTCGATCGACCGCCCCGCATTCATCACCAAGGTTTTTCTGATGCCCGATTCAAGGTGTTTCTTGTTCTCTTTTTGGGCGGCGTTGTGCATCGCGGGCAGCGGCCACGTTTCCCCGGCGATGGCTCAGGCCGAAAATGGCCGATCCGAAACCGCAACGACCGCTGGGGCTGACCGACCGAACATTTTGTGGATCACCAGTGAGGACAACGGGGTTTCCTGGGTCAGTTGTTACGGCGGAACCAACGCAAATACACCGGCGATCGACGGGTTGGCCGAGGAAGGTTTTCGCTACACGCACTGTTTTGACAACGCGGCTGTTTGTGCGCCGACACGATCGTGTTGGATCACCGGGATGTATGGCATTTCCAACGGAACGCAGCCGATGCGGAGCCGCAATCCGATCCCGCATGACCAGATCAAATACTATCCCGATCTGTTGCGTGAGGCCGGCTACCACACATCGAATCCTGGAAAGACGGATTACAACATCGGCGGACGCGAAGACAAAGCGTGCTGGGACTTCAAAGGCGAGAAGGGAAAATCGCCTTACGGCTGGAAATATCGAAAGCCGGGACAACCGTTTTTTGCCGTCGTGAACATCCAAGACAGTCACGAAAGTCGTGCCCACGGGAGCGTGGACAATGTGACCAAGGACCCGGCAAAAATGAAGTTGTATTCCTATCATCCTGATCTGCCGGTGGTTCGAAAGAACTATGCGAAATACGCAGAGGCGGTCGAACGGATGGACGCCAAGGTTGGGGCGACGATCGAGGCGCTGAAGCAGGATGGTTTGTACGACGACACGATCATTGTCTACAACTCCGACCACGGTGGAGTGATGGCGCGAAGCAAGCGATTCCTGTATGCCAGCGGTGTGCACTGTCCTCTGGTTATCCGAATTCCCGCGAAGTGGAAGCACTTGTATCCGGCCGCCGAACCCGGAACGACGGTGGATCGCATCGTCAGTTTTGTCGACATGCCGAAAACTTGGTTGGCCTTGGCCGATGCGGACATTCCCGAGCAGTTTCAAGGCACGGTTTTTCTGGGAGATCAGATGGAACCGGCGCCGAAGTATCATCTTGGGTTCCGTGAACGTGCCGACGAACGACTGGACAACGTTCGCATGATTCGTGACGAACGATACGCCTATCACAAAAACTACATGCCCTATGCCCCAGCCGGACAGCACTTGGCCTATCTTTGGAAAGCACCTTTGACGGCGGCTTGGGAGCAACACCATCGCGAAGGCAAAACCAATGAAATCACCGGTCGGTTCTTTCGTCCGCGTGTTTCGGAAGAGTTCTACGACAATCAGACAGATTTCGACAATGTGCACAATCTGATCGATGCACCGGAGCATCAGGCCAAGATCAGCGAACTGAAGAAGGCGCTTCGCGAAAAACAGTTGGAGTTGCGTGACTCGGGATTAATGCCCGAGAAAATGCGGGAACGACGTGCGGCCACCAACGGAATCACTATCTACGAGATGGTGCGGGACGAGAATCTGTATCCGTTGGAACGGTACCTGGATGTCGCCGACCTTGCGTTGGAGAGGGACCCTGCCCATTTGGATACGTTCGTCCGCGGAATGTCCGACAGCGATGAAGTCATTCGCTGGTGGTCCGCTGTCGGGCTTCACCTGCTGGATCAGCACGCGATGCCGGCAAAGGATGTCCTGCGAAACGGTCTTTCCGATGAATCGCACGAGGTCCGTATGATGTCGGCCTGGACGCTGGTCGAATTGGGAGATTCCAAACAGGCGTTGGCGTGTTTGGAGGAGATGTTATTCGAAGGAACCGAAAACGAGCCGATGCTGCACAATGTGATCGATTGGATGGGTGAACCCGCGTTGCCGCTGGTCAAACGTTATGTCGACCAAGGTAAGACTCGTGAAGGACGATATGGCATCAGCATTTTCGGCCGCATCGCCCAATTGAACGGTTGGTGATCGCCTGTTTCGTTGCCTTCGGATCAGTTCACATCCAAGTCCGTCAGGATCAAGAGTCACCCGAAGAGAGTGCGAGCCGATGCTGGCGACCGATTCGACGTGAACACAGTTCGCGGTTCAGCCCGCGAACGAAGCGTTCATCGATTGAATGATCGGTGAGGTTAGACGAGGGAAGGCGCACGCGGTTTTCATCGCCACGTCGATCCCGCGAGGACGTCGCAGTAGCCAAGCCAAGCGTCGACACCACCGTTGCCTGGATGCAATCTGTTGGTCCCAGTGTTGTTGCCAGCGTGTTTCGGCCAGCCGGACTGATACCGAGTCGGAAAGCGATTGTCGAATCACAGGGGCTACGCTCAGACCGCCGGCGAATGCCCAGGCCATGCCTTCGCCGGTGAAGGGCTCGACGTATCCGGCCGCGTCGCCGACGACGAACACACGATCCGAAGCCACGCGATTGGTTCGTCGGGTCAATTCTCGGGTGCCGGTCAACCGCAGACCATCGATGGGCAGCGGACCATACCCGGCGGTTTCAATGATGTCGGAAAGCAGTGTTTGTGGGGCGTTTGCGGATCGATAGCCGGATCGATCCACCGCGGCGGCAAAGTTCAAATGGCCGTTTTCGACTCGGACCATGCCGACGTATCCCTGCGCGCCGGTCGCCATGTAGATGACACCGCGCTTGAGGTGTTCAAACGACCGATGCCCCGCGTTGTCTCGCAGGATGCCGCCCAATCCGATGCGCGACTTCGCTGAAATCGAGTCGGTGAACTCGTTCAGTTTTCGCAGGCTGGGATGTCCCAAGCCGTCGGCGGCCAGAACCGTTTTTCCGCGGACGACTGTCTTGGTGCTTGAGGATGAATTGGCGAGGGTCAACTGGATTTCGCGATGGGCCGCGTCGTTTTCGCGAGGCAAGACGCTGGCGTTAACTTGCGATAGGGTGAACGCGCCGGCATCGCGGGCCGCATCAAGGAGTACGGCATCCAGTTTGTGTCGCGACACTGCCAGACCGCCGGGCAAATTGAGTCGCACATGCTTGCCGCCGGCTCGCAAGTCGAAGTGGCTGAGGCGGATTCCGCCACAGCTGCTGACGACGTCCTGTAGATCGGCGGCTGCAAGGGCCGTCAGTGCGCGGTGATTCACGCATGCGCCACAGACTTTGTCACGAGGAAACGACTTGCGGTCCACCAGCAGTGTCCGCAATCCGTCTTTGGCCAACTGCCGTGCGGCAAGGCTGCCTGCAGGGCCCGCACCGATGATGATGCAGTCCCAAAGGGTTTGTCCCGCGGATTGGAGGTTACTGGACACGTCGATGGACGCTACGCGTTTCATGGCTTGCACCACTTCAGAAAGAAGCGTTGCGGCCAATGGAACGTCAATTCACTATCACCGAGCCCGGCTTCTTGAGTGATCGCATGGAATTCTGTGTCCGACCAAGCGGCACGCACGGATTGTGCACCGTCGAGGTGTACGATCGGGCTGCGTGTGATCAGACGTGACCCCGCTGTCGCCAAGAAGTATCCCCACCTGGTACGGCGAAGGTCACTGATCAGGACGGCGCGGCGACAGGATGCAGCCATATTGGCCAACACGCGAACCGTTTCGCATCGTGTCAGGTGGTGAAGGAACAACGAGTTCAGGATCACGTCGTAGTCGTCTGGCAATGACTCATTCAAAACATCGATTGCGAAGAATCGACAGTCCTTCATGCCCGTTGTTTCGGCATGCTGGCGAGCGTACTGCAAGGCCCGTCGGCTGATGTCGCAGCCGTCGATCTGCATTGGCGTTCCACTGCGTTGAGCCATTCGCGACAGCGAAGCCACCACGTCACCACCACCAGTGGCAACATCCAAAACACGCAGCGGTCGATCCATCGTGGTCGCCAATCGTTTCAGCGTGGGCCAAAACCGTTCACTGCATCGGCTGATTCGGTTGATGCGTCGCAGGCCGTCCAGCGCCTGATAATGAAGTTGGTCATCCAGCCGTGGGTCGTCCATCAATTCCGGCAACAGACAACGTTCTTGCAGGCGATGACCTGCTGGAAGCGTCTGCGGAAAGTCCTCGATGGCAAATCCAGAACGGTCGATCAATTGGGTTTCATGTTCCATAAAAAGGCCAAGTGGAATTCGGGCGCTACGATCGCGGACGATCTTCGGTCGGAATAGATTGGGGACGCCGAAGGGCGTTCCGACCGGGCGACGCAGTGCAGCTGGCGTGCCGCGGACCGACGCGCACACTGTAGGGATACGACTACCGCACGCTGATCAGTGTCGCGGATCAGATGGTGTCGACTTTTGTTTAGTGTCGACGACATCCTCGACGTGCCTTTTGTCGCACCCGCTGTCGGTCAGCATGAAGCCGGTGAAACGACGGTTACATTCAGGGATAGGCGGAAATTTTGAGTCGAAGAGCCGCCGCGTCCTGAAATGCACGGTCGCCGAATTACAGTGAGACCAAGCGGGATGACGGTGCCCTGTATTCCCGCCAAACCCACCCACCAATCCTTCCCCCACAATCCCGCCGATACGATGAACACCTTGATTGCATCATCAATCACAGCTGCCGCGCTGATCGTTTCCTGTTCGACTTCCGCTTACGGTGAAAACCTGCTGTCGTCACCGTGTGGCTGTGCGGTCGAACCCGTATGTGCCCCTGCCACCATTGCGATTCCATCGACCGCTTGCGGCGACGTTGTTTCTGTCAGCGATATGGGAACCTTGGATCACCCGAGTCAGCTGAACATTTTATTGACCGAAGAATTGGTCGCCCTACGGCAACAGGTGGAAGAATTGACGGCATCGGGCGAGCAAACCGCCAAGGCGTTGAGCGAAGCAAAGCAGACGATTGCCGAGATGCAAAAACAAACGGATCAGCTGAAGCAGCAGCTTGCGAAGGAAAAGAAACGTTCGCAGCAAGCGGAAGATCAGTTAGCGGCCTCCAAAAAGGTGGCTGCGGAGGCGATGGCACAGGCAATCCAAGCACGTGATGAAGCTCAAAAACAAATCCGCCAGCTCACTCGTCAGAATGGCAATTTGAAAAAGAATTTGAACCAGACCAAATCGGCGCTCCAAACCGCGAACCAGACGTTGAAGGAAGAACGCGAAAAAGAGATTCCCGAAAAGAAGGAAAAGGGAATCGAAACCTCACCGGCCAGCATCCGAGACGAACAGGCCGGCAATGGTGACGAGGCAACCGGTGACGAGGCAACCGGTGACGACGCACCGCTGGAAGGCTAGTCGTATCGACGGGCGAGTTACGCGGATCGTTCGATCCTGGCTTTGCCTGGCTTTCATTCGTATCGACGCGCCGCTGGGTATCGCCAGCGGCAGGTCGAACTTAGAAAGGCGGTTGGTCGACGACCTGGAAATTTGATTCGACGCTGCCTGAAAGGTGGATGTCGTTGGGGTCCAGCGTTTTTGTTTCGCCGCCTTCACGAAGATCAAACGCGTTTAGGTCGATCCAGATGACATTGGGGCTGGTGGTCAGTTCAAAGAAATAGCGTCGGGCCGCCAGATCTGCGACGGTGCGATATTCCGTGTCATAGATCGTTCCCGGCGTCTTGTAAGGTGCATTGAACGGCACCGAAGCGTTGCGTGCGATCGACAGGACCGAAGCGATTGCTTCGCGTTCGCTGCGTGGTTTGCGAAGCGATTCCAGGAAATAGTTCGCGCGCACGAACCGGGCGATGGGGTTCACGTTGCCCGGCAACGGTGTTTCGCGGGTCGCATCGCTAAAGTCCCACTTGGCCAGTTCTTTGAGCTGTTGGTCGTATGGCGGGTCGTTGGTCATCACACGGTGTTGGGATCCGTGGTAGATCTTGGCTTTTCCGCCGACGTATTCGACGATGGCCGAATCGCCCGATGAATCTTCGATGGCCAGATGCAGCGTGGATTTGAAACCGCCGTGTTCGACCATCACCGGCTGGATCCCCTCCATCAAGTCGATCGCTTCGTTGACCGACGCGGCATTATCAAGCAGGTACTGGCCCCATAATCCGGCCTGGACGCGGTCCTTGGTGTCGTCTGGGGCACCGTAATCGGTGGCGGTCAAGAACAACAGGTGCATGCCCAGCCCCCTTTCATTCAATCCGTCAAAGGCGCCCAAGTCGTAACCCGAAACGACCACAGATCCATACCGAGATTTCCAGCGTGCGGGTCGATCATGGATCAGCCGCACCGGTCCCAACATGCCCCCGTCACGCTGGATGCCCCTTGGAAAGACCCACAGTTTGGGTTGGGTGGATTCGGCCCAGTCCATCGTGCGGCCGACGATTGCCGCCGAGTCGCTGGAGTTCCAAAGGATGCGAGTACAGGCCGAAACCGTCGGCACCACCAAAACCGTGAATGCGAAAACAGCGGTGACCAACACGGGCAGGGTAAGTTCCGAGTGCCATTTCATGGTTAGGCAGCTTTTTTTGAGAGAATAGGCCAGGCTTTGAAGCCCAAGCGTCGAAATCGGTGTGTCTTGGATCGCGGGCGTTTGTGATTGTGCGCGGTGCCCTGCCCCAGTGGACGATGCACCCGTGGTCGATCGACTTTTGTGGGGAATCCTGAATCGGCGTTCAGGATGATGCATGATGCGGATCTGGGACCAGAACTGGTCAGGCTTGCACATCAAATTCGGGGGGACGTGCCAGGTCAGATTGCAGGTCGGCCGGTCAAATGCACGATAAGATGCCAGTCCCCAGCGGTATCAGCATCAATCCAACGGAGCCCCAGATTGTGGAAGCCGAAAAACTCATCGCGAATCTGTGCGGCCATTGGCAAGGCGTTTGTCGCACATGGTTTGAGCCTGGGAAATTGGCCGACGAATCGGACGTCACCGGAACGATGGCCGCGGTGATGGGCGGTCAATTTTTAAAGCACCAATACGGTGGAACGATCCAAGGTCGCCCGCGATCGGGCGAAGAAACATGGGTGTTCAACGAGATAACCCAGCGATGGCAATCGGCATGGATTGACAGTTTTCATATGAACGGCGCGATCATGTTTTCCGAAGGTCCCGCGACGGACGAAGGCTGCCAGGTTTTCGGCCACTATGACGTCGGTCCTGGCACGCCGCCGTGGGGATGGAAAACGTTGTTGTCACTGCGCGATCCACAACAATTGGTCATCACGGCTTTCAATGTCAGCCCCGAAGGCGACGAGGCCCTGGCGGTCGAAACGAACTACCGACGAGTCGCCGAAGTGGGGAATGAATGATGCGTGATGTGATTGAATCGTTATACGATTACCTGATCGACAATTGGCCGGAATTGCTGTGGATTGTCGTTGCCGCGTATGCGGCTTCGTACCTGGCCGGTCGTCGGGCACGCACCCGCTGGCGTCGCCGCGAATTTTTGGACCGGCTGAACGTGTCACTGACGTCGATCGAAAAGGGCGTTTTAAAGATTCGGACGATCCTGGAAATGGACTGTACCGAAATCTTGCTGAACCCATCGGCGTCGAAAGCCTTGGGCGAACTGGCGTCAAAGACCACGTTGGATGATCCGGTGATTCCAATCCCCAAGGCGGATGCCTGGTACTACTTGAATGCCGTGCTGAACGAGGTCAGCGAACGATTTGCACTGGGACACCTGCGGCGTGATGCGTCCATGGACGTCCGCACCGAGATCTATTTGATGTGTCTAACGCACGAACAAGCCGGTCAGGTGCGGACACGAAAGATCCGGGCAATGATGGTTCGCAAATCCTTGTTACTGAATTTGCCGGCGGAGACACCATCGTTTGAACGGCCCACGCATTCGACACGCTGGGAAACGTTGCAAAAGATGGCGGAAAAGTATCGGAGCCGGCCGGATCAATTCGTGGAGATGGAAATCAGTCTTTGATCGCGTAGGGACGCCGCACTAGGCCATCGAACGCGGGTGTGCGGCATCCTTGGCGGCGTCGACCAAATCGCCAACTTCCATGGATTCGTTCGGACGCGTGACCAGACGATCGGTGGCGACGTGGTACTGCGGGTCTTCGGAAAGATTGATTTCCACCAAGTCGCCGGCACGATCCAGCAACTGGCGACATTCCAGGCTTAGGTGCGTCAGGTGCAAGCGTTTGTTGGCGGTTTCGTAGCGTTCGGCCAGTGAATTGATCGCCTCCAAACCAGATTGGTCGTAAACACGCGTGTAATAGAAATCAACCACGACGTCATCGGGATCATTTTCGACGTCGAACAATTCCTTGAACGACGCGACCGATGCGAAAAACAGTGGCCCGTGCAGTTGATAGATCTTGCTGCCGTGTTCGTTCAGCTTGACGTCCGCCCCCATGTGCGTGGCGTGTTTCCAAGCAAAGACCAGTGCAGATACGATCACGCCCAAGATGACTGCGGTTGCCAGGTCGTGCATGAAAACGGTGTACGCCGTGACCAGGACCATGACAAACATGTCACTGGCAGGCATGCGGTGGAACATCCGCAGGGATGCCCATTCAAAGGTTCCGATCACGACCATGAACATCACGCCGACCAGGGCGGCCATCGGAATTTGTTCGATCCAAGGGGACAGGAACAAGACGAAGGCCAAAAGACAGACCGCTGCGGTGATTCCCGACAAGCGTCCGCGCCCGCCGGAGTTCACGTTGATCAACGATTGACCGATCATCGCACAACCACCCATGCCGCCGAAGAAGCCGCAGGTAAGGTTGGCAACACCCTGGCCGATGCATTCCCGGTCGCCACGTCCCCGTGTGTTGGTGATTTCGTCGATCAGCGACAGCGTCATCAACGATTCAATCAGCCCGACGCCGCAAAGCACGACGGCAAAGGGAAGGATGATTTTGAAGGTTTCCCAGGTCAGCGGTGCGATCGCGTACTCCAAGAAGAACGGCATCGGCAATCCACCACGCATGCTGGCCGGTTCTCCCGGCGGGACGCCTTCGGCGATGGCCGCTGCGGTGGCGTTATTGGCCAGCAAGTCACCGACGGTTAGCACCGTTCGACTGGTTGCATCGTCGGCGGTCGGGACCGTTCCAAAGCCGGACGTCTGGTTGATCGCGACGGAGATGCCCGTGACGACCAAGATGGCGGCCAGCGAAGCCGGGACCGCTCGGGTCATCTTGGGCAACAGCCAAATGATGGCCATCGTCAATCCGACCAACCCCAGCATCCAACCGAGGGCAGCACCCGACAGAAAGACCATTTCACCGTCGGGCGAAAGTGTTTTAAAGCTGCTGATCTGGGCCAAACCAATCACGATCGCCAAACCGTTGACGAAACCTAGCATGACCGGGTGTGGGACCATGCGGATGAACTTGCCCAGACGTGCCAGGCCGATCGCGACCTGGAACACCCCGCACAAGATCACGGTCGGGAACAGGTATTCAATTCCGTGATCTGCGACCAGGGACACGACGACCACCGCCATCGCACCGGTGGCACCGGAAATCATGCCGGGACGTCCGCCCAACACCGCAGTGATCAGCCCCAGGAAAAAAGCCGAATACAACCCGATCAGCGGTGAAACGCCGGCCACAAACGCGAACGCGATCGCTTCGGGGACCAATGCCAGGGCGACCGTCAGGCCGGACAGCACGTCGTTTTTGATCGAGCCGTCCTGCGAGCGAAAGTAGTTCAGCATGTATTCGTTCGTCTCAGAAATTTCGATTTCGAAATCACGCGGATCGGTTCGCCGATCGGGGGCCGGCCCGCCGGGCCGCCCGCCATGTGATCGCGAACGAGATTCCACGCATGGGTGAAGTTCGGCTTGACTGAAGCGAGCGACCGCAGAGTCGCCCGGCACAGCCCCGTTGTTCCGGCAAAGCGGAGCACACGGAATTGCCGTGATATTTGTCGTCGCTGGTGGGGATCGACCGCCGGCGGTCAGCCGGGCATCTCGGGTGCAACCCTCGGTTCGCAAGGGCCGTTTTGATCGCATGGGTCGGTGGCGCGACGGCGCGGTGAGTCGAGAACTATACTTCGCCCCTAGCGCCGGTCAACGCGGATCGGACCCGGGGCCAAGCCTTTGCCACGCTGGACCAGCGGTTCGGAACGGCCGATCGATCGAATGTCCTGATGCAGCGGGTGGTCCCGCCCCATTGCGGTCGTCTGACGTGGGGATCTTTCACGCCACGAGTGACCCCGTCGGTGATGGAAAAGTTTGCGAAATTTTGTGACAGAAACCGAAACCCTCTACGATGAGGACACGGCGGCGCCGGAACTTGGCACACCCCAAGGGGTTTCACTGGCACCACGGACCGCGGCGTGCGGTCGATTCGGTTTTGATGTTGGGGCGGGAGACAAACGCGGATGGGACATACAAATTTGTTCAGCCGGCGGGCTGCGTTGCGGGTTTTACCGGCCGGGATTCCCGCGTTGTGGACGCCGGGGGTGATGGCGGAACAACTGGAAATCACGCCTCGACTGACCGAAGGGCCGTTCTATCCGGACAAGCTGCCGCTGGACACCGACAACGACCTGCTGGTGATCAACGATTCGATCGATCCCGCGGTTGGTCAAGTCACGCATTTGACCGGCAAGGTTTTGCGCCGCAGCGGCGAACCAGTCCGAAACGCGTTTGTGGAAATCTGGCAAGTCGATGCCAATGGCGTTTATCTGCACTCTGGTAGCAACGGGGCCAAGGGACGCGACACGAATTTTCAAGGCTATGGTCGATTCCTGACGGACGTGAACGGACGCTATTACTTTCGCACGATCAAGCCGACGACTTATCCCGGCCGTACGCCCCACATCCACTTTGCGGTCAGCATGAATGGTCGTCGGGTGATGACGTCCCAGATCCTGATCGAAGGGCATCCGCAAAACGAACGGGATGGTGTCTTCCGAACCATTCGTGATTCCGAAAGACGCAAGCTGGTGACCGCCAAGTTCAATCCGATCGCCGATTCGAAACTGAACGAGTTGCAGGCAAGGTTCAACATCGTCTTGGGGGAAACACCTCAAGAAGACGATCAGGGCGTGATGCGTGGTGGCATCGGTCCAAGCGATCGTGCGTCGAATCGGCGTGGTTGATTCGCCGGCGACCTGTGAGTGTGTTATGGATCGAGTTTGGCATTCGATCCGCGATGGGCTGATCGGGCGATGGCCTGATTAGGAAGCCTGCACATGTCCCGCTTCGACCAGCCATGCCACAACCGCGTCGGCCACTTGTGCGACGGTCACGTCGTCAGTGCATACTTCGAAGTCACTGACGCTTTGGTATCGCGGGTGACGCCGCTGAAGGACGTCGGCGATTTCATCGACGAAGCTGTGTGAACCCGTCAGTGATGGCCGCTGGGTGTCACCGCCGATCCGCCGAGCGATGGTTGGAACGGAGGCGGTCAGCCAGATCACCGGTCCGGCTTGCTTAAGGCGGGCGAGATTGGCATCTCGTTCGATCACCCCACCGCCACAGTCAATGACCAGTCCATCTTGGCCGGTGAAACGCTGGACGACCGATTCTTCCAGGTCACGAAAGGCGGTCCATCCCTCGGCGTCGACGATCTCAGGAATCGACTTGCCGGCTGTTCGAACGACGGCGTCGTCCAAACTAATTTTCCGCAAGTTCAGTCGACGTGCGATGCGGTTCGCGACGGCACTTTTTCCCGTTCCCCGGTATCCGACCAATACCACGTTCACAGTCGTGACTCCACGACGCGCCGCATGACGTCCCGAGGTGCCGGTTTGCCGGTCCACAGTTCGAACTGGACATAAGCCTGACCCAAGAACATTTCCAACCCTTCGATCGTGCGTCCGCCGGCCGCCATGGTATCGGCCAACAGCTTGGTCCGACGTGGGTTGTAGACGGCGTCAAAGACGGCCAAGTCGCGACGCAACCATGCGGCCGGGATTAGCGTGGCGTCTTCGTTGGGATGCATTCCGACCGGTGAACAGTGGATGATGATGTCCGCCGCATCGACTTCGGGTTTCAATGCTTCGGCGTTCAACCCGCATCCGACGATCGGCGTGCCGCCCTGGGACTGAACATCGGCAACAAGGCTTTGCACCCGAGAATCCGTTTTTCCGGCGATGGCAATACGTTGCGGCGGATTTTCGCGGACCAAGGTGACGGCAATGGCTCGCGCGGCACCGCCGGAGCTCAGGATCAGTACGTTTTTGTCCTGCGGATCAGCGTCGGCGTCAATTAACGCGTTCAGGGCTCCGCGTCCGTCGCTGTTGAAACCGGTCAGCACGCCATCGTTGTTGACCACCGTGTTGATGCATCCGATGCCCTGGGCCGTTGGGTCGACGACGTCGACGTTCTCCATGGCTTCCACTTTGTGCGGAATGGTGACCGACAGTCCTCGGTACCCCATCGCACGCACGCCTCGCAGTGCTTCACCGACTTGGCCCGGCGTCACGTCGTGAGCGACGTAAACATAGGGCAGCCCCAATGCATCAAAGGCGGCATTGTGAATCGCGGGCGACATCGAATGACCGACCGGGTGCCCGAACAGGGCACAGACGATCGTGTCGGGGGTGATTTCGGGCATGGAATGCGGGGGGAAGCGACGAAAAAAGGACCAACGGCGGACAGTGGCGGTCACGCCGCTGTGTGGGGCGACTGCCGAGTCAAGAAACTTGACCTGTCGATGATCTTCACGAGTTGGCCGAAGCGGTTTTCTGTTGAATCAGTTTGTCCAATTCCATCCGCAATTGATCCAAGATCTCGTCGTAACCGAAAGCACCCAACGGTTCGGGGCCGCGTTTCAGATTGACTTTGGCCGGACCGCACCACAGTCCCAAGTCCGCGTCGTCGGTTTCACCAGGACCGTTCACGCGGCATCCCATCACGGCGATCGTGATGTCGTATTGCTTGGCGTATTCGGTCATGACTTTGACGTCGGCGGCCAATTCCACGAAGGCTTCGTTTTCAACGCGGCTGCAACTGGGGCAACTGATGATGTTCAGCCCACCTTCGTTGAAGTTCACCACACTGCGGACGCGTCCGGCGTAGATATCATCGATGATCGATTGTCCTGCGTCGATTTCTTCGGGTTTACGCGGGTTGGGCAACGTCAAGGAAACGCGGACGGTGTCGCCGATGCCTTTACCGATCAACTGCTCAAAAGCGATTCGAGTTTTAATGATGCCTTCCGGCGGCATCCCGGCTTCGGTCACGCCCAGATGCAGCGGCACATCGGGACGGGCTTGGGCGAAGCGGCGATTGACTTTCACCACGTGCTTCGGATCGCTGTCTTTGAGCGAAACGACATAGCGATCAAAGCCCAGTGAATCGACGAACTCGCAGTGTTCCAGCGCGCTTTGGAGCATCGGCGTGATGGAATCGGACGGGTCGTACTTTTCTTTTTTGGCCGGATCGACGCTACCGCAATTGACGCCGATTCGAATGGCACAGTCGTGCTGTGCCGCTTGGTCAATGATGAAGCGGACTTTGTCTTGCCAGGGTTTGTCGCGTTGGTGGTGGTACAGGTGGCCGGGGTTGTATCGAATCTTGTCGACGTACGGCGCGACCTTTTCGGCCAAGCGAAAGTTTTCTTGCAAATCCACCGCCAAGTTGGCCGTGGTGCCGTCGCGGATCACGGCCAGGGCGGCCGCATCCTTGTCGCTGTCCACGGCGATGCGGACCACACCGGCGCCGCGTTTGCGGATCGCTTCGGCCTGTTCGATGGTCGCGTCGGTGTCCTGTGTCTTGGTCGCGGTCATGCTTTGGACCGCGATCGGGTTGTGATCACCGATGGTAATCGTGCCGATACGAACGGCACGTGTTGGATTTCGTTCAATGGTCATGAGGATGATGCTTTGCCCAATTCGGCGGCTTCGCGCTGGTACAGGGACCGGATTTCATCCAGGTCGACGTCGACCGGAGGCAGTTGTGGATCCATCGATAGCAACGTGTCGCAAACAATGGCCGCGACCGATGCATCGCGATACCACTTGTGATCAGCGGGGATGACGTACCAGGGGGCGTGATCTGTGTTGCATTGTTCGATCGCGTCCTCGTAAGCCTCGCGGTACTGGTCCCACTGATCGCGGGCCGCGTAGTCACCGGTGTTCAGTTTCCAGTGCTTGTCGGGATTGTCCAAGCGTTTCTTGAATCGTTCCAGTTGTTCTTCCGGACTGATGTGCAGGTAGAACTTCAGGATCTGGGTCCCCGCTTCGGCCAGCATGTGTTCGAAGTCGTTGATGATCTTGTATCGATCCTTCCATACCCGTTTGGGGACCAAGTCATTCACACGGACGACCAGCACGTCTTCGTAGTGGGATCGATTGAACACGCTGACTTTTCCCGCCGCGGGGGTGCAGCGGTGGATCCGCCACAAGAAATCGTGGGCGCGTTCTTCCTTGGTGGGGACTTTGAACGGATAAGTCCGGCACCCCTGGGGATTCATCTGGCCCAGAACTTTCCGGATCAGCCCGTCTTTGCCCGCCGCGTCGGGCGCCTGCAGGACGACCAGCAAAGACTGTTTTTCTTCCACGAACATGCGGTACTGCAGATCACGAATCTTGTGATTGGTATCCGCCGTGAATGCCTTTGCGTCATCTTTATCGTCAAACGGGCCACCGACTTTGGTGTCCAGCTTCTTCAAATTGGGACGCTTGCCGGGGGCGATCCGATGTTCTTTCGCGAATTTCAGGTCTTCTTTGGCACTCATGTGGCGTCGCGCAGTTGCCGGACGAAATGGGGGAATGCGGCGCGGATGCGGGTCCAGTTGGGGATCGCTTCGGCACCCGATGGATCGTTGCGGAAAAGGTCGCCGGCGATGGTGACGCATTCGGCGAACGATTCCACCGCGACCTCTTCGTCGTGACGATTGAATTGTAAGTCGTTGACGACCGCGTTGGCCGAATGTTGACGGATGCAGTCTTGTGCGGCCCGTAGGTAAGAGGCTCGTAGGGTGATGAAATTGCTGCGGCTAAGCTGGACGCCTTGGCTGGCCAGGGTGCGGTAAATCGTGCACAGGATGTCGATGGCCATCTTCATCAAGCCCTTGGTCTTGTCTTCGACCGACATCGCTTGGTGCTTGTGTTCGTACAGCCGGCACAGGTCGACTTGGCACACGCGTTTGAGCGATGTGTTGCGATAGACCTCCGCCAACGTGCCGACTTCCAGACCCCAGTCGCTGGGGATGCGGTTGCTGCGTGCCAGGTTGCGGGTCAGCGAAAATTCGCCCGAAAGCGGGTACCGAAAATTGCCCAGAAAGCGAATGAAATGGTTGTCGCTGAAACACTGTTTCATCGCACGCAACAAGGGCGCGACCAGCAAGCGGACGACGCGGCCGTGCATGCGATCGGTGACGCGAGCGTAAAAGGCTTTGCAAAACTCATAGTCCAGCGCCGGATGCACCATCGGCAAGCAAAGCCGCGACAGTAACATGCGGTCGTAATCGACGATGTCACAGTCGTGCAAAACGAAAGTGTCGATTTGCGGGTCGGCCAACAAGAAGCCGAACGCCGTCCAAACGCTGCGGCCTTTGCCCGGCGTTGAAACGGGAATCCCGGCATCGATCAGTTCTTGATACAGGCCCTGGATTTCCGGTCCGTCGGTCCAAATGACTTTGGCACGATCGCCCAGCGGTGCGACTTTGCGAAGCGTTTCGGTGTAATCGTCCTGGTCCGGGGCGACCCCCAGGGTGACGGCAATCGTGTGAACGTAATCCGCTTCGGTCAATTCCTGCACGATCCGATCAAAGGGCGCCGCACGCATGTCCGATGCCGTCACGGGCAGCACCAGCCCGATTTTGCTGGCCTGCGTCGATTGACGGATCAGGTCTTCGAGCTGCGTCAGCGTCGCCGACTGCAGGTCGTGAACCGTCGTGATCATGTCGTGCTGATAAAAGTCGGGCATCTTGGATGGGCACCACAGATAGAAAACGGGACGATTCGAAAAGGGGCACGCAGGATACCGGCGCCGCGTGCGGCTCGGAACCAGCGGCGTTTTCGCCAGGTCCGGAACGCCGCCGCGGCGTGGCGGCGACCCGAATCTGCTGGACCCGCTGGATTCTGTACCCTGGGGTGTAGGAATCGAGTATGCTGGGGCACATCGTTTGTGACTTCGGCGTTGTTCTTTCCCCCGATCCGCCAGATTTTCCATGTTTCTGCGTCGTTGCAGCCGTGCCGTGTTGGCAATGGTCCGCCCCGGCCATCGGTCGCTCGGACCGTGTGTTTTGTCGATCTTCCTACTGGGGGCGACTGCGTCGGCCCAGCGCGCGGCCTATGAACGACCGCCGATCGATTATCTGAACGCGGACGTCGACGACGCGGTGGCGCGGCTTCAGCAGCGAATCGACGATGGCCAGACGACTTTGGCGTTCGACGAAACGTTCGGCTACCTGCCGGCGGTGCTGCGCGAATTGGAGGTTCCGGTCAGTTCGCAGATGTTGGTATTTTCCAAGACCAGTTTGCAGATTCACCGCATTTCGCCACGTCGTCCCCGAGCGATCTACTTCAACGACGATGTCTACATCGGTTATTGCCAAAAAGGCGACGTGTTGGAAGTCGCGGCCACCGACGCCCACCAAGGCGCGACCTTCTACACGTTGAAACAGGAACGTACCGAACGACCGGCGCTTGTGCGGGACCGCGGCGGATGTCTGACTTGTCATGCGTCCAGCCGTACGCAAGACGTGCCCGGGTATTTGGTCCGCAGCGTGTTCGCCGACGCGGCCGGTCGCCCAAAATTCGGCAGTGGCACCTTCGTCACCGATCACACCAGCGACTTTCGCGATCGCTGGGGCGGTTGGTACGTCACCGGACGCCACGGATCAATGCGTCACATGGGGAACACTTTGTGCAAGGGAGATGACACGTCGTTTGATCGCGACCCAGGGGCGAACGTGAACGACCTGTCGGACTTCTTCGACACCGATCAGTACTTATCCCCCCACAGCGATCTGGTCGCGTTGATGGTGATGGAACATCAGACCCAGACCCACAATGCGATTGCCGCCGCCAATTATGAGACACGTTCGGCGCTGCATCAGTCCTATGAAATGAATCAGTTGTTGGAACGTCCGGAGGGTTTCATCAGCGACAGCGCCCGGCGTCGCATCCAAGCGGGTGCCGACCAGGTGGTGCGTCATCTGTTGATGTGCGATGAGTTTGCTTTGACCGATTCGGTCAGCGGAACGTCCGACTTTGCCAAGCAGTTCCAGCGACGCGGGCCGTTCGATTCCCAGGGGCGGTCGCTGAGGCAGCTGGATCTGCGGACGCGTTTATTCCGCTATCCGTGCAGCTATCTGATTTATTCTGATGCCATGAACTCGCTGCCTGACGAAGTGCGTGGGGTGATCTATCAGCGGATCGCTGACGTGCTGCGGGGCAACGATACCTCGGGTGACTTCGATCATCTGACCCCGTCGACTCGTTCTGAATTGGCCGAGATTTTGGCGGAAACGCGACCCGAGTTCGAATCGGCTTGGGCATCGGGGGCCCGGTGACAGCCCCGCCCACCGGCTCTCGCTAGCGACGGGCCCGGCGGAGCGAATCGACGTCGTCGCACGCTTGGGCGTGGCTGAAAGCTGGCGTGGGCCGGAGCCGGTATAGAACCGGGCCGGCGTGGGCGGATCGACTTCCGCTGGCCGTGCCGCTGGGTCGTGCAAAGGGTTTTTGGCATTGCCCGTCGGTTGTCTCCGCTTCGGGCAAGATGTCGCACGTGGTAGAAAATGCGTCCGACGGATCCCAATGTCTCCGGGTTTTCCCGGGGCCGGGCCGTGGGGATCCTTTTCACGATTCGCGACGCCTTCCAAAACCACGGGTGCCACAACCCTCATGTACGAACCAGCTCCGACCTACGCCGTTACGATTCGTTTGCGCTATCCCAACATTGCTGGAGTGGCGGAAAGGATCACCGATTCAATCGGCCAGGCGGGTGGATCGATCGGCGGCGTCGATATCGTCAAGGTCGGCGACGGCATGGTTTCGCGCGACTATACGGTCAGCGCTAAAGACGTCGAGCACGGGACCGAGATCGTCGATCAGTTGCGTCAGTTGGATGACGTGTCGGTGGTCAACGTTTCCGACCGTGTCTTTCTGATGCACTTGGGCGGCAAAATCGAAGTGCTACCGACCAAGCCGGTCAAGACACGGGACGATTTGTCGATGGCGTACACGCCCGGTGTCGCTCGAGTGTGCCGGTCCATCGCGGACGATCCGGATGCCTCGTTTTCTTTGACGATCCGTCAGAACACCGTAGCGGTGATCAGCGATGGTTCGGCCGTTCTGGGATTGGGCAACATCGGTCCACGCGCGGCGATGCCCGTGATGGAAGGCAAGGCGATGCTGTTCAAAGAATTTGCCGGCGTTGATGCCTTTCCGATTTGTTTGGACACCCAGGACACCGAAAAAGTCATCGAAGCGGTTCGGCATTTGGCGCCGACCTTTGGCGGCATCAATCTGGAAGACATTTCCGCGCCGCGATGCATCGAAATCGAGGAACGATTGGATGCCGAATTAGAGATTCCCGTTTTTCATGACGACCAACACGGGACGGCGATTGTCGTGTTGGCAGGATTGCAAAACGCATTGAAGCGTGTCGGCAAATCAATCGCCAAAGCGCGGATTGTGATCAACGGTGCGGGATCCGCGGGAACGGCCATCGTGAAAATGTTGAACTTGGCCGGTGCGGGCGAAGTCATCGTGTGCGATCGCGAAGGAGCCATCGTTCCGGCCGACGGATTGGACAAGGTGAAACGCTGGGTGGTGGACAACACCAACCCCAACCGAGTGACGGGCAAACTTGGCGAAGTCATTGCCGGTGCGGACGTGTTCATCGGTGTTTCGGCCGCCAACGTGTTGACCGTCCAAGACATCCAGGCGATGGCCGATCAACCCATTGTCTTTGCGTTGGCCAATCCGGATCCCGAAATTGATCCGCGATTGGCTGCCCCGCACGTTCGGATCATGGCGACCGGGCGCAGCGACTTTCCGAACCAGATCAACAATGTGCTGTGCTTCCCGGGTTTGTTTCGCGGCGTGTTGAAGGTGCGTGCGTCGACAATCAACAACCAGATGAAGTTGGCGGCGGCGCAAGCCATTGCCGGGGTGATTCCGGAACAAGACATCTTGGACGACTACATCATCCCCAGCGTGTTCGACCGCCGTGTCGCGCGTGCGGTCAGCGACGCAGTGTCAACGGCGGCGATCGAATCCGGTGTCGCACGGCGTACCAGTAAACAGCCGTACCGAATTCACTAGACATTCACTCGGCCGATAAACACGCGAGGCCGAATTGGATCGCGGCGTCGATCGAATGCTGCGACGTTTCTGCTTGCTGCCGATTTGGGATTGATGGACACGCCGCGACGGGCGTTTCGTTAGACTGGGCTTAATCGCCCCTTGGCCCGTTCGTAGAAATCCACGCGATTGAAGAAGCGTGGATCGGGCGGACCCAACGGGCGCCCCGCCAGCGTCAGTCTTTCCCGCCTTCCACGCAGCCAAAAGAAGCATGATGTCGCATCAGGTGTCCTCTTCCTCGAAAGGTTGTCGGCCGAGCCCGTCCAAAGCAGACGGGAATCCTGCGGCCGCATCCCGTCGTCGATTTCTAAAAACCGCCGCGGCCGCGGTATCCGCACCCTATTTCGTTTCCGGCCCCACGATGGGCTTGGGGGCTGCGGTTCCGCCAAGCGATCGCGTCACGGTGGGCGGGATCGGAATCGGGCGTCGCGGCACCTACGACCTTGGATGTTTCTTCGAACAGTCCGATGTGCAATTCCTGGCCGTCTGTGATGTGAAGCAGAAGCAACGCCAGGCGATCAAAGCGTTGGCCGACTTGCACCACGGCAACAGCGACTGTGATACCTATCAAGATTTTCGCGAATTGTTGGACCGCGATGATATCGATGCGGTGTTGATTGCGACCGGCCCAAACTGGCACGGCACCGCGGCGTGTGCAGCGGCACGTGCGGGCAAAGACATGTATTGCGAAAAGCCCTGTACAAAGAACATCGCCGAAAGTTTTCAGTTGGCTGATGTGATGCGTCGCACCGGGCGTGTGTTCCAAGCCGGGACCCAGCGCCGAAACCTGCCGCATTTTGCTTTTGCCTGTGAACTGGCCGCGTCCGGACGTTTGGGCAAACTGAAACGCGTCTACGCGCACCCGCGTGGCATGACGGCAAAGATCAGCGGATGGATGCCGCCCGAAGATGCACCGCCGATCGAAGAAGTCGATTGGGACATGTATTTGGGCCCCGCCGCCTATCGTCCCTACAACCACGAAATGATGGCCGCGTTCCACTTTGAAAAAGGGGGCGGTTTCGTCGGTGGTCTTGGCGGCGGTGGCGTCTTGGAATGGGGATCCCACTGTGTGGATCTGTGCCAATTGGCCGCCGGTGCCGATCGCACGGCGCCGGTGAAGTACTCGCCGCCGCGTGATGGCGAAATGGTTTCCACGTACGCCAGTGGCGTCGAACTGGTGTTGCGTGAAAAAGACTGGTTGCCGTTGGGGTCGTGCCCGGTGCGATTCGAAGGCGAAGACGGCTGGGTCGAAACGGGGGACAGCGGCAAATTTGTGCTTAGCAGCAATGAACTGTTGGCCGGCCGCAAGGTCGAAGAAATCGCTGGCTATCCGGCAACGTTCCATGTGCGTGATTTCTTGGACTGTGTGAAAACACGCAGCCAACCCAAGGCCAATGCGGTGGCCGCCTGCTATTCGCATATCGCCTGTCACGCGGCGAACATCGCTTTGTTCCTGGATCGCGAGTTGGAATTCGATCCGGTGAAGGCGGAATTCAAAGACGATGCGGAAGCCAATCGCTTGCGCAGCGAAGCGACCCGCGCGCCGTGGCGAATGTAGCCGACACGCTTGTCCAAGGAATGTCGGATCCATCCGGCAATGATAGCGCGTGAGTTTGCACGAATCTCACGCGGCGACCTTCCCACCGAAACAACCCTCCTTTGATTGAAATCCTGTCCACTCACCATGCGATACTTTGCAATACGGTTCGGATTCTTGGCCGCGGTCGCCGCGTTGACGGCTGTGCCGACGATGGCTCCCGCCGCCGATGGTTTCCGACAAGACGAACAGACGCTCATCGAGATTCTGGTATCCGAAGATGCCGGAAAACCACAAAAGGCAATCGCCTGTAAAAAGTTGGCGGTCTTTGGTTCGCCCAAAGCGGCCGAAGCGTTGGCGCCGCTGCTGCGTGATCCCGAAATGGTGTCATGGGCCCGCATCGCCCTAGAAGCCATTCCGGGTGAAGAAGTCGACCAAGTTTTGATCGAATCCATGGCCGACATCGACGGACGTTCGTTGATCGGCGTGATCAACACTCTGGGCATTCGTGGTACACGTGCTGCGGTGCCATCGCTGATCGATGCCTTGCAGAACCAGGACGCCGACGTGGCGGTCGCCGCCGCGGTCGCGCTGGGGGCCATTGGTGGCAACGATGCACGGCAAGCCCTCCAGTCGGCGTTTGCATCGGCCGATGACATGACCGTCCGATCAGGACTGGCCGAAGGACTGATTCTGGTCGCCGAAAATTCCATGGCCCAAGATCAGTCGGACGCCGCGGCACAGATTTACGATTCGGTCGCCGCCGCTGACGTTCCACCGCAGCGAAAGATCGAAGCGATTCGCGGAAGCATACTGTCACGTGGATCCGACGGCGTGGATCGTTTGATCGAAGCCTTGAAGTCGGATGACCGCGCCAAGCAAGGGATCGCATTGACAACTGTCCGCGAACTGTCGGGCGATGGTGCCACCGACGCATTGGTCAATGCCATTGAAAAAGTCGATGCGTCCCGACGCGCTTTGCTGATCACCGGGTTGGCCGAACGTGGCGATAACGATGCACAAGACGCTTTGATTCGGCAATCCGAGTCAGAGGACTTGGCCGTGCGGTTGGCCGCCATCGAAGGATTGCAGCGGATCGGCGACGTCACCGCCCTGCCCGCTTTGTTGGCCGCCGCCGATGACGAAAACGTGGTGGTGGTGGCATCGGCACTGGAAACGCTTTCACTGTTGCCCGATGACCAATTGGAAGACGCGGTCATCAGCCGGCTGAAAAATGCTGACGGTCGTGCCAAGGAAGTGTTGTTAAGTGTGGTCGGCGCGCGACGGATCGCCGGTGCAAAGTCGATGGTGATTGACACCTTGGATGCAAAGGATGCTTCGATCCGCGAAGCGGCCCTTCAGGCGATAGGCCAGATCGCCACAATGGACGACTTGGGGATGTTGATGGCCCGAGCGTTCGATGCCGACAACGACGACGCGGCGGCATCGCTGGACGCATTGCGTGCGGCTTGTGTGCGTATGCCCGATCGCGATGCGTGTGCGGAAAAGCTGGATCAGGCGGCCGCCAATGCTTCAACCGCAGATCGCATCACGACCCTGGAATTGTTGACCGCGATGGGTGGGGAACGTTCGCTGAAGGCATTGGCCGACGCGGCGCAATCCAACGATCGTGAAATCCAGGACGCTGCGACGCGTTTGCTGGGGACTTGGATGACCGTCGACGCCGCACCTTATTTGTTGGAACTGGCGTCCCAGCCCTCACACGCGTACCGAATCCGCGCTCTACGTGGTCATCTGCGGATCGCACGTCAATTCACGATGAACAATCGCGACCGATTGCAAATGGCCAATGACGCGTTGAAGGTGGCTGATCGCGAGGAGGAAAAGCGTTTGATTTTGGACGTCGTCCGTCGCTATCCAACACCGGCCATGTTGAATGTTGCGGTGAAGGTTGGGCAAGATGCCGAGATGAAACCCGAAGCGATCGCCGCCGCTGCGGTCGTGCTGAAGTTGGTCGGTGTGACGGACAAAACGGCCAAAGCGTTGCAGCCGCTGTGGGGCAAACCGATGGATATCGAAATCATTTCCGCGAAGTACGGTTCGGCCGACAAGCAAAAGGATGTGACCGAATTACTGCGACAGCATGCCGGGGATTCCCCGCTGATTTGTCTGCCCCAAAGTCAGTACAACTCGGCTTTGGGTGGCGATCCGGCACCGGGTTCCCCCAAGGAATTGACCGTTGAATACAAGATAAACGGTGAAGCCGGACAGGTTTCGTTTGCCGAAAACGATCCGATCGTTTTGCCGTTGCCCTAGTGCGACCGAAAACTCAAGGGCAACGCGAAAATCTCGCTTGCGCCGTCCAAACGGGCGGCGCGGCTGACGAAATGGCTACAAGTTCTCGGCGATCATCCGGTACAGGACCAATCGTTCGGTTCGGGATTCGATCGCCTTTTCTTGTTGCAAACGCTGGGCGATCAACGCATCGTCGACACCATGCTGGATCAACCAATCGCGGGCGTCTTCCCAAGTCGGCAACCAAACGCAGGCATCTTGCAACGCTTCGATCGTCTTGCTGCGACGCAAGAAATGCTTCATGTCCAGGATGAAAAAGACTCGGTCATGAAACGGCGAATCGGCTTCGATCAAGCCGTTTTCATCCCAGACGAAATGGCCGACCGCGGGCGTCCAATTCAAACCGTCGCCCTTCAACTGACGGGCGAGTTCGATTTCCATACGACTGAATTTCACTGTTCGGTCTCCGCAATCGCCTCCAAGCGTTTGGCGACTTCCGCGTGGCCGTTGGCCGCCGCGAACACGCCAGCGGTATCACCGTCGATGTCTTTGGAATCGACTCGGGCCCCGGCGTCCAGCAACAGATCCACTACGGACAATTGACCTTCGGCTGCGGCGAACATCAGCGGCGTGAAGTTTTCCACCTTGTCGGCCAAGTTGGGATTCGCACCACGACGTAGCAGCAGTTTAACGGTGTCAACGTTGTCGGCAGTTGACGCGTACATCAGTGCGGTTCGACCGGCGGAATCACGGTGATCGACGACCGCGTCCTGATCCAACAGCAACTTGACGACTTCGGTGTGTCCGTTGAACGAAGCCAATTGCAGCGGGGTCCGGCCCTCGGGACCGACGGCGTCCGCGTCCAGGCCTTGACGGATGCCGCTGCGAATCGCATCGGACAAGCCTTCTTCGGCGGCGGCAAAGAAAGCTTCTTGGGTCATCATCGGCACCGAACTGGAAATCGATGTGGATGCGGACTCCGCGGGATCGGCGGTGTCGTTCGGGGATGAGGCGGTGTCGTCGTCGGCCGTCGGATTGGTGTCGTCCGATCCGGCATCCTGTTCGGACGATTCCGCCGGCAATCCATCGTCGCCTTCGATGGGGACGGTCGCCAAATCGGTGCCACCGCATCCGACCAGCACCACCAATGCCAGGGGTAACAGGGACGCGGTGAACGTAACGGCAAGATTGCGATGGTGGGGACGCGTCATCGGTTTCGGCTTTGGGGGATGTGGTGACGAAGTGAGGTCACGATTCTCCCCAAGCTTAGCCGCTTCACCGATCGTCGAACATCGTCGCCGTCCAAGTCAGGTTATCGATGGCCAGGACGACATTGGGTGGATTGATTTTGACCACCCGGATATTCATCGCCTGGTCGCCTTCACGCAATATTTTGGTTTCGTCTTCGATCCGCAAGAACACGCGCGGGACCCCGACGTCGGCAAACCCCAAGACCTTCACTTGGGATGCGTTCGCACCGCGTACGGCGAACCCACTTCGTTCGTCTTGTTCACCGCCGGGGTACACAAAGGGATTGACCCGATCAGGGCTGACCGGATCGAACGCGACCGGCGTCGCTTGAACATCGGCGGTTTGGGACTCCTGGCTTGGCGTCGCGGTGATGCCTCGGACCGGGACGGCGTTTTGAATCGCTTCCAAGGTGGTGGCCGCGTCGCCACAGCCCAGCGTGGTCGCACAACCGATCGAACCGACCAGGTAAACCCAGTGAAATCGCCCCGATTTAAATTCATCTGGCAAGCGTTTCATTGTCGGGGTTCCTTCACGATCACGGGTTCAAACAGCATCGGTTCGGGCGAACTTTCCATGTCCATCGGCATTTCGCCCGGTATGTCGTCGGGTGATTCCGAAGGATGCCAAGTCGTGGGGGACTGGACCGTTGATTCCGGTACGGACGATTCGGAGATGACCCTTTCGCTAATGATGGTGGGGTTGCCGTGCATCATCGGATTCATGGTCGAACCATAGCCCCCGATCATCTCCAATTCACGTGAGCCACCGTTAACGCGGGCGCGTGGATAGTGGTTGGGACAATTCGGATCGCGACAGTCGGGCGTCAGCGGGCATTGCGTGGCGTAGGGGACACTGTCCAACAGGCAATCAGTGACCCGAGCAGCATGCTGTTCCCGGGGCAGCCCGACGTGGTTGGGGGTGATCATTTCCGGACGAATGAAAACGATCAATTCGCTTTCCTGGATCTCCGTGTCGTGACTGCGAAACAGCTTCCCGAAAAACTTCATGTCTTTCAGGTAGGGAACGCCAGCTTGCGATTCGACAACGCGTCGGCGACGCAGGCCGCCCAGCACGAAAGTCTCGCCGTTGGCAACCCGCACGACCGTTGACGCGTTCCGACTGTCAATGATCGGGTTGCCATTCAATTCGCCGACTTTGGTGCTGAACTCCGGTGCAACATTCAGTTCGATGGTTCCGTCGTCTGCGATACGCGGTTGGACGGTCAATGTGATACCGGCGTCCTCGAATTCGATGTCCGCCACGGCACCACCGACGCTTTGCTGGGCGGTTTGGACGGGCAGTCGTTCGACAATCTTGATCTCCGCCTGACGGCGGTCGCCAACGGTGATGCTGGGATTGGCCAGCAACTTGGCTTCTTCGGTTTGATCCAACGCGACGATCAGGCCCTCGACGTTCAGTTTCGATCCTGACGTCCCGAAAAGGAAACTACTGGACTTCGTCAGCACCGTTTCGGTGGTTGTTGCCACCGCGCCGGTGGTTGTATCAACGGCGGTGGTCGCGGCGTCTTCGATCGGCGTGACCAGATCCGATAGCGCGCTCAATCGAGTCGCCGATCCCAGGTTGCGTCCGCCCGACCAGTTGATGCCCAGGGCTTCGCGTTCGCTCATCCCGACATCGTAGATCAACGCCGTGATGCGGACTTGTGGGCGTGGTCGGTCCAGTTGCTCGATTGCCCGACGGGCAAGATCGACGCTGCGAGAATCGCCACGGACCAAGATGCGGTTCTCGTCGATGTACACCGCGACGGTCACGTCGGTGCCCAGGATCGACGCCAGTGATTCCTGCATCTGTTCGGCTTCCACGTACTGCAAAGCGAAGATGCGGATTTCATCGTTGGAATCGGTGCCCAGGACGTCTGCCGCCGCCATCGTCGGCGCTGCCGAGGGCGTCGGGCCAGGTGACGTACCAGTTTGCTGAGGCGTCGTTGGCGACAGGTTTCCGAAAAGGTTTTCGACCTGGCTGATCCGATCCGGATAATCTTTGACCAACACACGCTGTTGTCCGACTTCCAACATCTGGCCGCGTTCGGACAACAGCATCCGCGCCGCATCGACCACCACGGCTGGGTCATCCGAAGGCGGGATTTGCAAGGTGCGCGAGACGAATCCAGGATCGTCCGTTCCGACTTGGTCCACGGGCAATACGATCAGACTGTTGCCCGTTTGCTTGTAACCGTAACCGGAAGCCGACAGGATCGCCGAAAGGACTTCTCGTAAAGGCGTTTCATGAAATGTCCCGCTGACGCTTCCCGTCACGGATTCACCGGCGACGATGTTGATCTGCCAAAGGTCGCTTAGTAGGAAAACAACTTCTTGCAGCGGAGTTTCGCGAAACGTCACGGTCCCCCGTCGGTCCAGTGCCTCGGCAACACTGGTCGGACGCATCGTCGTTGACGTGGCCGATGTTCCCATGGGCTGCGTTGGTCCGAGCGATGGGACGTTGTTCGCTTCGTTGGACGTGCCTGACGAGGTGAACGTTGTTGCGGACGATGAATCTTGTTGTGCCGATGCGATCGAAACCGGATCGCCAGATCGGATGACCTTAGCTTGCGGGCGCCAAAGCATGGGGCGTCCGCGAGAATCCAGTGGCGTTTCACCGGGCGCGATCGGCACCGCGGTCAGCGGCCGAAGTCCCAGGGGTGTCAATCCGTCGCCACAGACCTTGGTCGATGGCGTGCAGCAAATGACAAGACAAAAGGCCGAGAACGCAATGCTCCACGCGGCGGCGGAGTATTGTCCGGTCGGTTTCGTGAAATCTGTTGTGGGGCGTTGAACGCTGTCGGCCCCGCAGACGTGCTGGGTATCACAAACGCCGTCACGCCCGACGACGCGCAGCATGGCGGCGAACCGTCGGCCGTTGCCCGCGTCCTTGGCGTCGAGAGAATGCGAATCGGCGTTGCCATCCATGGCAAAGGGCCTAATGAAGAAGTAGTTGTCGTGTGTGTTGTATCGGACGTCTTGCGACATCCTCGTCGGGTTCATCGGGGCGGGCGTGCAGGCCGAACACGGTGAAGCGAAGTTCCAGTGCCACGGGCGCCTCTGGTTTCATCGTCGGCAACACGTTCATCGTTCGCGTGGTCATGTACCAGCGTTGGCCTCCGATGGCCGTCAGGATTTTTTCAATCGCTTCCAGGCTGCCGTCCGCACGCAAATCGACGTCGTGTGAATGCAGGTCATAAGGTGACATCCTTGCGAACTCAGGCATCACTTCCGCCGTCGGATCGTCGTTTACCGTCGCCCAGGGCCGTTTGTTTCCGGTGTGGACTTCTAAACTTCGAATCCGCCCGCCGCCTTGACGCACGATTTCGACCAGTCGTTCCCGGACATCGGACCGGTTTTCGGGAATCACCGAACGGTCGTTCAGCGATTTCAGTTGTTCATTCAGTTCCCTTTCCATCTTGGCCAAACGCAGACCGCGTTGACGGATTGCCGTCAGTTCGACTTCCATCTTGTCGAACTCGGCCATATCGCGTCGCAGTTCAAAGTACTCATCGACCCAGGGCAGTCCGATGCCGATGATTGCCCCCAAACTTGCGGTTGCCACGATTAGTCCGACTATACGGGTGTTAAGTCTTTGCATGACATCAGTCCTCCGACGTCGAGTCGACGACAGGCAATGTTTCTTTGTGCAGATGTAACCCGATCAAAAAGCGAATGCCGCGGGTTTGGGGTTCCGGGTTGGTGGCCTTCAAGGCGACCTGTTCGACCTCAGGCAACCGGCGAAACTGGCTGACTTGTTCATACACTAGTGATTCATCGGTGACGGTGCCGTCCAGCAGGATCTGGTGACCGTCTTCCACGTGAAAGCTGTTCAACTTGCAGCGATCCAGCAAACTCTGCGTGATCTGGCGCAGCGTTAGATTCCAACGCGGTTCCGCCGCACCCTTTTCGATGCGTCCAAAGTGGTCCACCAGTTGGCGTCGCTGGGCCAAGGTCATCATGCGTGCCTTGGTGCGATACACCTCGGCCTGCATGGCTTCGCGTCGTTGGATGGCACGATCGGCAAGACCACGTTGACGGTGGACCATTGCAAACGATCCCAGCAACAGCACGGCCGCCACGAGCGCCGGCCAAGCGATCCGAAGAACTTGTGTGGTGGTCGAAACATCCGGTGCACGGCGGACGTGGTCCAACAAATCGGGAACACCGTCGTTTTGGATTCCGATCAACAGCGGCAGCACCGTGGCCACGACCGCCGTGGTGCCGCTTTCGTGTTCCGACTGTTCCAGGATGAATTCGCCACCAGACACGTTCAGCACGGCGGCGTCGATGTCGTGGGAATCGTCAAACAGATCCGCGGCGGCTTTGGCTTTTTCGGGGCTGCCACAAATCAGCAATTCGCTCAAATTTCCGTCGGATAATTGCCGGTGTCGCTGGCAAAATCGGCGTAGCCGTTCCAGGTGATTGATCACCGCGTCGTGGAATCCCTGTTCGTTGTTGGCCGCCGCCGGACGGTAATCCAACAGCAACCGACCTTCGAAAGCGATGCCCACGTCCCATTGGCGGCCGGTTCCGTCGGCGATCAGGGTCGGTGCCGCGTTGCAGTGGCCCAGGTGCCCGGCCAGCCGCGCAAGGCTGTTCAGCGATGGTTCCAGCCACAGGATATTCAAATCCGCGGCCCGAAAGGCTTCATAGACCGTTTCGATCACGCCACGGCTGGCAACACCGGTCACGGCGTAGTCGACCGACGCAGCCAAACGTTCGCGAAAGGACCCGATGACTTTTTCACCCGGGCCCAGCTGCAGGTAACGGGGAATTCGTGTGCCCAGCGTGTTCAATTCACTGTCGACGTCCTGGGGATGGCCGGTCGTGATCCGAGTTACGCAATAATCGCCGTCCAGTGACGCCACGGTGATGCCCTGGTCCATCTGGTGCTTGTGTCGCCATTTGACCAAGCAATCCACCAGGTCGTCCTGTGCCGCGGGACTCAGCCATCCGTCGGGACGCGGACAGTGGATTGCCTCGATCGTGATCCGATGGCTCGGACCCTCGGTCGGCGTGGCGATGGCCAGTTGCAGCAGGTCACGTTCGATACGCAACCCGAATCGCTGGCGGACGTCGGTGGTGATTGGACTTTGGGGCATGTCAGGCGCGGATTTCGATGGATGTTCCGCCGAAAGCTAGGTCACGTCGCAGGGCCTTGCCGGCAGGATCGCCAAAGTTCTTCAGTTGACCCAAATTCTTTAAGCCCGTAACTTGAGAATTTGAAACAAGTTACGGCGATTTTATTGGGCCCCGCTCGGGATGAGGTGGTCGCCCCGGACACGCCACCGGTGCGTTGAACTGGCACACTTGGTGGCTGCCTGCTAAAGAACACGCTTGCACAGCCTGTATCGGTCCGTCCGATCACGGCAGATTTTCCGCTTTTTGCGGTGTGGTCCCGCCCCACTTGGGCCGTATCCCATCGGGCGGCCGCTGATCGTCCAACGATCCACCCCCACAAGAAACATGTCAATTTTGGAAAGAATTTGGGACGCCCTCGGGCTCCTTTTCGGCGGTCTATTCGGATCGTTCGATCGCCTGTTCACCTCCGTTTTTGGATCGGCCAACGCGCGTCAGGTCGCCAAGCTGCAACAGCGTGCCGATCGCATTACGGAAATGGAGCCCAAGTATCAGGCAATGTCCGATGAGGAATTGCGTGAACAGACGGCTTTGTTTCGCAAGCGGTTGCGCGACGGTGAAACGCTGGATGACATCTTGGAAGAAGCGTTCGCGGTATGTCGCGAAGGCAGCCGTCGCCATTTGGGCATGCGCCACTATGACGTTCAGCTGATCGGTGGCATGGTCCTTCACGGCGGTGCCATCGCCGAAATGGTCACCGGGGAAGGGAAAACTTTGGTCGCGACCTTGCCGGCGTATTTGAACGCCTTGGAAGGCAAGGGCGTTCACGTCGTGACGGTCAACGATTACCTGGCACGCCGAGACATGGAATGGATGGCCCCGCTGTACATGAATCTGGGCCTGACGGTGAACGCCATTCAATCGGGCATGTCGATCGCCGAAAAACAGGCGGCCTACATGTGCGACATCACCTATGGGACGAACAACGAATTCGGCTTCGATTACCTGCGGGACAACATGCGACCGGCGGCCAAGGGCGACGACCGTTATCCGCCCGAAGCCCAGCAGTGCCAAGGTCCGCTGAACTACGCCATCATCGACGAAGTCGACAATATTTTGATCGACGAAGCCCGGACACCGTTGATCATCAGTGGCCCCGCTGACCTGGACCTGGGACGATACAGCGAAGCGGATCGCGTCGCGCGACAGCTGACCAAGGAAACGCATTTCACCGTTGATGAAAAGCAACACAACGTCACGCTGACCGATGACGGCGTCCGCAAGGCCGAAGAACTGGCCGGTGTGGAAAGCTTTTACACCGCGGGAAACATGGAATGGCCGCACTTGATCGACAACGCGCTGAAGGCTCATTTCCTTTACAAGCGTGATGTCAATTATGTGATCAAAGATCGCCAAATCGTCATCGTTGACGAATTTACCGGACGCTTGATGGAAGGTCGACAGTGGAGCGACGGGCTTCACCAAGCCGTTGAAGCGAAGGAAGGCGTGCCGATCAAACAGGAAACGCAGACCTTCGCGACCGCTTCGCTTCAGAACATCTTCAAGATGTACAAAAAGCTGTCCGGTATGACCGGGACGGCCATGACCGAAGCCGATGAGTTTTGGAAGATCTACAAACTGGACGTGGTGGCGATCCCGACCAACCGTGTCTTGGAGCGGATCGAACACCCCGACCTGATCTATCTGACCGAAAAAGACAAGTTCGCCGCTTTGGCCGATGAAGTCGAACGCACCAACAAGTGGGATGTGCTGACCATCAAAGACGGCACCGAACTTTGGGGCCAGATCCAAGATGAAAACGACGAATCGATCCAAATCATTCTGAAGAACGAGAAACAAGCGGAGTCGGTTCCGCGCTCAAAAGTCACCAAGATCGAACGCCACGGTCGCCCCGTCCTGATCGGGACGGTCAGCATTGAAAAGAGCGAACGCCTGAGCCAGTTGTTGGAACGACGTGGCATCCAACACGACGTCTTGAACGCTAAGAATCACGGCCGTGAAGCAGAAATCGTTTCCCAGGCCGGTCGCCTGGGTGCCGTCACGATCGCCACCAACATGGCCGGTCGAGGGACCGACATTATCTTGGGCGGTAATCCCGAGACGATGGCTTGGGCGCAGTTGCAACACAAATATGCGACGCGTTTGGATGTCCCCGACGACGAATGGAACGCGTTGGTCAAAGAAATCGACGAGCGCGAAAGCATGTCGGTCGAAGGCCAGCAGGTTCGCGAGATCGGCGGGCTGTATGTGCTGGGGACCGAACGCCACGAATCACGACGGATCGACTTGCAGCTTCGCGGACGTTGTGGCCGACAGGGTGATCCCGGTTCCAGTCGCTTCTTCCTGTCGTTGGAAGACGACTTGATGCGGATTTTTGCCGGCGATTTCGTCAAGAGCATGATGGAACGTCTGGGAATGAAAGAAGGCGAAGCGATCGAATCATCGCTGGTCACACGACGTATCGCCGCGGCACAGAAGAAGGTCGAAGAACGCAACTTCGAAATTCGAAAGAGTCTGTTGGACTATGACGAAGTCATGGACGAACAGCGGAAACGCGTTTACCGCTATCGCCAAAACCTGATGGACGGACACAGCAGCCGCCAGATGGTGCTGGAATTGATCCATGGCCAAATCGACAAGTTTGTGGAAACCTTCTTGGATCCCGATTATGGCGTTGAATCGTTTGCCGCCTTCGCCGGTGCCCAACTGAAGTGCCAGTTGGACCCGCGCGAATTCCGAAACATGGATTTCGAAATGGCGGATTCTTATGCCAAGGATCAGGCCGAACGGGCATCGGAAGTGACCGTCAACGAAGCGGTCGAAGAAAACCTGCCCGAGGGCATGGAAGACGAGTGGAACTGGAAAGCATTGACCCACTGGGCCAACACGAGGCTGGAAGCCAATTACCAGGACCACCAGCTGAAACGGATGGATCGCGATGACATGATCGACGAATTCATCGAAAAAGCACACGCACTGGTTGAAAAGACCGATCTGTCCGAAGGCCAACCGTTGCTGGATGCCGAGTTCGGGCTGCGAACCCTGTGCGCTTGGATGCGACACAAGTTCGGTATCGAAGTCACGCCGGAAGAATTCCGGGAAGTCGAGGATCGTCGCCAAGTCGCCGCTGCGTTGATGAAGCGGGCCGAAGACGCCTATGCGGAGAAGGAAGCGGAGTACCCGGTGCTGACCGGTATTTCACGCTTCACGCAAAAACAGGGCGCGCAAGTATCCTTGGATCGCGAGGGCTTGGTCGATTGGGTCCGCGGTCGATTCAAAGTTGAATTGCCTGTCGACGATGTCAAGCTGAACCGCGACGATTTGAAGGCACAGTTGGTCCAGTACAGCCGAAACGCGATCGGCGACGTCGAAAGCCAACAGTCCGCCGCCCAACAGCGTTTGAAAGACCTGTTTAGCAACGCGGACGATTCGACCACCGCGGCCGTTGCCGCCGGCGGTAACGGCACTCTGTCGACGATGGCCAAGTGGTTGGAAGAGGATTTGAACCACCACACGCCGGCCGAAGACTTGGCGCGGATGACGCGTAAGGAAATGGAATTGACCGTCAGCGGCGCGCTGGACGATCGGTTCCACCCTGAAATGCGTCGGATGGAACGGCATATCTTGCTGAACATCGTCGACGAAGCTTGGAAGAACCACCTGCTGACGATGGACCATCTACGCAGCAGCGTCGGCTTGAAAGGCTATGCCCAAATGGATCCCAAGGTCGAATACAAACGCGAAGGCATGCGTTTGTTCGACGCCATGTGGGAAAACATCGGCGAACGAGTCACCGACTTGATCTTCCGAATGGAGTCGTTCAACGAAGACTTCATCCGCAGCACTTGGGTCGATGCACGCACGGCCAAGGAATCCGCACCCGCCCCGCAAAGTCAGGCCCAGGAAGTCGCTCAGCAAAGCAATGAATCCCGCGGCGGCGAAGAGTCGAAGACCGAACCGATCCGCCGGCAAGGTCCGCGGATCGGTCGAAACGATCCATGCCCCTGCGGAAGCGGAAAGAAGTACAAGTCGTGCTGCATGCGGAAGACCGTCGAATAGTCAGGCACACACGACATCAATGATTCCGGTGACCGGCGAATGGCCTCCGGAATTCGATCACGGATGATGATCCATGTTCGCCAATTTCGTCTATCTGTTGATGCTGGCGTTGGCGTCGCCGTGGATCTTGTATCGCGTCATTGCCCATGGTCGGTACCGACGTGGCGGGCGACAGAAACTGTGGGGCCTGTCACCCAGTGATGCCGAACGATTGCGTGGCGATGACAGGCCGTGCATCTGGTTTCATGCCGTTAGCGTCGGCGAAGTCAATTTGCTGTCCAGCCTGGTACCCGCGGTTCAGGACGCGTTGCCTCAGTTCCGCTTGCTAGTCAGCACTTCGACGGACACGGGATTCGACTTGGCGGTGGACCGTTTCGGGGCGGATCGTGTGTTCTTTTGCCCGCTGGATTTTTCTTGGGCGGTGAAGTCGACGATCCGCCGATTGCGTCCCCGAATGTTAGTGCTGACGGAGTTGGAGCTTTGGCCCAACTTGATCCGGTGCAGCGAAAGACTGGGCGTGCCCGTCGCGGTCATCAACGGCCGACTGAGTGCGACCAGCGCTCGTCGCTATCAACAGTTTGGCTGGTTCTTGAAGCCCACATTCCATCGGATCGACTGGTTGGGAGCCCAAGACGAAACTGCGGCTCGGCGATTTCGTGATTGTGGATGTTCCGACGTGGATGTCACCGGTTCGCTTAAGTTTGATGGTGCGCCGGACAACCGTGACGATCCCAGGGTGCTCGCGTTGGCGGATTGGGCCGGCGTCGCGCCCTGGCAACGGGTGTGGTGTGTCGGCAGCACACAAGCCGGTGAAGAAGCGATGGCTTTGGCAGTGTTTCAAGATCTTGCACCGGAGCATCCCGAGCTGCGTTTCATCTTGGTTCCGCGTCATCAACAACGATTCGATGAAGTCGCCCAGCTGATTGAAGATTCGGGGCTTTCATTGCGGCGACGCAGTCGATCGGCTGATGCCGTATCCAATGCCTGGGATGCCGATACCGTCATCTTGGTCGATACCATTGGTGAACTGCGTCAGTGGTGGGGAGTCAGCCAGATCGCGACGGTCGGCGGCAGCTTTGGTGATCGCGGCGGTCAAAACATGCTGGAACCGGCTGGCTACGGGTGCGCGGTTTCTTTCGGACCGAATACCAAGAATTTTGCGGCGATCGCAGGCGGATTGTTGGATGTGCAAGGGGCTGTGCGGGTCCAGGACGAGAGTGAACTGAACCAATTCGTTCGGCGGTGCCTGGATGATGTGCCGTCGGCAGATCGGCTGGGGATCAACGCACGTCGGTACGTGGCCCAGCATCAGGGGGCGACCGGCCGAACCGTGGATGCAGTGAAACGCCTGCTGCAGCGTCAGGCTGGCTGATCTTGGCTGGCCGCAATCGCCCCTCGCACGTGAAAGTCGGCCTGGGGAGCGCAGAAAAATGGCCTGGCAACCGGTGACGATTGCCAGGCCATCGATCAAACCATAGCAGGACAGACACTCACCCAATGAGTGTCTGTCCCTATCGGTGTCGTCGGAGCGTACGAGCGACAACCGAGTGCGGTTTGTTTTTTACCGGACGCGTTTTGCCGCGTCCGGCGTAAAGCCGCGGGACGACACTGTCCGTGGGGAATCCGAATTACTCGGGACGTCCACCGCCGCGACCGCCACGGCCACCGCCGTCGCCACCGCGTCCGCCACGACCACCTCCGGGTCCGCCGCCGGGGCCACCGAATCCGCCGCGGCCGCCGCCGAATCCGCCACGGCGTTCGGGCATTTCAAAAGGCTTGCCCTTCATTTCTTCGAATTTTTTCTTTTGCTCGCTGGTCAGCACGGCAAGGGTTTCGGTTTCCAGCTTTTCTTGCATACCGGCAAAGGCTTCCTGCATCGCTTCACGCATCTTATCGCGATCGCCCGATTCACGGGCCTCGGCAATCTTTTCTTGGATGCCGTCACGCAAATTTTCGCCGACCTTGCGAATCTTTTCCTTTTGCTCGTCGCTCAAACCCAGCTCTTTGACAACTTCAGCGTCACGCAGTGCGTTGATGCCTTGGACTTGGATGTTGATTTGCTTCAGGCGGTCGTACTGCTCGGGAAACAGGACTTCTTCCAGTTGCTCGCGAGTCTTCTTCTCCACCTTTTCACGCATTTCTTGCATCTTGGCGAAGGCTTCTCGGCGTTCTTCATCGCTCATGTCGCGGAAATTGGGCATGTCGCCACGCATTTCTTCCACGATGTCACGGCCGACCTTTTCCAGCGTTTGGACCTGATCGTCCATCAGATCCAGTTCGGTGCGAACTTCATCGATTCGCAGCAGTTGCAGCATTCCGCCGCCACCGGGACCGCCACCACGGCCGCCGAAACCACCGGGGCCACCCGGACCGCCGCCACGGCCTCCGAAACCGCCACCGCCACCACCGCGGCCGCCACGTCCGCCTTGGGCTGAAACATCAGATGCGATCAATGCCATCACAGCAACGCACAGGACCAAGGCGGTCAGACGCGTCAATTTCATCGTTTGGGAACTCGTGTTGGGAGTTGACATAAAGAGAAGACGATCGGGTGCGTGCGACGCACAAAAATGGGCCCACTCCCGCTCGCGGTACTCTCATTCAAACCACGCCAGCCGTACAGGGTTTCGCGGATGCGAGGGATCACCGAGGCAAAATTTTTCAAGATCTTGCTTGCCGCGTCTCTACAGTCTGCCGATTCGCGAATGCCGACGCCTGTCACGGGGGGCGCCCCACAGGCCAATGAACTTCCTAACGTCTGTTAACAATCCGAAAAAGGAACCGAAACGATGAAGCGTTTCATGCTGACCCTGGCCGCCCTGATGATCGTTCCCGCCGTCGCCAAAGCTGACGATCACAAGAGCGGTGAACACGCACAGAAGAACATCGTAGAAACCGCCGTTGGTGCTGACGGCTTCAAGACCCTGGTCGCCGCCGTCAAGGCGGGGGGATTGGTCGAAACCCTGAGCGGCGAAGGCCCGTTCACTGTCTTCGCCCCGACCGACGACGCGTTCGGCAAGCTGCCCAAGGGCACCTTGGAAACCTTGCTCAAGCCCGAAAACAAAGATCAACTGGTCGGAATCTTGAAGTACCACGTCGTTGCCGCGAAGGCACCGGCCGCCAAGGTTGTGAAGTTGGATTCGGCGAAGACCTTGAACGGAAACGTCAAGATCGAAGTCACCGATGAAGGCGTGATCTTGAACGACAAAGTCAAGGTCGTGAAGACGGACATCATGTGCAGCAATGGCGTGATCCACGTCATCGACGCGGTTCTGTTGCCCTCCAACGACTGATCGGCAACCGACATGCTGTACTCCCAGACAATGAATATTGTCTGAACTCAGCCTGGCAAAACCAATCGAAAAGCGGCCCCGGCAGTTTTACTGCAGGGGCCGTTTTTCGTCGGTCAAGTGATCGGGAAACCCGTCCGATCAGTACGCCTTGGTGATGCCGCAATGATCAATGGTTCGGGAAAGTCTTCCGTTTCCGTCACTCGAAGCGTCTAGGAACCGGATGCCAGTTCATCCAAGAAGGGGATGACATTGTCTTCATAGGTGAAGCCTGCTGTGTCTCCGGTGTCGACGAATTTCTTCAACAGCTTGCCGTCCGCCCCGTAAACAAACACGGCGGGAATTGACGGAATGTCAATGGCTTGGAAAACGGTGTCGCTTGCTGTTTCGCACAGATAGCTTTCGAACGTTGCATCTAGGGCCTTTAAAACGGCAAGGATTTTGGGCTCATAGCTTTCCGGTGGTTTGGTCTGGCGTCCATCGAAGTCGACGGCGATGGCGACGAAGTCAAATTCATCGTCTCGTTCCCTGGCCAATTCCGCCAACGACGGTAGTTCTCTTAAACAGGGTTCGCACGACAAGGACCAGAAATCGACCACGGTGACCTTGCCGCCGGCTTGGATTCGCTTCTCGATTGCCGGCCATGGCTCGTACCGGATCTCCGGTTCGCTTTTCTCGGCGGACTTCGTTCCGTCGGGAGCGACGGGTTCGGCCACAGTCTTCGAGGTGTCCGTCACCGATTCAGTATTCGTGACGGATTCACTGCTCGATTCGTCGTCGGCGGTCCCGTCGCTGACCCGTTGGCCACACCCGGCGACCAGCATCGTCAGGCCACACAGGGCCAAAAAGATCTCCCGCGACCTGCCAAGAATTGTTCGCGATCGACGAATCGTCATCGGATCAACATTGCTGGGGCGATCATGACCCGTTGAAGCTGGGAAACGAGAAATCGTCTGCGTGGATTTGTTCATCGGTTCACTGAAAGGTGTGCGAGGACGGAGGTTGGACGCCATTGCCGGCAATCCTGTCGATGGCCGCTCGATGCGTGGGGCGGAAATGGATCGATGTTCAGCCCGACCGAGGATTGATTAGATTAGGGGGAACTGCGAGGCGTCACACAGCGTGTCGGATCGTGCCGTTTGGATCAACGCGTCACCGGATGCCGCGGACCGAGCTTTCGACCCCATGATCGACTCTATGACCAGCCTTCCGCCAGGCCCGCCGGCCGATTCCGACCCCACGTCGATGTCGACGGCCCAGTTGTTGGTGGCGTCCCAACGAGGTGACAACGAAGCGTTCGGTCGATTGTTGGATCAGTATCGTGGTTATCTGTTGATGTTGGCTCATCGTTATTTGTCGGAACGGCTGCGACGACGGATCGACCCGTTGGACTTGGTCCAGTGGACGTACCTGGAAGCCAAACGGGATCTGCACCAGTTTCGTGGCACGACACCGGCGGAATTTGCCGCATGGTTGCGTGGCATGTTGAAACACAACGTGGCGTCGGCGGTCACACGACATGTGACGACACAAAAAAGATCGCTGAAACGCGAAGTCACCGTTGGCGATTTAAAGCAAGGGTCTGATGCCGCGTGGATCCAACAGATGCCGGGCAGCACCACCAGCCCCAGTGGTGTGGCGATCCGAGGCGAAGCGGTCTTGGAATTGTTAAACGCGTTGCACAGCTTGCCGGAAACACAAGCCGAAGCGATTCGTTTGCGGTACATGGAAGGCTTGTCGCTTTCGCAGATCACTGAACGCATGGGAAAATCTGAAACCGCCGTTGCCGGCTTGTTGAAGCGTGGCTTGCGAAAGCTACGCGATCATTTTCAATCGCAAAGTAGTCCCTGGTGGTGATTCGTTTTGTCTGACATCGACCAGCACGATGATCGTTTGGACGAAGCCTTTGCGGCGTACCTGCGCAGCTGCGATTCTGGCGAAATCGGCAGCCGCGAGGAATTCTTAAGTCAGTTCCCAGACATCGCTGACGAATTGCGCGAACTGATGGACGTGGCCGATTCATTCGGGCGATTCGGCGGGCAGGCTTCGCAACCAAAGGTCGTCAATCCGATCGCCGAAACCGTCAACCTGTCGGTCGCCGACCAGAACGATTCGATCGCGGACCCGGCCGCCACGTTGCCGATGGCGAATCGTGGGCACGGTGATCCCGGGCCGACCTTGCCGTTCGACTTGGGTGATTACCTGCTGAAAAAGGTGATCGGCCGTGGCGGCATGGGGGTTGTCTACTTGGCACAGCAAAAGGATTTGCAGCGTGATGTCGCGGTGAAGATGATTCGAAGTGGCATTTTGGCCGACGATTCGGAGGTCCGACGCTTCTATACCGAAGCCCAGGCCGCCGCGCGGTTGCGGCACCCGGGGATTGTCGCGGTATACCAATTCGGACGCCGTGCCGGTCACCATTTCTTTTCAATGGAGTTCATCGAAGGAACAAATCTACAAAGCCAGGTGGCCAAAGGGCCGATGGATTTCCAGTTGGCCGCCCGCTATGTCCGCGATGTGGCACGAGCCATCGCGCATGCCCATGACAACGGCGTGCTGCATCGTGACCTGAAACCGGCAAATGTGCTGATCGATCCTGACGACCGCGTCCATGTGACCGACTTTGGTTTGGCAAAGACTGCCGACGCTGACGGTGGGATGACGGGCAGTGGCACCGCCGTCGGAACGCCCCATTACATGGCACCCGAACAGGCCGGCGGTCACAGCGATCGTGCGACCCCCCAAAGCGATGTCTATTCACTGGGGGCCATTCTGTTCGCTTGCATCACCGGGCGTCCGCCCATTGTCGGCGACACCGTGATGCAGACCTTGATTCGTGTGGTGCACGACCCCGCGCCAGCCCTTCGTTCAATTCGGGGGGACGCCCCGGCGGATTTGGAAACCATCGTCGCGAAGTGTCTGGAGAAACAACCGGGCAAGCGTTATTCGGGGGCCCAAGCGTTGGCCAGTGACCTGCAGGCCTATTTGGACGGCCAGCCCATTGCCGCCCGTCCGCGGTGGTTGTTGACCAAGGCTTGGCACTGGATCGAAGGCGTTCCGGTGGTTGCCGCGATCATGGGACGTCGACGTTTTCATACGACCGACCAACATCGCCGACTGCAAACGGCGATGTTGACTTTGATGATGTTCATGCCGATGTTCGTTGTGGGGCTTGCCTGGTGGCGACATCACTTGCGGCATTCGATGCCGGACCAGGTGGTGTTGGCCGGTGGCATGACCGACGGCGTCTATACGGATGTGTCCAATCGGATTGCACGGAGACTGGCTTCGTCCGTGGGGATCCAAACGCAAGTCGTCCCCACGGGCGGAAGCCTGGAAAACCAACAGCGACTGGTACGTGGCGAAGTCAACATGGCACCCTTGCAGGCGTCCGCGGTCTCCGGTGATCCGTTGTGTGTCATCGCGCCGTTGTTTTACGAAGTGGTCCATGTGATGGTGCGTCGCGATAGCGGCATTCAAACATTGGATGACTTTGCCGGTCATCGTGTCGCGGTCGGTCCCAAAGCCAGCGGGTCGCGTGTTGCCGCAGAGATGGTTTTTGATTCGCTGGGATATGGACTGGATGACCCGCAACGCGATTTCACGCCTTGGTACGAGTTGCGCACCGACCTGAATGTCGATATCGCGGTTGTTTGCATGGGGCGTGGCAATCGAGTCGTGCGTCGCTGGTTGCAATCGGGGCAATGGCAGCTGATGGAGGTTCCACGTGCGGACGATATTTCGCTGGAACACCCGACCTTGCGTCCAATGCGAATCAGTGCGGCAGACTATCAGGGATGCAATTTGCCTGATTCGGGCGTTCGGACAGTCGGTACGATGGCTTTTCTGGCCACACAGATCGATGCACCGGATCCATTGGTCCAGCAAACGTTGGAAGTATTGTACGAGCCACCGTTGCTGGTCCCCGGGATGATCCACTTGAGCCAGACGACGGAATGGCAGGGGCTGTCGTTTCATCCCGCCGCCCGCCGCTTCTTTGAAAGTAAAGCCGTTGCGGCTGATTGAATCCATACAAGCCGTAGATTCGTCAACTTCTTTGAGCCAAGGCGACTTTCCAGGGCATTGAGCACGACGCTGATCGACCGTCTGTCCCAGCAAACCTAGGGTTCGGTAACTGTTGTTCCGATTCCCCTGACGTTTGTTTGCTGTTCCCGTTGATGAATCAGCCAGCGGCCGAGATTCCTGATCGCCACGGCGAAACGCCCGACCCAGGCTCCGAACGAAGGGGCACGACTGGGCGTGCGGATCGGTGCGCCGGTGTGGCGGGGCATGGGCGTTCGCTGCGCAGCAAGCTGGTCCTGTCCTTGGCGCTCATGTTCATCGCGTTCATCGCGGTCGACGAAATGGTGCGCCGGAACTATCTGAAACCAGCCCTGTTGTCGTTGGAACGGGCCGGAGGGTATCGCGACGTACGCCGCGTGATCGCGGCGATCGAATTGGAATCCGATCATCTTTCCAGTATCGCCGACTATCTGAACACGACGCATCCATCCGTTGCAATGCACGACGGGACGCGCCCCTTTGGCGATTCGGTAAACGACGGAATCGACTTTGCTGGGTATGTGCAGACCGATGGCACTTGGGTTCCGCTGCACCAGGACGCCGACACGTCGACCGATAGCATTCAGGGTTTCGCGAAGCTGGCGGTTCGGCATCTACCCAAGATGCAATCGGAAAACCCGTCGTCTCAATTTCACGCGGTTCAATCCGCTGACGGGCAGTTGGCTCTGGTCGCCTTACGGGCCGCCAGACACCGTCCCGAAGATTTTTTGTTTGTCGGTCGGGCGTTGGACGCCACCAGCATCCGCCGACTGGGCCGACGGACCCAGGTCGATTTCCAATTGCGAAAAACCGTGAGCGGCGAACCGATTCATAGCACTCATCCACTGGCGACCCCAACGACGCTTGCCGACAGCGGTTCGGTTCAGACCGTCAGCGCACGCTTTCCCGTTCTGGCAGAAGCCGGTCCCGAGGACTTGGAACTGATGGTGTTCATTCCACCAGACCTAGCACGCCGGGCCTTGCAAGCGGTTTACAGCGGACGAAATCAATTCGTGTTTGGTTCGGTGGCCGCTTTGTTGGTGTTGCTGATGATGCTGCAACGCATCGTCATCACGCCATTGCAAGCGATCCGGTTCCACGCCGAACGCGTGGCCGATGAAGGTCTGAGGGCGGAGCCGCCGGAAATCAAATCACGCGACGAAATCGGAAACCTGGCGCTGTCCTTTCACCGCATGATGCGTCGATTGCGACAGGCGCAAACACGATTGTCAGCCACCTCACGCGCTGCCGGGATGAGCCAAGTTGCCGGCACGGTGGTGCACAATATCGGCAACGTGCTGACGAACGTTAACAGCTTGCTGGAAGCGGCATCGCACAAAGCGACGCAGTTGCGTCTGGCACCGCTGAAGGGGCTGGCAACGAAACTTCAAGAATCCAAAGACAACGACGATTTGATTCGGGAAATGCCGAACTACTTGCGGTCGTTATCGGAAACATTGGAATCGGATCGTGAAGAACTGACGGAAATTCTGCAGACACTTCGCTGCAACCTGGGACATATCGAAGACGTCGTGCGTCAGCAAAGTCGACATGCCGGTGCGACGACCGATCACCAAACGTTTTGCGTCGGGGAACTGATCGATGAAGCAGTGTCTTGTTGTCAGGGACGCTTCGATGCCGCGGACATCACTGTCGACATTGTTGGCTATCCCGATGTCGTGGTTCGCTCGGATCGGTCCATTTTGCTGCAGGTTCTGATCAATGTGCTGACCAATTCGCATGCGGCATTCATGGATGGGAAAGTTCGTGGCCGATGCATCGAAATCGGAGTCGACGAACACGGTGACGAGGTGTGTTTGTGGGTTCGCGACAACGGTTGCGGCATTGATTCCGACATCATCGACAAGTTGTTCGATGCCCACTTCACGACTCGGGAAGACGGTACCGGACTCGGCCTGCATTTCTGTTCGTTGTCGATGTCCGGCCTGGGCGGAAGAATCGAAGCACGCAGTGACGGACTGGGGCGTGGAACCACGATCGTGATGACGGTTCCGTCTGGATTGAACAGCGGGTTTGCTGCCGAGGCCGCTATCGATGGCGATGTGTTGATGGAGGTGGGGACATGAATCCGGCTACCATCGACTATGCAAAGACGGGAGTCCGGCGACTGTTGGTCGTCGACGACCAACCGCACATCCACGACACGTTCGATCGGATTTTTCAACAACAGTCGGCTGCCGACGGAGATCTGGCGGATTTCGAGGCTCGTTTCTTGAATTCGGCTGCCGCGCCGTCGGCCCACGATGTCGAATCACCCAACGAAATGCCGGCCTATGAACTCAGTCATGCCGTTGGGTGCGATCAGGCGGTTGCGTTGATGCAGGCGGCCGTCGCCGATGGACAGCGGTTTTCCGTTGCCTTTGTTGACATGAAGATGCCCCAAGGACCGGACGGCATCGAAACCACTCGCCGTTTGTGGGAATTGGATGAACGTCTGCAAATCGTCATTTGCACCGCACACAGTGACCGTCCCTGGAAAGACGTCCTACAGGAACTGGGATACAACGATCGTTTGTTGCTGTTGAAAAAGCCGTTTGAATCGGACGAAGTACGGCAGTTGGCTTTATCGCTGAGCGAAAAGTACCGTCTTTCGGCGATCCGAACGCATCAGATTAACGAATTGCAAACCGAAGTCAGTTTGCGCCGTAGCGTCGAAGACGAACTGCGTGAAATGGCCCAGCGGGACAATCTGACCCGATTGCCCAATCGATGCTTCTTGCTGCAGCAACTGGAGAAAATCATTCAAAAGCATCGTCGCAATGTTCAGCGATTGGATGCCGTGTTGTTTTTGGATTTGGACAATTTCAAAATCATCAATGACAGTCTGGGGCATGACGCCGGTGACCTGTTGTTGAATGAGGTTGCTTCGCGTTTGAAAGAATGCGTTCGTGACTATGACCTGCTGACGCGGTTCGAAGACCAGCAGCGTTTCTGTGACCAGGGCGAAGAAACGATGCGGCTGGGCGGCGATGAATTCGTCGTCGTGTTGGAATGTCTTAGCGGGACCGATGATGCGATGCGGGTGGCACAACGGATTGTCAAACGCGTTGCCGAACCATTCAAGTTGGGGGACCGCTGGGTCAACGTCGGTACCAGCGTTGGCGTCGCTTTTGTGGATGCACAAATCCGCGACGCACATGAAGCTTTACGGAATGCCGACACCGCGATGTACCGCGCCAAAACCAGCGGACGTGGACGGGTGGCTGTTTTTGATCAGTCGATGCACGCCGCCGTTTGTGCCCGTTTGGAGATGGAAGAACAGTTGCGACGCGCGGTCGATCATGGTGATTTTCGATTGCTTTACCAACCAATCGTTGACCTTGCCAACGGCCGAATCAAAGGCGTGGAAACGCTGCTGCGTTGGCAGAATCAACACGGTGTGAACGTCAGTCCCGATGAGTTCGTTCCGGTCATGGAGGAAGTCGGCCTGATTTCTGCGGTCGGCGAATGGGTGATCCGTGAAGCCACGACGCAGTTCGGCGGTATGTTGCAGCGGTTACCGGATTCGATTCGCGACACCATTTATCTGGGCGTGAACTTGTCCAGTCGGCAGTTGAACGATCAAGGCTTTCTGCGGCGTTTGCTTCAGATCTTGGATGAAACCGGATTCGATCGTCGTCGATTCAAGTTGGAGATGCGAGAGACCGCGGATCAGCGAAGTGGTGCTCGAGCATTGGCCGGAATGCAGTCGCTGAATCAGTCGGGAATTGGAATACACATCGATGATTTCGGCAAAGGCCAATCATCGCTGCTGTGCTTTCAAGCCTATCCGGTGGAAACGGTCAAAATCGATCGATCCTTCACGGCCCAAATTGTCAGCGACAACAGCCATGCGGTGATCACTCGAGCAGTGATTCAACTGGCGCACCAATTGGGCGCTCGCATCGTGGCCGAAGGCGTCGAATCCGAACAGCAGATGTCGCTCCTTCGTCGATGGGGATGCAATATGGCCCAGGGGTACTTCTTTGCACCCCCGCTGAGCCTGGAAGACTTGGAACGATTGGTCGTTCAGCCGACACGCAGCACTGGCGTCAAGTCATTGATCGGTGACGTCGGCGGGATCTTCTATCATGACGGCCAACCGATCGTTAGCGGTATTTCCTAACGGAAAGCCCTGGAAGGCTTGCCACTTCCACCGGCCGAGCTTGTTGTCCGTCGCTGTTTTCCTAGCGACTGATAAATGCCGGTGATTCGACCAAACGGTGGATCAACTGACGGACCGGATAATCTTCATCCGCGACCGAATCGCAGATGGCGTCCACCGTCGAACGATCCTGAGGTTCCAACCGCCGCCCCAGTGCAAAAGTCATCATGCTTTCGACAAACGATCGTGCAAAGAACGATCGACGCTGGGCCAACAGCATTTTCAACCCTCCTAGGTCTTCGAAAGATTCACCGCTGGGCAGTTTTCCACCTGTTTCAATGGCAATCTTATTGCCGTATCGATCGCGACGACGTCCGATCGGATCAAAGCTTTCCAAAGCGAAACCCAAGGGATCGATTTTTCGGTGGCATTGATTGCAGGCTTGGTCGCTGCGGTGTTTTTCCAACAGATCGACGATGGACTTCGCGCCGCGAACATCGGGGTCGATCGCCGGAACATCGTCCGGGGGTGGCGGTGCGGATTGACCCAGGACGGTTTCCAGCATCCAGACGCCACGAATTACGGGGGACGTTTCGATTCCGTTGGCAGTGGCCGTCAACACGGCGGCTTGTCCCAACAGTCCTCCACGCAAGGGATCATCAAAATGGACCAGACGGAATTGTTCAGCCTGTTCCGCGGGGATCGCATCGGCGATGCCATACAAGCGGGCAAGATCGCGATTGATGAACGAATAGTCGGCGGTCAGGAATTCGGTCACTGGCAGGTCGTTGTCAATCAAATGCCGAAGGAATAACTCGGATTCACGACGCATGTCGTCTTCCAGGCTGTCCTTGTAGTAAGCCTTGAACGAATTGCGATCCGGTGGTTGGCTGCCCAGGTCGCTAAGCCGCAACCATCCGTCCAGGAACCGGCGAATCAAGACATCGCTGCGGGAATCATTCAGCAAGCGATCCACTTGTTCGGCACGAACGGCCCGGTCCGACAGTTGCCCCTGCGCTGCACATTGACGTAACGAATCGTCGGGCATGGTTCCCCACAGGAAGTACGAGAGACGGGTCGCGATCGCATAGTCGGACAAGTGGTCTGCCGAATCGTCCACGTCGGGATCCATGTACAGAAACGCGGGGGAACACAGAATGGCGCGAATCGCGTCTTGGAACGCTTCGAAATCGCTGCGTCCCTGTTTCTTGCGAACGGCAACGACCGACATCAGACGATCGACCTCGGCGGGGCTGACCGGACGTCTGTAGGCTTTGGACGCGAATGCCGATAGGATCTCGCGTGTTCGCTCCGGTGCGAATGTTTGTTCGCCAAGCACCGCTTGCTGGCTGCGTGTTGGTGTGCCCGCTTCGATGGGGCCGCGGATCTGAACCTCATGGATTCGGATGTGTGGCAAAAAGCCGTCACGAATGATCGTTTTGCGGTCGACGAAGATGCCGCTGCTTTTTCGTTTGTTTTTCGGCAACAGTTCCGGGTACTTGCGAACCAAACGAACATACAGGGGCCGCACTTCGGCCATCCCGTTGGGGAACGTAAAACGCGGTGCGAATCCTCGATCCAGCGGCACACGGAATGTCAGCCAAGTCGGCTGATCGTCGGGAACCTTGGAATGCGCCAATACTGGCTGCATCGGTTGCATCGTGTGCTGTTCTTTTAAAGCCACATCGCCAGGCACGATTGCCAGACGGAACGGTTCGTCCAGTTCAATGCCAAGCTGGTCGGCCGGGTACGGTGTGTCACGGTTTTTCGCTTCGGCCAGTACGCGGATTTCGTAGGTTCCGTCGACCGGAACGCCTTGATCAAAATCCAGCAACGGTCCGTAGGCACCTTCGGGGCGATCGGCCAGCGGACTGTCGTAAAGACACAGATAGCGATAGTCAAAAGCTTCCTTGTGGGCGGGGTTCAGCTCAGGCTGTTGCAAAAAGTGGCCGCGGAAATTCCAGGTTCGTTCTGGGACATCACGTGATTGCCGAAACACCTTTTCCACCACCTGGTCGGCGGCGTCCAGGTAGTGTTCCAGCAGATAGGCGGACGTGACCAATTCGTCACCGACATTGTCGAACGATCCGCCAACCGTATCGGCGGGAAACGACAGCGTCGGATCAAACATGGACATGTCCATGTCGAACAGATCGGCAATGGTGCGGCGATATTCGTCCCGGTTCAGCCGGCGCAGGACGGTTTGGCGGTTCGTGCTTTGGGACGCCTGTTGGGCGAGGGCGATCGATTCGCGAAGGGATTCGGTGGTCGCCAGTCGGACCTTTTCAGCAGGTTGATCCGCGTCTTGGGGAGGCATGTCGCCCAGCGTCAGCTGATCGACAATCTCGGTCATCAGGATCACATCATCGGCACTCGGTTGCCGGTAATCGATCTGGTCGAAACGACGCTGGGCTTCTTGCGTGTCCGGTCCGTGACAGTCGGCACAGTATTTCGCCACAAAAGCCGCCAGGTCGTCGGCCGGGCATTCCCGCGGCGACATAAGGACAACGATGCAGGACAGCGCGATCACACACCCCAGCGGTCGGCGAAGGCAGGGTGATGCCGCCACCAATCTTTGAAACCAATGCATTGTTGATGTTCCTAACCGTTGGCCACTTCGATGCCACGCAGCGTACCGGTGCTGGTTGCAAAGCGGTCGGCGGGAACACCGAATCGATTCAGCATCGTCAAGAACAGGTTTGTCAGCGGCGGTCGATGATGAGCGGATGAATCAAATGCCAAGTGCCGTCCGTGCCGGAATCCGCCACCGGCCAAGATGACCGGCAAATTGGTGTTGGTATGCGAATTCGCGTTGCCCATGCCGCTGCCGAACAGAACCATGGTTCGATCCAACAGCGATTGTCCCTGTTGATCGATTTTCGAAAGCTTTTCCAGGAAATTGGCAAAGTGCTGGACTTGGTAGGTTTCAATGTCGATCAACGCATCGATGCTTTCTTGAACCTGACCGTGGTGCGAAAGCGCGTGATAGCCTTTGCGGTATCCGAATCGGCTGGACGCAAAATCGCCGCCGATTTCCAACGTTGCGACACGCGTCGAATCGGTCTGTAGTGCCAAAGCCATCAAGTCATATAGGACCGGCAGATCGTCCACCATGTTGGTGTTGTCCGGTGCCGGCAGTTCCGTTTTCGGCTTGGGGATGGTCGACCATTGTTCGCCCAATTCCAAGCGATGTTCGACTTCGCGAACGCTGGTGAAGTATTCGTCCAACTTGTCACGGTCTTGTTGGTTCAGCCGTTTCGCTAGCGACTTTGCGTCATCGTTGACCGCATCCAGAATGGATTCATGCAGACGGAAACGGTCGATGGCTTTCTGTCGATCCGCCTGGGCATCACCGACGAACAGCCGCTGAAACAACTCATGCGGTCCCGGAATCGGTGGCACGCGAGTGCCGCTGCGTGTCCACGACATCTGGCATCCGCCATGGATGCCAGTTTCCGATCCAATGGTCAACGACGGGAATCGCGTTTTTCCGGCAATCGTTTCGGCGGCCCGTTGATCGACGGTGATGTTGCCGTCGGGTTGCGACGCGGCATCGACGTGGCGAACGCCCGAAAGAAATGCGTGGATGGCAAAGTGCCCGCCTTTGACGCCGTGGTCCAAACCCGAGATCACGGTCAGATTTTTTCGCTGGCTTTCAAGCGGCTTCAACGTCGTCGACAATTCGTACCGATCACCTGCTTGGCTGGGCCAAAACGCGCCGGGATAAAACCCCAGCATGTTTCCGATACAAACCATTCGCATCGGCGTCGCTTCGGTGGTGGCGGCCTGGGCTCGGCGAGGCAGCGATTCCATCGTTGGCAGGGCGATGGTCAGGCCCGCGGCTTTCAAAAAGCCACGACGACCGCGGGGGGCATTTCGCATCGAACGCGATTCCCTGGTATTGGGTGGGGCGGGAGGGTGTGGAGGCAGGCGATGCCAGGCAGGACCCTTGATTCTAAGCGATCCATCGGTCGCGGCAAAATTTATTTGGCCGGGATATGCGACCGTGCCGGATCAATTCAACACAGATCGCCGCCCGGGCCCGTCCCCAGGGCTAGGCAAAAGGGCTAGGCTATCCGAACGATGTTTGAATGGGCCGACGGCCGATCGGACGATCGTGTGGACCGCTGATTCAGGCGGCAAACGGCGAAACGGGAACTTCCGGCGGTCTCACCCGCTGGTTCCAGTGTGAATAGGATTTTCGGTCAGACGGATGGACGATTCAGAAGACGAAGCACCACAAACGGCGGACGATGTATTCCGAACCGCGGTGATTTTTGAATCGGCACTGGGGCTGCTTGCACTTTTTTTAGGGTGGTTGCTGGGGCCGGACCCGCGTGCCTTGGTTCCAAAGATCGACCTCAGCGTTTTTCAGTGGGATGTCTGGTCACCGGTGGTCTTGGGGATCGGCTATGGGATGGCCGCCGCGATTCCAATGCTTTTGGGAATCGCCATCTTGCGTCGCTTGCCGTTGGAATCGGTTCGCGAATTGGAACGACTAAGCGACGACGGGATGCTGCGTCTGCTGCTTCAGCTCGGACCGCTGGAATTGATTCTGATCAGCTTGTGCGCCGGGGTTGGGGAAGAACTCCTGTTCCGTGGGTGGCTGATGCAGTGGTTGTCGGAAAACCCCAGCGGTGTCTCGGGCCCGCTTGAAATCGGCATCGGTCTGGTCGGATCATCGATCGCGTTCGGGTTGGTCCATCCCATCACGCGGCTATACGTCGTGGTGGCATCGGTGATCGGTTTGTACTTGGGCGTGTTGCTGCTGCTTAGCGGAAACCTGTTGATTCCCATCGCGGCGCATGCGACCTATGACGCGGTCCAGCTGATGATGACGGCTTGGCAAAAGAGTTCGGATTCGGTCGACCTTGACGAATCGGACGACTGATCGATCCGATCGGGTCCTAGCGATGCTGCCGTGCCATTCCGGTCCGGCGAAATCGTCTTGTCCCGTTTCAATGGCTTGGGGTGTTCCCACCGGAACACGGCGCCGATGGGGACAATGGATCCCTATCGACGTTTCGGTTCAAGGAAGAACCCGCCGTGTTGTTGCCGCATGCACGAATCTTTGATCGCTATGGCTGTTTGCACAGCCGATGGATCGTTGCATGCTTGGTGATCATTGGCGGATGCCGAGGCCATCGTCCTGCTTGGCAAATTGCTCAAAGCAGCGTTCCGGTCAAACCATCTGCTGCATCGGTACAGCCGTTCCCATCGCCAACCGACGCGTCAATCCCGGGGGCGGATACATTTGCAGGGGTGGCTGCCGGCAAACAAGCAAGCCCTTTGCGATTGGCGTCCCACGAAGACGTCGATGATGCCACCGCCAATGATGCCGCGTTTGAACAACAGTGGGATTCGCTGACCGGCGGTGATGAACAATTCGCGTCCGTCGGCGGTTCAGAAGTATGGACGGGTGGTGATGGCGAGGACGGGTTGCCGCCAAGGCGACCGTTGAGCGAAGCCGAAATGCTGACCATCGCGTTGACCGACGCGCCGGCGATCCGTTCGCTGGGGATTCGCGTTTTATCAAATCCCGAATCATTAACCACGGCGTACGATCGGGCGATCGAAGTGACCGACCCGTTCTTTGGGCCCGCCGCCGCGTTGGCGGAATTTGACAGCCAGCTTTCCGCCAGCCTGAACACCGCCAACAACGATCGTGTTTTTAACAACGCGACGCTGGGCGGCGAGGTTCAGGAACTGGTGCAGGACACCGCCGAAGCGACAATTGGATGGCAAAAGCGGTCGGTCAGTGGTGCGGTTTTTGATATCCAGCGGGTTCACCTGTACGACAACAACAATCGGCAAGCCAATCGGTTTCCCAATTACTGGGAATCCTATTTCGAAGCCGGGGTGCGTCAGCCGTTGTTGCGTGGTGCCGGGCGGACGTTCAATGAAATTGCCGGGCCCAATGCCAGTCCTGGATTCAACTTTTCCAACGGCATTTTGATCGCACGGATGAACACGCAGATCAGCGATATCGATTTTCGAATCGCGCTGCGTGATTTTGTTCAAGAACTGTATGCCACGTATTGGACGCTTCGCCGAGAGTATCAGTCGCTGGAAAGTTTGGTGGAGGCCAAGCAGATGGCCTACGAAACTTGGCAATCGACTCTGGCGCGACGCGAGGCAGACTTGCAGGGGGGCGAAGCCGATAAAGAAGCTCAGGCGCGTTCCCGCTATTATCAACTGCGACGTCAGATCATCAATGTGTTGGACGCGGATCAGCCACAATCCGGATTGCTGGTCACCGAACGTCGGTTACGTCAAATGTTGGGCATGCCTATCAACGAAGGCGTGATTCTGTTTCCTGTCGATCCGCCGGCCGACGTGAAATATGTGTTCGATTTTCCCGCGTTGGTGCAGCGAGGACTCAGCTATCGCGATGAACTGAGACGCCAGTCGATTCGCGTTCAACAGGAACGTTATCGTTTGATCGCGGCAAAGAACTTCTTGTTACCACAGGTCGATCTGATCGGACGATATCGCGTTCGCGGGTTCGGCGACGACCTGTTTGGGGACGGGCCGGATCGTTTCAGTTCCGCATTCGACGATTTCTATTCGTTCGACCACCAAGAGTGGCAATTCGGTTTGGAAATGGGCGTTCCCGTTGGCCGACGCCAGGCAAAGGCAGCGGTGGCCAATGCGAAACTTCAGCTGAACCGACAGTTGACGATTTTGGACCAGCAGCAAACCGCTTTGCGTGCCGAGATCAGTGATGCGTACAGCGAAGTCGACGCGGCCTATGATGCGTTGACGGTGTCAAAAGAGATCCTGGACGCTTCCCAAGATCGCTACGACGCATCATTGGCGCTATATGAGAGCGACAAGATCCAGATCGAATTCTTGTTAGATGCTCAACAGGAACTGGTGCGATCACAACAGCAAATGGCCGAAGACCAAAGCCGGTATTCCATGTCATTGATTCAATTGAATGCGGTGGCCGGAACCCTGTTGGCCGATCTTGGAATCAACGTCGCTTACGGGCCATGCGGTACCCAAGAATCAGTAGTGGAAGATCACCCCTGATCGATCCGGCGTCAACGCGACACCGGTTCCCTTTCGATCGCCATCGTTCCTTTCATGCCGGCACGCAACCGTCGGTCGGGGTTGTCGATTCGTGCCCAAAGACGTGTTTGACCGGTGACCGGGTGCAGTTCCGACGAAACAAATGTCACGTTTCCGGACCAAGTTTCGGTGGCGGACGATGCGGTCATCGGGGACGCCGCGCTTGCCATGCTGGTCGTACGCAAGCGAAATTCCACCTTGGCGTCCAGCAATTCATCGCCATAACGCTGACCATCGACAAAGCACTCCACACGAATCGGATTTAACGCGATGACTCGAACGAGCGGTTTGCCTTGTTCCACCCACTGACCGGGTTCGACCATGACTTCGGCAACGCGACCGCCGATGGGTGATTGATAATGGTGCTTGGTCAAACGGGTTTCGATCAGACGCACCGCCGCCAGTTTTTCCCTAGCTTTGGCCGTGGCGATTTCCCGTTGATGATCCGCCTGTTCGATCGCCAATGTGGATTGGTCGACGACCAATTGCAGTCGTTCAATTTCCGTCCCGCTGATCGCTCCGGCGAAACGCTGGTTGGCCTGTTGTGATTTTTGCAATTCTTGTTGGTGAACGTCCAGCGACCGTTGGGCGTACCGAGCGTCGACATCGTTGCGGCTTTCGATGACGGCGGCTTCGTAGGCGGCTTTGGCGGCTTGAAGTTCCGCGTTGATTTCTTCGTCGGCGAATTGAACCAACTGCGTTGCAGGTTCGATGGAATCGCCCTCGCGGACATGAATGCTTTTGATGATCCCGCTGATCGGTGACGCCAGCGTCGTGTTTTGAATGAGCGACGTTTGGGCGTCGACCTGAATGATCGGTGATGTTGTGCCCGATTCTGACGCCGCACTTGCGTTAACACTGCTTTCCGTTGGCGTTTGCCCGACGACATGGCCGGCGAAAAAGCACGACACAAGGGCCAGCACGGCGCCGCCGGTCAGTTCAAGAGTGCGAAACGCTTTGGGTGCCAACGATCGGCATCGGCTTGTCTGGGCGGCGGAAAGTAGTGACATCGAACCTGGACCCCAAAACACAAGGCGGGTGGACCGGCCCCGGGGGCCTTGCCGGCAAAGCTAGTCGCCGGGGCAAGTCGATTCAATGATTTCCATCTCTCTTGGCCGCAGGTCGATTCCTGGGGTAGCAATCGTGCGGGTTATTCACCCACCGGGCGGCGGACGGTCACCCGATAGGCCCAAACGTACGTGGGGCCTGATTCCGAGGTCGGGCGCAGACAGATGGATGCACCGTCGGTGTCTGGCCGGGTCGAAGATTCGGGGGCGATGTCGATCAGTGATCGATGTTCGGCGGGCCATTGATACGTCGACCGTGGATCCGTTGAGGGGGCCTTGCTGCGGCACGCCCATTCGAATCGAATCGTACAATCATTGTCGGTAAAGGATTCCGGTTCGACACTGACGCTGAAGTGGCTGGTCCCGCTGGCGCCGACGCCCAAGGCAACGCAACGATCACCGATCGATTCGACGGAAATTTGTTGCAGAGGGGCCGAAGCAGGCCAGACATCTTCGCCCGTTCCTTCGACGGATTTCAGCAAGGGGTGATCGCCGAAGGCTACGTCGTGGCAAAACCGGTCCATCTGCCAATGGAAGTGGACCGCGAAGTTGCCGATGCACAGTCGGACATCCTGCGGTAGTGCATCGTTCGGGCCAGTGGTTGCGTCGGCAGGTTGGGTCATGACGCGACCGTGCCTGCAACGGGCAACTCATTAAAACCGGACAACAGTTTCAGTCCATCCGCTTGGCTTTTTTCCGGATGAAACTGGCACGCGTAAACATTGTCTTTCCACACCATCGCACAGAACGGCCCGCCGTAGTCGGACGTTAAAGCGACGACCTCAGGATCGTCGGGGCGAACGAAATAGCTGTGGACAAAGTAAAAGTGCGTGCCGTCGGCGATATCCTTCAAAATCGGGGCATCGTGTTTTCGTTGGACTTGGTTCCATCCCATGTGGGGAACCTTGAAGCGATCGTCCAATTCAAACCGAACGACTTCGCCGCCGATGATCCCCAGGCCTTCGTGTTCGCCGTGTTCGGTGCTGCGGTCAAACAACAGCTGCAATCCCAGACAGATCCCCAAAAACGGGCGACCTGACGCGACAAAATCGCGAATCGGTGCGGCCAAGTCGCGACGATGAATTTCGTCCATGGCATCGCCGAAGGCACCGACCCCTGGCAGGATCAGTTTCTGGGCTCCGGCGATCGTCTGTGGGTCGGATGTGATTTCGGCTTGGCCGCCGACGCGCTGGATTGCTTTCTGGACGCTCCGCAGATTGCCCATCTGGTAATCGACGATCGTGATCATGGTTGTTCCGGCAAAGGGACTTGAGTCGGGCCTGTCAGGTACGCGAAAAGGTCATGGCGGTCTTGATCGGACATCGCATCGATCAAACCGTCGGGCATCGCAGACTTTTCAGTCTTTTGGGCTTCTTCGATTTCATCCGCAGCCACCGTGATCTTGTCGGTTGCGGTCTGGATCGTCCAGGTGCGGTCGTTTTCATCCAACACCAAGCCGTTGACGACCCGGCCGTCGGCAAGCAAAACCACGGTCATGCGATAGTCCTTGTCCACGACGGCACTGGGATCGATCACATTTTCCAAGATGTAATCCCAGTTGGATCGGTTCGCGCCGGTCAAGTCGGGGCCGACATTGCCGCCCGATCCGTACAGACGGTGACAGGTCCCACAGTTTTTTTCAAACAGGAATCGGCCGCGTCGCGCGTCGGCGGTTTTCAAGACGCCGGTCGCAAAGTCCGATTTCAACGCTTCGATTTGGCGTCGTTTTTCAATCGGGCTGACTCGAACCTTGCCCCAGACGCGGTCAATGCGATTCGACAGGGATGCATCCGCCAAACTGTGGATTTGCCGGACCTGCGACGCGGTGACGTCCGTACGTGGGATCTTGTTGCTTTCCAAAGCATCGATCAATTGGTCGGCAAAGGAAACGCGGCTGACCAACAGCGAGACCACTTCCGGCCTGCGGGGCGCGCGAAACCGGTTGTACTGTGCCAAGATCATCCGGGCGACCTCGGGGTTGTCGAACGTCGACAAACCTTTGGCCGCGACCACGTTCGTTCGTGGATCGCGAAGTAGTTTTTGACAGACTTCGAACAGATTATCCGGACGGCTGTCGATCAGCGTTTGAACGGCTGCCAAACGTTGGGCGGGATCCGCCGATCCATCAAGTGCCAGTTCGGTGATGGCTTCCAATGCCTGCCCGCTGCCAAAGACCACGTCCAGGTTTTGAATCTGACGTGACAAGCCGTTCTGTTTGGCTGCCGCTGCGAAGGCATCCCAACCCAGGGGACGGTCCACCCGACGGACACCACGAACCGCAGCGGACAAACCGGTGATGACATCGGCCATTGCATCGGCATCGTCCGAAGCGGCGACGCCACGCAAAATTTGCGTCAACGGTTCCGGAGACGACGCAATGTCTTCGGCCAAACGACGCGTCACGTTCCGACGAACTGTCGACAGTCGGCTATCCACGCACAGGGATGCCAACTGGTCCGGCGATTGTTCCGCCACCGGCATCAGTCCGTACCAAATCAACGGCGGGATATTGTGGTCGCCTTCGTCCTGGATTCGCCGGGTCAGGGGGGACGCCAGCTTCGTCCGCAGGTTGACGGGCAACCGCTGAAGTGTCGATGCGAGGCTCAGTCGCACCAAAGCGGAATCTTCTGTTTCTGCCAGTTCAACCATCCGGTTCAGCCAAGCCGATGCACCGGAGAATCCTTTGTCCGTTTCCTTTAGCGATGCATGCCACGGGCCCATGACGTCGTCGATGGGCCAGGAATCAGCGATGGCGCGAACACCGATCGCACGCATCGTTTCATCGGAATGCTTCAGCAAGCGTTCCAAATCGGCATCGTTCAGTGAACGGAGCGCCCACAGCGTGTGAGCCAACCGGGCTTGCAGTTTGATGTCGGCGGCGATCCGGCAAGTCGCACGGATTTTCCGAATGTCGTCCGCCGTCAGCGTGCCGGCGGCTTGGCGTGATTGCAGCACCAGTCGTGCTTGTCGAACGAACCAAGCGTTGTCGCTGGTATGGAGGGCGACCAGGGATTCCACCGACTTTGCACGCAGGTCGTGCGGCGAACCCGCCACAGCGTTGGATGTTGCACCTGCGCCGCTGCCTTCGTAGCGGATCTGGTAGATGCGTCCGCTGGTACGATGAACGCCGGTGTGTTCGTGGCATTCGCCCGTATCACTCCAGTCCAGGACATAGACGTCGCCAGCGGGACCGTACGACATTTCCATGCCACGAAACCATGGATCGGTGGCGATCATGAAGTCCGGTTCGTGCCGGGCAACATAGCCCCCGCCGATGCGTTCCAAACGTTCCACGTTGGCCCGTCGACCGTGCAAATTCAAGGTGAACAGTTTGCCGTCGTAGATGTCCGGCCATTTACCGCCACGATAAATCATTGCCCCACAGTGGGCGTGACCGCCGCCGAAATCGTTGGCCGCACCGTCGCGTGATGCCTGCCATGTGCCGCCGGTGTCGAAGTGCCAGTGGTCGGCGTGAAAGTCGATCAGTTGATACGTGTGACGATTCGGATCCAGCGTGAAGGGCCGCCGAAAATGAGCACCCGCGATTCCATGCCACAGATGTCCGATGACCGTGTTGGTAAAGAACAGATCACCCGCTTCGTTCCAGTCGTGCCCCCAGGGATTGGTGGTTCCCGCATTGATGACTTCCACCGCGGACGTCGTCGGGTGATACCGCCAAATGCCGCCCTCCAGTGCAACGCGTTGTTCGTCGGGGGTGCCTGGGGTGCCGATTCGTCCCGGGCATGATCCGCCACAGCGTCCGTAAAGCCACCCGTCGGGGCCGAATCGCAGGCCGTTGGCAAAGTTGTGATAGTTTTGCTTGGCGACTTCGAATCCATCCAGAATGACTTCGGCCGGCCCGTCGGCCACGCCATCACCTTCGGCATCGGGGATGAATAGCAATTGCGGCGGGCACATCAGCCAGACGCCACCAAGTCCGACTTCGACACTGGTCAACATTTGCACGTCGTCGGTAAAGACGTGTCGCTGGTCGGAACGACCATCGCCATCCTGGTCGACGAAGAAGAGGACTCGATCACGAAGGCTGCGATTGAAACGTTCGCTGCGATCGGAATAGGTGTAATTTTCCGCGACCCACAGTCGACCACGCGAATCCCAAGCCATATCGATGGGATTTTGAACGTCTGGTTCGGCGGCAAAAACCCGTGCGGAAAATCCGTCGGGCAATTGCATGGTGGATGCCGCCTGTTCGGCCGACATCACCGGAGCGTCGCCGTCGCGATCGTTGTTGATCGGTGTGGGGAAATCGTCGGCGCCGGCGGTTGTGGCGGCGACGGTCAACAGCAACCCGACGACCAAGGCCAGCACGTGGAAACGTTGCGTGTCGCCGTGTCGGGTGAAGGGGGCACCAGGGGGACACCGGAAAGCATAGATCGAAGGCATCAAGGCGGGCCGCAAGTGATGGGTGGGACGAGGTCGCAAAAAGCATGGCGAGACCGCAGGACGGTCATGAATCAGGTGATCGTGCCGTATCCAAAGTAATCGTTTTGCGGGCTCGTTTCAGATCACGTGCTGTCGATTTGGCTCGCGGACGATTAACATTTGCTGCGCCGTGCGACTTCGCCGACGTTGGGGCACCCGGCGAAACCCGCCAAACGTTGCCCAGCGAATGCCGCCACGCGGTACTTCGTCGGCGCGGCTTTTTGCCCGTTCGTCCGCCGCCCGTTTCCGTATTCCCCGCCCCGATAGAAACCTGCCAGCGTCATGAAAGCTCTTCTGCTGACCGAATACAAAAACTTGGAAGTCACCGACGTCGATGAACCGGCAGTCGGGCCTGACGACGTTCTGGTCCAGGTCGAAGCATGTGGAATCTGTGGCAGCGACATCCACGGTTATGACGGCAGCAGCGGCCGCCGGATCCCACCGTTGGTGATGGGGCACGAGGCGGCGGGAAACGTTGTTCGGACCGGCGAAAACGTGACCGACCTGAAACCCGGCGATGCCGTTACGTTTGATTCGATGGTGTCTTGTGGTCAGTGCGACTTTTGTCGTTCTGGTCACCAGAATTTGTGCGACAACCGCATGGTGTTGGGCGTCAGTTGTGGCGATTACCGTCGCCACGGAGCATTCGCCGAACGCATCAGTGTTCCACGGCGAATCGTGTATCGCCTGCCCGACGGTCTACCGTTGGAACATGCCGCCCTGGTCGAAGCGGTTTCGGTGGCGGTACACGCGGCCAACGTGACCCCCATTACCCTGGGCGATACGGCGGTGGTGGTCGGTGCGGGGATGATCGGTTTGCTGACGATCCAAGCCGTTCGTGCCGCCGGTGCGTCGCGCGTCATTGCCATCGACATCAACGATCGTCGTTTGAAGGTCGCCCAAGACGTTGGTGCCACCGACGTGATCAACAGCAGCCAGGTCGACGCGGTACAAACGGTCATTCAAATGACCGACGGACGAGGGGCGGACGTGGCGATGGAAGTCGTCGGGATGACACCGACCGTACAGACCGCGATCGAATCGGTTCGCAAAGGTGGCTGCGTGACCTTGGTCGGAAACGTCACGCCAACGATCGATTTGCCGCTGCAGTCGGTGGTCACGCGTGAAATCCGGTTGCAAGGCACCTGTGGCTGCAACGGTGAATATCCCCAGTGCATCGACATGATGGCCCGAGGCATCATTGATGTTCGTCCGCTGATCACCCAGAAGATCACGCTGGCACAAGGGCCCGAGTGGTTCGATCGGCTTTACAAAGGTGACCCGGATCAAATGAAGGTCATCGTCTGTCCCCAGACTTAACCTAAACGCAAGCACCGACGTGGTCAGTGCTGGACGACCAAAGTGACTTCGCTGCGACGGTGATTGAACATCACATCGTTCATGAAGCTGGTCATCAACATCAAGCCGCGACACTGTTCGATTTCAAAAGATTCGGGGGTGCCAGGTGCGGGGGTCGTTCGTGTGATGGCCCCTTTGCCTTCATGGGCCACCGAAATCCGCGTGTCGGAATTCGCGATGCTGACTTTGACACGCACCGCCAAGTCACAGTCGGCCGCGTCGGCGTGTTGAGGATCCAGGATCTGTGATTCGCGGATCTGCAGGTTACCGTACTGAATCGCGTTGAAGATTGCGCTGGCCATTGCTGTTGCCGTTCGGTAACGCAAGTTGGGGTTTCCGCACTTGGCCGCCGCCATTGTCGTCACCAAGTAATTGGCAACGACCGGAATCGAACCGATGTCGTTGGTCAGCTTGAAATAGAATTCGGGTTTGCGTAGTTGTCCCGCCAGACCTGATGCCTGAGCCTCGGCGACGCGGTAGCCCAAAACTTGTCGGACGACCTTGGTCAACAATTGTTGCAACGAATCCTTGGGGACAAAGTCGGTCGCACCAATGGCCAACGCGTCAACCGCAAGCGATTCGCTGCCACGCGCGGTGACCACGACGATGGGGATTTCCGGATCGCTGTTGGTCAGGTGTTGAACCAGCTGGCACCCGTCCAGAACCGGCATGTTTAGATCCGTCACAATGGCGTCGCAACGGTTGTCGTTCAGATAGTCCAGCGCTTGCTGGCCGTCTTCGACGCAATCGACATCGTGCTGGTCAGATTCCAGGATCGACCGTAACACTTCCATGTGCGTCAGGCTGTCCTCGGCTACTAAGATTTTGGCCATGACAGGTTTCCTGACATCATGATGGGCATGCTATTGACGTCGCCTCATTCAACGTCGAACCGAAAGAACGTCCATTGTATCCCGTTTGGGGGCGGACGTGGACAGGATGCGGGCCGTGCGCGATGCAAGGAGGCTGTCGGCTGCACTGCTCACACACTGACGGGATTTCATTCCCCCCATGGCTGCGGATGGTCCGTCGATCGAACGTTCAGCGGCTGGTTGGCGTCGGTGTTGTTTTGCAAGATTTGTGTTGTCTAGGGCCGCGTTTCGTGGTCCACCGCGTCCGCCACGCGGTCCCGTTCTTCGTGACACCGCCGGGATGTTATGAGCAAGATTGAACTTGTCGCCGTCGACTATCAGAATTCCCAACATGCCAACGACCTGGTTTCGATGTTGGATCACTATGCCAGCGACGTCAGCGGCGGCGGAGAGCCTTTGTCGGCGGAGGTTCGCCAAAGCTTGGCGGCGCGGTTGGCCACCCGAAGCGATGCCGACAGCGTGTTGGCGTACGTCGACAATCGCCCGGCCGGACTGCTGAATTGTTTCGAAGGGTTTTCCACCTTCGCGGCGCGTCCGCTGTTGAACATCCACGACGTGATCGTCCATCAAGACTTTCGACGCCGTGGGATCGCCCGACGACTGTTGAATGCGGCCCGCGACATTGCGATTCGTCGCGGGTGTTGCAAGATGACGCTGGAGGTGTTGTCGGAAAACCGGGGCGCGGTGGCCGCTTATAAACAGTTCGGGTTCGAACGCTATCAACTGGACCCGACATTTGGGCCCGCAGTCTTTATGGAAATGAAGCTGGACGGTGCCGCGTCGCTTGCCTGATTCGCAGCAAGGTGCGGGGCATTGGGAATACCGAAACACGGGCCACGCCCCAGATCCGTGCCACGCCGCAGATATTCGTCAGTCCAAGACAAAGTCCAGGGTTTTGGAAAACTGGGTCAGCACCACACAACCGTGCTGGGAATAGTGGGGGCCGTGTTTCGTTCCCGCCTGAGCAAAGAAAACGGTCCCCGGGCGATAGTGTTGACCATTTTCGATGAAATCGCCTTCCAGCACGTAGACCAATTCGTCGGCGATGTCATGGTGGTGAGCCGGAATTTCAGCGCCCGCGTCCATCCGGGTCAGGACGGTCAGCCCCCCCGTATTCGGATTCGTGTTCAGGACCTTATTGGTGACGCCGGCAAAGTCGGACTCCTTCCAGGAAAAGTCGTCGGGATGACAAATCGAATCGTACATCGAACGTTCCGTGGTCCAGTGGTGCTTGTCCGAAAGGGGAAGGGGCGGGATGTTCCCTGCGGTGTGATGTCCAATCCTACCCCAGGACATCCGTTTCGACAGGCACCCGTCGCACATCAGTGACCTGTCCGCGACAATGGCGGTTGTCCATGCTGACCCTGGTGCCAGTGTGTGCCAGAGACGTGTGGCGATTGTCACGGTGATCACCAGTGTTGGTGATCCCTTGGGCAAAGAGAGCCTTTTTTCGAAGGGAGACGAGTGATGGGATGTACCTGTTGCCCAGCAGTGCTGTTGCGACGCGTGACGCCTTGGGCCGCGACCGTCCTGGTCGTGTGGTTCGGCCTGTTCGCGTCTTGCACGGGGATGGCTTTGGCAGTTCCGCCGGAGTTTGCGCCCCAGACGACGGACGACCCCCCGCAAAATCCTCAGATCCGAGTGCCCGCCGATTTGCCGCCCGCCCCGACGCTTCGCACCCCCGATGCCGATGACGCGGTGATGGACAAGATCAAAGAAGCGCTGCAGGGAAACGGAACCCCGGGTTCGGACGACCCGTCGATCCTGGGCGGCATTTTGGAGCACCTGCGTAGCAACAAAAGCGTGCTGCATGGATCGACGTTGGACCCTTCGCTGGTTCCGCACGCATTGCCTCCGTCGGCACCGCCCCGACCGGCGGGCAATATGGCGGCGGGCAATATGGCCGCAAAGTTGGCCGAACAGTTGTTGCGGACCGCACGTCAATTAGAGAAGTGGAATCGAACCGTGGGTGATGCCGATCCGGCGACGATTCGCATGGTGGATGATTTGCGGCGACAAGCCGGCGTCGTGCTGGGATCCCGGCCGATGGCCCATGGGCACCACCTGACACGGCCGGGTGATGGCGATCCGAATTGGACGTCCCCCGCCCGCAATCCAGAACACCGTCCCACCGACCCGCGCCGTCATCCGGTGCGTCCGACCGAACATCAGCAGCCCGGACCGAGTGTTCGTCCGGCGTTGCCCCCGCCCGCGCCGATACCGCCAAGACCGATGGGTAATCCACCGAAGCATGACGAAATGCCCTTGGACGCCCCCAGCCTTTCGGTGCCCGATGCATTGGGCCCGCCGCCCGATGAAGTGCCGTCGCTGAAGGTTTTGCCTCGTTGATTTCGTTGACTTGAACCACAATGGAATCTCCGGCCGTCCGGCACGACGACGTGTCGAACCGGACGAACAGGATCTGCCCGATGCAATGGTCGCGATGGCGACACATTTCCCCGCCCCGATTTGACGACTGACAGTCCCTTGACGCTCCGACCCGACGATTCTTCATCCCCTTCCCTTCGCATGCGACGCGGTCGTGCGCGTTGGCCGCTATTGATCGTTGTCGCCGCACTGGTGGTCGTGACCGCCGCGGTTGCCGCCGATTATTGGTCGGCCAAGCCGGCCGAGTACCAGGCAACGTTCGTGGGCCGCGAAGCCTGCGTGGACTGTCACCAGGAAGAAGCCAAGCTGTATCAGGATTCTCATCACGATTTGGCCATGGATCTGGCGACCGATGAAACCGTCCTTGCGGACTTTGGCGACGTCACGTTCACGCAATACGGAGTCACCAGCCGGTTTTATCGCGATGGCGACAAATTCATGGTGAACACCGAAGGCGAAACCGGGGAAATGGAGGACTTCGAAGTCAAGTACGTCTTCGGTTACACGCCGCTGCAAAACTACATGGTCGAATTCGATCGGCCCGATGACATGCCCGAAGACCAGGTCGCGCGAGTGCAAGTCTTGCGACTGACCTGGGACACCGAAAAAGGCGAATGGTTTTACCTGTCACCGCCGGACGTCTTTGAAAAGATGGAACCCGATGATCCGTTGCACTGGACCGGCATCGGGCAGCGTTGGCAAATCATGTGCGCCGAATGTCATTCGACCAACCTGCAAGAAAACTACGACCTGAAGACCAACCAGTACCACACGACGTTTTCAGAGATCGATGTCAGTTGTGAATCCTGTCACGGTCCGGGCAGTCTGCACGTGGAATTGGCCAACAGCCGGTCCTTGTTTTGGGATCGCAACCATGGATATGGCCTGGCCAAACTGAAAGGCGATAATCCGCGTCCGCAGATTGAAACGTGCGCACCCTGCCACAGTCGGCGGGCCTTGTTGGATGAAACCTTTCAACCCGGTGATCCCTATCACGATCATTTCCAGTTGGAAACGCTGACCGAAGCCACGTATCACGCCGACGGCCAAATCAAAGACGAAGTGTACGTCTATGGATCCTTTATCCAAAGCAAGATGTACCACGAAAAAATTCGTTGTACCGATTGCCATGATCCGCATTCGTTGCAGCTGAAGTTCCCCGGCAACCAAGTCTGTACCAACTGTCACCAACACGCCGCCGGCAAGTATGACGTCCCGTCGCACCATCATCACGAACCAGGCACCGAAGGCGCGATGTGTGTGAATTGCCACATGCCTGATGCAACCTACATGGCGGTTGACCCACGACGTGACCACAGCATGCGGGTGCCACGCCCGGATCTGTCATTGGCGATCGGTACACCCAATGCCTGCAGCGATTGTCACGTAATGGATCAGCTGGAAGACGTCCGAAAACAGATCAGCGAAAAGGATCGGAAAACGATCGAAAAGATGTACCCGTTGGAGGAATACGCCAATTGGTTGTTGGCCGCGCAGGCGGGGATCGAACCCGTGGCCGACGCGGTTCGCAAGACCGACCAATGGTGCGAAGACGCCTGTGAAAAGTGGTACGGCGAAGACCGGCAAACGCCCAAACACTGGGGCGAAGACATTGCCGCGTTTCGTCGTGGTGACCCCGACGGTGTGAAGCGATTGATCAAGGTCGCCAAGACTCGCGGTGGCTATCCGTATCCGCCCATTGCACGGGCCACGGCGCTCCGCGAACTGACCCTGCGTCCGGTGGGTGACAGCGAACTGCGCAAAATCGTCGATGCTGCCAAGGAGATTTTGGCCGACACCACCGACGAACCCATTGTCCGCGCCGCGGCCGCCTCGGTCATGCAAGTCGCACCGCCCACGGTGGCGCGGAAGTCGTTGGTGACCGCGCTGCAAGACACTTCACCGCTGGTGCGAGACGAAGCCACGCGGACACTGGCTCAATCGGATGCCTATGGCACGCTGACATCGTCCGAGCGAACCCAAGTCGATTTGGCGCTGAAGAACGTCAAGCAGACACTGATGATCGGTGGTGATCGCGGGGGGGCCCACATGACATGGGGCATCTTGAACGAACGGACCGGAAAACTGGAGGAAGCCGCCAAGGCATACCAGAACGCGCTGCGGATCCAACCGGCGATGACCGGCCCGCGAACGAACCTCGCGTCCTTGTTGGAACGGATGGCGTCCCAGCAACCCGGCCCGACCGCCGCACAGTACCAGCAATACGCGGCGAAGCTGCGCGACGAAGAGTTGCCGTTGTTGATCCGCGACGCCAATCTGGCACCAGAGAACGCCGATGTTCAGCATCGATGTGGACTGGCGCTGTACTTGGCAGGTCGCTACGACGAAGCGCTGCAGCGACTGGAATTGGCCGCAAGACTTGCTCCCGAGGTCGACCAGTATCAGATGGTGGTCGAATTGATGAAGCAAAAGATGGCGGAAGAAGAAGCGTCGAAGTAGTCCGCGTCGGTTCGCGGACCTCTTCAACGGCTTTGCCCGATCAGTGTTGCTTAGTCCATCAGACGCATCAGTTGCGCGCCAATGGTGATCAAGTCGCCAGCGGGCGATCGCGTCACTCGCCGCGAATGCTCCGGTGCATGTATGTGTCGCGTTCCATAGGGTGCGGCCACGCTGCTGCGATACAAGCTGGACCGGTAATTGAAATCACGCGTGTCAAATCGGTCGCAAGATTGCGGCAAACCCGACGGAGTTCGGCGTGGCGCGCTGTCCAGCGGGCTGTAAGCACGATAGTCGTCGACGGTGATCCCACGAGGCGTCGTGGGAAAGATCGGTGGTACCGCCAATGTTCGTGGTGTTGTGATCGGTGCCACACTGATCGGCGGCGGAACCGGAATCGTTTGCGGAACGTTGGGCGTGATCGGTACCGACGACGACCGATATCCGCCATACGCGTATCCGGGATCCAGCGTCTGTGGCAGGCGTGTCACCGCGCCTCCGTAGGCACCGCCCAGTTCCAGATGTGTCGATAGGATGGTGAAAGCGCGGCGGACATCGGTCCAGCAAGCGGTCAAACGAGGATCGGCGTATCCGCTGGAGAACAGAGTCGCTTCGATCCGATCCTGCAGCCCCACCACATCGTAATATCGGTCCAACAATCGGTCCGTATTGCGAGGGTCGCGGGCGGCGGTACGAAGCAGGTTGGCGGCCGAATTCAAACGATCGATCGCTCGTTCGGTGTACGAATCCAGATATCGGGCGCGATCGCTGTGCGTTTCAAATTCGCGGACCGCGTCGCGGTAATAGTCGGCGGCTCGGTAAAGCGGCGTGTCGTGATTGGCCGATGCGACCGTTGCCGGAGCGATCGAGAATGCCAACAGGGTCAGGGTCCAAATACGGGTCATGGTCAAAAGCGTCCCTTGCGTGCGTGGGAGAGCCCGGGGGGCGGTGGAAAAGTGCGTTCGGCCGTCACGACCGATTTCAAGGGTCGTGAAACGCATCGCGGATGCCAGAATTTCCAGCGACGCCCATCGCATTGCCATAAGTCGTTTCTTTGCTGCGACTTATGGTCGTTTGAGTGAGGCCCATGCGGGAAAACGCGTGTCGTCAAATTGATAATGGCCAGCCGTGGATGCGGTCTCAGTTTGTCGTCAATGTGATGTCGATAAGTGGGGCATCGTTTCACGACAATCGTCTTGTCTTGGTACCAGCGGATCGGCTAAACCGGTGGACGACACGCAACCGTCGAGCTTTCCGAAAGGATTCGGATGACCATTTCAATCTCGGACTTGGCCGCCATGGTGGGTGGCAAGTTGATCGGAGACCCTTCCCGGATGATCACCGGGGCCAACCCGCCGGCCGAATGCCAGACGGGGCAAATCACTCTGTTGGACGAAGCCAAACGGGCCGGGGAATTCGACCCGGGCTGTGCCGCCGCGGTCGTCACGCCGGTTGCCCTGGCCGACGGTATGGAAGCGGAGTGTGTTCAGATCGTCGTGGAGGATCCCCACGAAGCGTTCGGCAGGATCGTCGCCCATTTTCGTCCTCCACTGCCCGCGACCGTCCCGCAAGCCGGAATCGATCCCGACGCGCAGGTCGATCCGACCGCAGAAATTCATCCAACGGCAACCGTGGCGGCCGGTGCCTTCATCGGGGCCCGCGTCCGGATCATGCCGGGTGTGGTGGTCGGCCAGTGCTGCACGATTGACGAAGACTGCGTGTTGCACGCCGGCGTCGTGCTTTATTCGTACACCCGCTTGGAACCACGCGTCGTCCTTCATGCCGGCAGCGTCCTGGGGGCGCACGGCTTCGGATATCGCCAAGAAAACGGACGTCACGTCCCGACCGCTCAGCTGGGATACGTGCACATCGAACGTGACGTGGAACTGGGGGCTTGCGTCACCGTTGACCGCGGCACCTATGGTGCGACGCGGATTTGCGAAGGCACCAAAGTCGACAACCAAGTGATGATCGGACACAACTGTCGGATCGGTCGCCACAATTTGATTTGCAGCCAAGTCGGCATTGCCGGCAGCTGTCACACCGGTGACTACGTCGTCTTGGCTGGCCAAGTCGGATTGAAAGATCACATCAAGCTGGGGGATCAGACGATCGTCGGCGCCCAGGCCGGCGTGATGGAAGACAGCCAGGGTCACGAAGTTCTGCTGGGGTCACCGGCGACCGGCCAGCGGGAACAAATGCAGATCATGGCGACCGAACGGAAGTTGCCCGAGATGCGACGTGAACTGAAATCGCTTCGCAAGGAACTGCAGTCGCTGCGTCAGATCGTCGGCGACGACGTACCCGTTCGAAAGGCGGCGTGAACCATGGCCCCGATTCGTGGTGCGGATGCTGCGGGGCCGATCGGGCTGATCGCCGGTTGGGGACGCTTGCCTGTGTTGGTGGCTCAAACGCTAAAAGACAACGGGCATCCGGTGCATTGCATTGCGATCAACGGACACGCGTCTGCCGAATTGGAGGACGTGTGTGACGCGGTTCAGTGGTCCGGCGTCGGCCGTATGGGCGGACACTTGCGGTACTTTCGTCGTCACAAGGTGACCGGCATTACGATGGCCGGCAAACTGTTCAAGTCGGATTTATTGTATTCCCGATCGGTGTGGCGTCACTTGCCCGATTGGACGTGTGTCAGGGTGTTCGCACCATTGCTGCTGGGGCGTCGGCCCGACGCCCGCGACGACAGCCTGCTGACCGCGGTGACAGAACTTTATCTACGTCAGGGAATCGCGGTTCATGCCGCGACCGATTTGGCTCCGGAGTTGCTTGTGAATCAGGGACATTTGGCCGGTCCGTCGCCCAAGCCCGCATTGCAATCCGATGCCCGCGCCGGTTGGCGGGTGGCGCGTCAGATGGGCGGGCTGGACATCGGACAGACGATCACCATCAAAGACGGAACCGTGATCGCGGTTGAAGCGATCGAGGGAACCGACGCCTGTATCCAGCGCACCGGTCAGTTGTGCTCTCGCGGCGGTTGGACGTTGGTCAAAGTGGCCAAGCCGGACCAAGACATGCGGTTTGACGTTCCCACGATCGGTCCGCAAACGATTGCCAACGTTCATGCCGCCGGCGGCAAAGCGATCGTCATCGAGGCGGAACGGACGATCGTTGTCGACCAAGATCAAACCTATCGCGACGCCAGTCGCGCAGGAATTTCCATCATCGCCTATGATGACGCCGAAGTTTGCGGGTCATCGACCGAAGAGACGGTGGTTCGACGTGCCGCTTGATTTTTCTGCGCGATCGGAACCATGTCCAAAACCAACGCATCGCAAATACGGATGCTTTGCCCGGCAAAGCTGAATCTGTTTTTGGAATTGTGCAAACGCCGCGACGACGGATACCACGACATCGATACGGTGATGGTCGCCATCGACCTGGTGGATGAATTGCAAATCCGTGTTCGGCAACAGCCCGGCATTTCACTGCAAGTGGACTGGTCGCCTTCGCGTCGCGAGCTTGCCAAACAACTTGGCGTCGAACCGTCTTCGAAAGCTGCGCTGGGGCCCGATGCCCATGTCGATCCATCGCTTGCACCGGAGTCCGCCGCATCATTGCTGGACATCCCTTGCGACGAACGCAATCTGGTTTGGCGGGCCGCCGAAGCCGCGGTCAAACACTTCGATTTGGATTTCGGATTTGAAATCACGCTTGGCAAACGCATCCCGGCCGGTGCGGGCATGGGCGGTGCCAGCAGCAACGCGGCGATGACGCTGTTGGCGATCGCCACCCTGGTCGGACGCCGGGGCGACCTTGATTCGCTGCACGGCTTGGCGGCCGAGATCGGCAGTGACGTTCCCTTTTTCTTGCGACTGCCGCCGGCCCCGGATCCGGCCGGCACGGTGCCTGCGGGCACTCCAAACGTCAGCGAAAACTCCGGTGCGTCAATTTCGCCGGTCGCCTGGGCAACCGGTCGCGGTGAAGTCTTGCAGCCGGTGCCTATCGGCGGCCGGCTGAATTTCGTCATCGTCTACCCGGCGATCGCATTGTCGACGGCTCGGGTATATCAGGGGGCCACCGTGCCCGATTCCCCAATATCTTCGGCACCACTACGAAATAGCCTGAAGACCTTGGCGATCAGCGAAATCGGGCAATTTATGGGGAATCGGTTGACCGATCCCGCACGGAAAATTGCGTCTCGTATCGATGAAATTCACGAATCTATGTGGCAAAGCGGTCTGAAAGGGGTTCAATTAACGGGTAGCGGTTCGGCCAGTTTCGGGATAGCGGATACCCCCAAATCGGCCGGCTTGGCGGCTGAGACGCTACGTCAGCAATTATGCCCCGGTGCAAGAGTGATGACAGCGTGTTCGTTGCCTCCGCCCGCAAAGACTCAGACGTGACAACCGTGAACCCGTATTTCCGGATCCGACGCACCGCCCTAACCCGTGCGGCAGCCCGCTTCCATTGCAGGCCGCCGTCCCTTGGTTTGATTGAAAACCATTGCAGGACTTTGGGCGTGTCGAGTGCAGTGTTTGGACCGGTCATCAGGATTCGCCAGCGACAAGTTCGGCCCCACGACGTGACGGCAAGTTAGGGAGGGTGTTCGGTGAACATCACTGAAGTACGCATCAAGTTGATGGAATCCAGCGAAGACCGTCTGCGAGCATTCTGTTCGATCACGATCGACGATTGTTTTGTCGTTCGTGATTTGAAGATTATCGATGGGACCAATGGCCCGTTCGTTGCCATGCCCAGTCGTAAATTGGCCGGACACTGTCAACGTTGTGGCTACAAGAATCATCTGCGCGCGAATTTCTGCAACCAATGCGGTGGAAAGCTGCGGTTGGATGCGGATTTCAATGATTCGCCACAGAAGCTGTATGCCGACGTTGCCCACCCGATCAACAGCGAGTGTCGCGAGCTGATTCAGAACGCGGTGTTGGCAGAATTCGAAGCCGAAGTCGCACGTGCCAGCCAGCCCGGTTACCGTTCGCGGTACGACGACGATTTCGGTTTCGAAGACGTGAGCGCCGATGATCTGGATTCCGAGGATCGACGAAACTCGGGCAACCGCCCCGCCGCGTCGGCAAAGTCCAATGTGAACGAACCTGCGGCCAAGCCCAAACGGTCCGATGACCAGCGACAGGAAGCCACTTTGATCGATTCGGCCGGTGAAGCTGGCCCCCCGAGACCTAAGATGTCGGATCGGCCCGGTGATCGTGCCGCGGCTCAAGCGCGCACGACGAATTCCGCATCCGTGGAAGACACCGAATCTGAAAGCGACGCGGACGACCATGACGGCTTTGGTGCCGGTATCTTTGACGAATAGGCGACGCGATGGCTGTTCGGTTTCGCGATGCCAACATCCTGATGGTTTGACCTGATGAACCCACCCCCATCCGCAACCCGCCGCAACCGACGTCAGATCAGTCTTTCGTTCATGTTGTTGGTGATGCTGATTTTTGCATTGATGTCGGCCGGGATGTTGTATGCGTCTCGTGTCGATGCCGTGCAAAATGAATTGCGGGTCCTCTTTGGTGCCGACGTGGTCCCAGCAACCGGCGACCAGGGGCGTCTGCCACATTTGGTGTTCATCCTGTTCACGCTGACGTCGCCACTGATTCTGGCCGGCCTGCTGTCGACCGGCCTGGGTATCTATCGGCAATTGATTCGTCCCCGCTGACCCGCCACTTGTTGCGAACGTCGGGTCTGATAACCCCATTTTCGGTTCGTCCGGTCCCCGCCACAATTCGGGCATGACCGGCAAGAAAATCGAACCGACTGGCCGGGAATCTGGCGACTGGCGCAGCGAATTACGGGATTCGCTGGGTGTCTGTGGATTACCCAATGATCAATGGGCCGATTTCTTGGCGGCCCTGGAGGTCAATCACGGCAGCGTCATGCGGTTGCATCGTCGCTGGATTGACGATGCAAAATCGCAATCCGAATCGGACGGGATCCGGGCCGGTCATTTGGGGCCGACCGTGCCCTGGTATCACGGTGCGTTCCGACACGATGGTACTTGGCAGGGACGCCGGCCTGCGGACACGTTGCGGTATGCGGCCGGTGACTTCTTTCTGCAGGACGCCGGATCGCTGTTGGCGCTGGCCGCTTGCGGTGCGGACACCGATGAACTGGCCGGCGGTCTCGTTTGCGACTTGTGTGCATCCCCTGGCGGAAAAGCAACCGCGTTGGTCGAAGCGGTCGGCGAAAGTGGGTTTGTGTTGGCCAATGAGCCGATCCGGTCACGGCTGGCGGCGTTGGAGTTCAACCTGACGCGGACCGGAAGCGATCGTTGGGCGATCAGCCAAAAGGACCCGGAGGATTTGGCGTCGGAGTTGACCGGACAGTTCGACTGTGTGGTGGTCGATGCGCCGTGCAGCGGCCAAACGCTGGTTGCCCGCGGCAAGCAATCCGAAGGCTCGTTCTCAGCACGTCAGGTTCGGCACAGTGCTGCCAGGCAAAATCGCATCTTGGATGCGGCCGTGCGTCTATTGCGTCCCGGCGGCAAACTGATTTACAGCACATGCACTTTCGCGGTGGACGAAAACGAAGCTCAGGTGCAACGAATGGTTGACACCGCGTCGATGGTGCCGGTTCAGTTGGAGGCATTGCGCGATTATCGTTCTGTGGCCGACGGTTGTTATCGCTTGTGGCCACATCTGCACGACTGCGCAGGTGCCTTTGCGGCGCGATTGGACGCTGGCGGGGACGCGATGTCGACGCGCGACGAAGCTTCACCGACCCATGGGGGCGACCGAATTTCATCGGCAAAACGACACAAGAATCGGCGTGATCGTCGTGGTCCCAGACGCATTGAATTCGAACCCGGTGATTGGGTCACAGACGACGCGGCGGGACTTCATCAGCGGACGATCATTCGCGGTGATGTTGCCATGTGTGTACCGGTGGATGCACCGCAGTGGGTACCGTTGATCGCTGCGAAGTTGCCCGAGTTGGCCTATTGCACCGGGAAAACATGGAAGCCCGCGCACGGATTGGCGCGGCGGGCATTCGCATCGGTCACACCTGTGCAAACGATCCAAGTTGATGATGCCCAGGCACGTCGCTACCTGTCGGGCAACGTCATCGATTGTGCTCTGCGCGGTTGGGTGGTCGTTACTTGGCAGGATCGTCCCCTAGGCTGGATCAAATCGAATGGTTCCACTGGCAAGAACCATTTACCCGTTCCCTATCGATTGACCGGCGGTTGAAACTTGTTGCGTCGTGTGGCCTGGCGATTCCCGTTTTTCTATGGCTACGTGATGCTGCCGGTGGCGATGCTGGTGCAAATCTGTACAAGCCCTGGGCAAACCTTTGCCGTCAGTGCGTTTATGCCCGCGCTTCGCGACGATTTGGGGATGTCCGACAGTCGGTTATCGCTGGCGTACATGTTGGGGACTTTCTTCGCCGCCTTTCCACTGTCCGGGGTGGGCCCATTGGCGGATCGTTTCGGTCTGCGAGGCGTGACACTATTGGCGGTCGTTGCCCTGGCAGGAACCTGTCTAGCCGCTTCGACGGTGTCGGGGTTTTGGGGCCTACTGGCGGTGTTTCTGATGTTGCGATTCCTGGGACAAGGATCGCTGACGTTGTTGGGCAGCAACAGTATCGCAATGTGGTTTCGCAGCCGCTTGGGGCGGGTGTCTGCGGTGATGAGCATCGGGACCGCGTTGGCATTCGCCTGGGTACCGTCTTGGATTTCCCAGTCCATTGATGCCTATGGGTGGCGTCAAACCTACGTCCGCATGGCCGCGTTGATCGCGATGGTAATGGTGCCCGTCTTGCTGTTGGTCTTCGTGAATCGTCCCGAGGACATCGGGCAAAATGTTGACGGCCGAATCGATCGGGGACCCGACACAGCGGACAGGCCGCTTGGTCGGGGCACAGCGGATGATCGGCGGGAAGTGGATGTCGACGCGAATCAAGGCGATGCACCGGAGCAGTCGACTGTGACAACGCCAGAAGATGCCTGGACCCTTTCCGAAGCGTCGCGAACGACCGCATTTCCAATTTTGGCCGCCTGCAATGCGTTGTGGGCATTGGTGGGCACTGGGGTCCTGTTTCACTTGTACACGTTGTGTGCCGATCGCGGCATGCCGGACGCGTTACCTTCGGATCTTTTCAAGGCATTGGGGCTGTCGATGCTGGCGATGCAGTTGGTCGGCGGCGTGCTGGCGGATTTTGTGCCGCTTCATCGCTTGCTGGGGATCGGCATGGTATCGCTCAACTTGTCGGTCGGCTGTCTGATCGGTTGGGATTCCGTTCCGGGCTACTATGTGTTTGCCGTCTTTTTTGGTGGCGGTCAGGGTCTGTTGATTGCCGTCGGCGTGGTCGTGTGGGTGCGCTATTTCGGACGCCGACACTTGGGAAAGATCCGCGGGACGGTTTGGTGTCTGACCGTGGCCGGCAGTGGTTGCGGGCCGTTTTTGATGGGAATCTCGCGTGACCAGACCGGCAGTTTTCAGGCGGCGATTTGGGGATTCCTGGCCTTGTTGTCGCCGTTGATGGTGGCCGCCTGGTTCGCGACACGGCCACGCCATATCGACCCGGCGGTTTGAGACGCCGGCGGTGATTCAGGCGGACGTTTCGGCAGACGATTCGCCGGCAGCGCCGCTGGGATACGGCAGTGGTTCTTCACGCAGTTCGGCCAAAGCGTTGGCCGCGGCGCGTTGTTCGGCGTCTTTCTTGTTATTACCCCACGCGGGCGTGAAAGATTGTTCGCCGATGACCGCAGCAATCAGAAACGCCTTGCGATGGTCTGGGCCGGTTTCGCGAACCAGCTGATACACCGGAGTGTTGGCCAGATCACGCTGGGCATGCTGTTGCAGCGACGATTTGTAGTTGCTGGCCCCCTGGCTTTCGACCGCCGCGTCGACTTCGTCCTGCAGCCAGTCACGAATGCGATCGCGGATCGCATCCCGGCCGCCGTCCAGATAGATCGCTGCAATGACCGATTCAAAAACGTCGCTGACCAACGACCGGGGGTAGCTGCGGTTTCGCGTCACGCCGCGACCGACAATCAGGCATCGGTCCAGGCCCAAGCGACAGGCCACACGGCCGCAGGAACGCCGGCTGACAACGGCCGATTTGATCTTCGTCAAATCACCTTCGTTGTACTCGGGGTATTCTTCGAAGAGCCATTCGCAGACCATCAGGCCCAGCACGGCATCCCCCAAGAATTCCAAGCGTTCATTGCTGGCCAAGCGGTTGGAAGCTCCCGACGCATGAGTCAACGCCGCACGCAGCAGCGTTTCGTCGGAGAACTGATAATCGATGATGTCTTGGCAGCGACGGATTTTTGCGTCCTGGTCACCCGCATCCACGTCATCAATCAGATGCACGGACGTGGATTCAGGACCCAGCAACTGGTCCGGAGAGTTCACGTGTATTTCATTCGACAAAGACAGGAAAAGCCGCTGCGAGAGCATTTCCCACAGCGTTGACTTTGTCACACGCCGGTGGATGGGGGAACCGATCGATCGCCCCAGCCACCGGTGAGCGACCGTTATTGCAGCATATCGACCGACGGGCCCCCCGGCCAGAATCATTTTTCTGATTTGCCGACTTTGTCGGCTCCCGCCGCGGCGATGGTTTCCGGCGATTCGATGACCAAATAGTGCCCGTGGTCCGCAGTCAGCAGAATTGCGGTTTCCTGCCAAGCGTCATTCTTTTCCACCCAGTCGACCACGGCGTCAAAGGCGGCTTCACCGCTGAGCACCGCGCCGATGCTGTTGTCCAGGTTGTTCGCGTGGTTGGCCCAATCGACGTCGCCCGCTTCGATCATTAGCCAGAATCCGTCGGGATCTTGCTGCAGGACCTTCAGGGCGGCGGTCGCCATTTCGGCCAGCGTCGGGTTTTCCTTGATGTCAGCCTGGCTGTATTTTTCGGTGCCACGGATATCGAAGGTCGGTTTGTAATCACCGTCGGCGGTTCGGAACGGCAGGTGACCACCGCGGACGCCAAAGAATCCGACCAAGCGATGGTTACCTTTGACGGCTTGATCGGCTGCTTCGTTTAGCACATCCGCCCCATCACGGTCCTCTGTCCGTTTGGCGACCACGTAACGCCCGCCGTTGGCGACGTCGCTGCGGCGGAGGTCACTTTCGTGCAGATAGGTGTTTCCCGGCATGAAATTACTGCCCTGGACCTTGTCGGCACCTTTGCCCTGGCCGTAACCGCCGCCGATCAGCACGTCGACGCCCTGATTCGGCGCATCGCGATGAAACGACGATGGCAAGCCCAGCAGGTCGCGGCTGATGTCTTGATAATCTTTTCGTGTCACGTTGTTGGCGTATGCGCTGGCGGGCGTTGCGTGGCTGACCGGCACACTGGTGACCATTCCGATCGCAAATCCTTTTTCCCGTTGCAGTTGATGGGCGATTGATTCGGCGGCCTGGCCGAAGGCGTCGACACCGATCGCGCCGTTATAGGTTTTGATGCCGCTACACAGACTGGTCGCCGAGGCGGCGGAGTCGGTCACGGTGTGTTCGCGATCACGTTCCAGGCCGACCAAGTAACTGCGGCGGCTTTGTTCCATTGCCGGAGTGTGGCCACCACGTTGTGGGTCGTAGCCACCGGTGATGTCTTTTTGTCCGGTGACCGTTTGGGCGTCGACGTCAAAGGTCGCGCCGGATTGGCGTGGGCTGGTCACGACCACGCCATAGTCGGTTTCGACGCCGCGGTAGTCTTGAAACGACAGTCCGGTACCGCGTCCGCGTTCGTATCGGACCTTGCCCGCCTTGTACAAAGCGGCGGCCCGAGTGGTTTGCCAATCCATCCCGTCAAAGACGAAAAGCACGATGTTCTTTTTTCCCGCCGCGATTGCTTGTTGCTGCAACCGGTAGACATCGGTCTGGTCGAAATAGTCGGCCGACGGTTGGTGGGTACCCGGAGTGACCGTACCGTAAAGCTTCTCCAGACGTTCGCGATCGCTGTACACACTGCCTTCCTGGCGAAGCGAATCCAGTGTGATGCCGAACGTGTAGACGGGAATCAAACGGTTGCTGTGATTTGTCCAGCTGCTGTACTTGGTGGCGTCGACACCCCAGTGGCCCCAAGCGGTGGATTGTTCGCGAATCGCGTTGCTTTGCATATCACGGATCGCGTCGCCGGACGATTCGGAAGGTTCGGTCGAGTCAATCGATCCATTCGCCGTCGCTTCTGCAGACGTGGTTTCATCGGCTCTGGTCGCATCGGCAACCGCGGGCTGTGCGGAAAGTCGCGTGGACCAAGGGGCGATCAGGGCGAATGCGAGGAAGGCGGTGTAGATGCTGGATTTCGTCAAGGCAGTCATTGACACGGTGGGGTTCCAATCAAAAAAAACAACGGGCGGGCCACCTTTCGGGGGTGCAGGATGCACCTTGCTATGCCATCGTCGGTCCGCCGATCAGCCTTAGAATACTTTCCCGACTGCTTTGCGTCCGACCCCCTATCCAGCCAAATCAAACAGTTTTCATCGTTCATGAATGATTCGCCGACATCGACGACCGTTGAACACCAACGGCTGAGTGAGAATGAATCCCGCCAAAAGAATTGGAAACGCTGGGGGCCCTACTTGTCGGAACGCCAGTGGGGCACCGTTCGCGAAGACTATTCGGCCGGTGGTGATGCCTGGGACGATTTCACGCATGACCAATCACGCAGCCGCGCCTATCGTTGGGGTGAAGACGGACTGCTGGGATTTTCCGATCGACAATGTCGACTGTGTTTCGCTTTGGCGCTTTGGAATGGCAACGATTCCATTTTGAAGGAACGTCTGTACGGGCTGACCGGCCCACAGGGCAATCACGGCGAAGACGTGAAGGAAGTCTATTACTATTTGGATTCGACTCCCACACACAGCTACTGCAAGGCATCGTATCGGTACCCCCAAGCCGCGTATCCCTATGAGTTGTTACAGACGCAAAACGCCCGGCGGACGTTGGACGAGGGAGAATACGAGCTTCACCATACCGGGGTGTTTGATGACGACCGCTTTTTTGATGTCCAGGCGGAATACGCCAAGGCCGGCCCGGACGACATCATGGTTCGCATCACCATTACCAATCATGGCCCCGAGGCTCATCCGATCTGGGTGTTGCCCACGTTGTGGTTTCGCAACACATGGGTCTGGGGATGCCGTCACGAAGGCTGTTCGTTAAAGCCGCGTATTGAAAAGGTCGATGGCAACGCGGTGCGGACGCAACACGAGTTCCTGCAGCCGTTTCGATGCGAATTCGGTGATCATCCTGATGGCAATCAGGTGCCGTTGTTGTTCACCGACAACGAAACAAACCAAGAATTGCTATTCGGTGAAGAAAACTTTACGCCGTATGTCAAAGACGCCTTTCATCGCTATGTGATCAATGGCCAAACCGACGCAGTACAGCCGCGTCACTATGGCACCAAGGTCGCCGGCATGTACGCGATGACGATTCCCGCCGGACAGTCCAAACAATTCACCGTGCGGTTGTACGATCCGGACGCCGCCGGTGCGGATTCCGTTTCAGTGCCAGAAACCTTTGACCGTCGTATCGATGAAGCCAATGCATTTTATGACGCGGTACTGCCCGACGGCTTGGAAGACGACGAACGAAGCGTTTGTCGCCAGGCCTACGCAGGATTGTTGTGGAGCAAGCAGTTTTATCACTACATCGTCAACGATTGGTTGAAAGGCGATCGTGATGTTGCGGTGCCACCGGCGCAACGCCTGTCCGGTCGAAACAGTCGGTGGCGACATCTGTATGCCAGAGACATTTTGTCGATGCCCGACAAGTGGGAATACCCTTGGTTTGCCGCCTGGGATTTGGCGTTTCATATGATTCCGATGGCTCGGATCGACCCCGAGTTCGCCAAGCGTCAGCTGACCGTGATGCTAAGAGAATGGTACATGCATCCCAACGGCCAAATCCCGGCCTATGAATACTATTTCGATGACGTGAACCCGCCGGTGCATGCTTGGGCGTGTTTGCGGGTCTATCAGGAAACCGTTCGGCAGGGCTGTCCCGATCGCACTTTTCTGGCGACGTCGTTCCAGCGTCTGTTGATGAACTTCACCTGGTGGGTGAACCAAGTCGACGACAACGGCGATAACGTGTTCGCCGGAGGCTTTTTGGGATTGGACAACATCGGCGTCTTTGACCGCAGCAAGGGGTTGCCGCACGGGACCCAGTTGGAACAAGCCGATGGAACCGCATGGATGGCGTTCTACTGTGGAACGATGTTGTCGATCAGCTTGGAATTGGCTCGTGACGATGATTCGTATGCCGAACTTGCGTCCAAATTTTTGGATCACTTTATTCGCATCATCGACGCGATCAACACGATTGATGGCGACGGTCTATGGGACGAAGAAGACCAGTTTTACTACGACAGTCTGCACGTCGATGGGCGTCAGGTTGCGCTGAAGGTTCGGTCACTGGTCGGACTGATTCCGCTGATCGCGGTGCAGATCATTGATCAGGGGCTGGTCGAACAGTTGCCCGTGTTCAAGGACAAGCTGGATTGGTTTTTGAAATACCGACATCACTTGGCAAAGAATATTCACTGGGCCAGTGAAGGCTGTAGTGGCGAATCAATGCTGTTGTCCATCGCTTCAAAAGAACGCCTGCAAGCGGTCGTTGATGTGATGATGAAGGAAACGGAGTTCCTGTCAGATTTTGGCATCCGTTCGCTATCACGATGCCACGCCCAGCGGCCTTTCGAGTTGGAATTGCGTGGCGAAACGCATCGTGTCGCCTATGTGCCCGGCGAATCGGACAGTTGGATGTTCGGCGGAAATTCCAACTGGCGAGGGCCCGTTTGGTTGCCGGTCAACTATTTGTTGATCGAAGCCTTGCGGCGGTACCACCAGTTTTACGGTGACCAGATTCAAATCGATGCGCCCGACGGCTCGGGGACCAAAATGAACCTTTGCCAGGCGGCCGACGAGATCAACCGGCGTCTGACGCGACTGGTTCTGCGTCCAGGCGACGGGGCGGTCCGGCCATCGATGGCGGGCAACGTGCCGAGCGGGGAAAACCCGCTTTGGAACGACACGTTGTTGTTCTACGAATACTTCCACGGCGATACCGGTCAGGGTCTGGGGGCCAGCCACCAGACCGGTTGGACGTCATTGGTGGCGACGTGCTTGGAACGCGCCGCGGTGGCGCCCAAAACGTAGCGGCCGGACGTGGGGCGGGTGGATCCGGGTCAAGCGAATTTTTGAATCGCTTCGGCAACCTTGGCCGGATCGTCGGCGGCACGCAGCTTTTTGATTTGTTCGGACTTGAGCCCGATTTTTTCAAGATGGCTTTCCAGCCGCTTCCAAATCGTTTCCCGCTTTTTTCCTTCGCTTAGATACAGTTCCGTGATCGCTTCCTGGGCTTTTTGCAGCCCGATCGCGTCGCGGTTCTGGTAGTAGTTTTTGATGATTTTGTCTTGGTACGGCGTGCGATTTTGGGTCATCGGCGGCTCGAATCGTAAAGAAAAAGCCGGTCAATCGGTCCATGGATTGGGGCCGATCGACAGGCACGGGTGGGCAAGAACACGGGCAAAATGACCCGCGATCAGATTGCCACTATCGTCATTTATCGGTTCGGAATTGAAGCCGGTCCAGGGCGAACGGCGCCGTGCGTCTGGCGGCCGGCACGTTCGGTCACCCGTCGGGCCGACGAATCCCCCGCGACGCCCTGCCCAGAAGCCTGCGGGTCCTTTATCGTAGCGTCCACAGGATCGGGCGATTTTCGGGGCCCCGTGACGAATTATCCGTGTTCCTTTCTTTGACTGAAATCTGGCCAAGATGACTGTTTGCCGTGGAGTCCGAGGGGCGATTACGGTCCAGCAGGACACTCGTGATGAGGTCCTGTCGGCGACCCGCCAGCTGTTGGCGCTGATGATCCGACGCAACGGCATCGATGCGGCCGACGTTGCCAGCGCCATTTTCACGGTCACGCGCGATATCGAAAGTGAGTTTCCCGCGCTGGCGGCGCGACAGTTGGGATGGCTGGAAGTGCCATTGTTGTGCGGTTACGAAGTTTCCGTCGACGGTTCGCTGCCACGGTGCATTCGCGTGCTGATCCATTGGAACACCGACCTTCCACAAGCCGACATCAACCACGTGTATGTCCGCGATGCGGTCCGGTTGCGTCCCGATTTGAATGTTCTGCCGCCGGTGGACTTCGAAGAACTGGAAAGGTGGATCAGCGAACATCTGTGTGAAGACCAGTCGACGGCTAAGGCTGTTCCGGCATCCCAGGATCCCGCGTCTCCCGGAAGCGACGTGAAGGGAGCATCCGGTGCCTAGGCCGACCCAAGTTCGGTGGTCCACGCACGGGCGGCTCAGCATGTTGCACGCGGCGCATGTGGTCGCCGGAGGTGCCGGTTGCGTGGATGCGGCCACGGAAAAAGCGATGGCCGCGCCGGTGACACAAATCAATGCCCGCTTGGTGTCCGAGTCTTTGGACGTGTATCGCTTTTGGGATGCGGTGATTCGGACCGCCGCGGTCCGCAAAGACGGACCGGTTCAACGCAAAGCGGCGATCAAGGACTATGAGCAGGCGTTGTTGGATGCCGGTGGATCGGAATTGCAGTCCGAACAAACGGCCAGCGCCATTGCCGATTTGTTTTCTTCGGCGGGATCGGCGTTTGATCGCCGGTTTCCCAAGCTGAACCAGCAATTGGAATTGCGTGGCCGGCCGCTTCGTGAAGCCTGGGAATCCTATGGTCCCGGCCTGTTGAACCAAATATCCAAGAAGATCTGGCAGGGGCAGCCGCCAGACGATTGGTGGCCCGCCAAAGTCAACGGGTACTGGGTCCAGCCCATGCGGGGAGGCGACGGAGGTGTCGCGCCCGATGGTCGCTTCTGGATCGAAGCGATGTTGACCGACGCCCACCGGGAATTGCCGGAAGTTCTGCGGATCGCCTATTTGGTCACGCTGATCGCCGTGGACGAACACATCCGGCAACGCAGCGGCGAACAGTGGTTCACCCTGCCCTGGCCCGAAGCGGTCGTGGTGGTGGTTCTGGATGCGGCCGCCGAACTGGACTTGGTCGACGATCCAGAGTCCCGCATTCATCTGGCCGTTCGCCACTGGTTGCACCGCGACCTCTGGCTGGGCGAAATCCTGAAAGAATGGTCGTCGCAGTGGCACAGCACCGGTGCGGTGATGCCGGTGGCCGTCAAAGCGTTGGCCAAGATGATCGACCAGCATCGTCGAAAACTTGCCGACGATATCGAATCCGCGGGCCTGAACCTGTTGGACGACGAAATGCTCAGCGAACTCGGCCTGACTGACGACGACTGAACCCGTCGCGATGTAAAGAAATTGACAAAATGTCAAATTTGACAGCTTGTCAATAAATCGCATCGACGAATACTGGGGGTATGGATGTATTGACCCCCAAGCAGATCGAAATCCGTCAGCGCGAATCTCGGATTTTGGCGGCCGCCCTTCCGATGATCCGACGCGGCGGCGTGTCGGCCGTCAGCATGGATGCGATAGCCAAGAAGATTCGCTACACCCGCGGCACGGTCTACAACCACTTTCCCAACAAAGAAGACATCGTCCTGTCGTTGGCGGCGCGTGCTTCGGCACGGCGGGTCGAACTGTTCAAGTACGGCGTCACGTTGGGCAAGGCATCACGGGAGAAGATCGCCGCGATCGGGATCGCCTGTGAAGTCTACGTTCACGAATTGCCCGACGATTTTTCGGTCGAACAGGTGATCCGTCACGACAGCGTGTGGCAGAAGACGTCCGCCGGGCGACGCGACGTCTTGATGCAATGCGAAAACGAATGCATCGGTGTGGTCGGAGCCGTCATTGAAACGGCGATCGAACAAGGTGATTTGCAATTGCCACGTGGAAAGCAGGTGGCGGATGTCGTCATGGGGTTATGGTCGCTGACCTATGGCGGTCACGTCCTGGCGGCGACCAGTCCGTCGCTTAGCGAAATTGGGATTCACGATCCTGATCAGGCGATTCGTCGTAATTGCAACGCGATGCTGGACGGAATCGGTTGGCAACCATTGTTCGATTCGTCGCGATACAACCGGTATGTCAAACGCATCTTGCCATTGATGCGTCAAAAGGCGGACGAACTGAAACGGCAAACGGGGCTTGCCACTTCCACCGAAACCTAGGCCCATGACATGATCCAACGAATTGGATTGCTGGTGTTTCGCCCGTCGAATCGCCCGCTGGTCGCCGCATCGGTCATCACGGCCGTTGGATTGGTCGCGTTATTTGCCGCGTGGTCATTGTCGGGCGGCTTTGCGTTGCAAAACGTTGCAGCGGAGCCCGCGGCGGATGTCGCGTTGCTGTATGTCGATGTGATCAGTGTCGGTTCGGTAAAGCCGCCTGAACAAGTATCGCGGTATCGGGGAACCGTCCAGCCGCGTCGTGAAAGCTTGTTAGCATTCCGGCGTAGCGGGCGAATCGACCGAGTCGACGTCCATGAAGGAGACATGGTTCGCCAGGGCGACGAATTGGCGATGCTGGACGTGTCGGATTTGAAAGCCGAGCGGGATAGCCTGCAGGCACAGCTAGACGTTGCGGTCGCCAAGCATGCCGAAGCCGTCGCCGGACCGCGACGCCAGACGATCGCTGCGGCCGCCGCGGAGGTGGATCGGTTGCGTGCGGAAGTTTCCGCGGCGCAGTCTCGTTGGCAACGGGAACAAGTCTTGCGATCCCGTGGTGCTGGTAGCGATCAGAGTTTCGATGATGCGAAATTCGCCGTTCGGCGTTTGGAAGCGGCGTTGGAATCTGCGACGGCGGCCCACGAAGAACTGGCCGAAGGAACACGCATCGAACAGGTTCAGCAAGCAAAGGCAAACATCGACGTTGCCAAAGCCATGCTGCAGCGAATCGACGTCGATCTGAAGGACAGTCGCATTTTGGCTCCGTTTGACGGTTCGATCGCGCTGCGTCAGGTCGATGAAGGGACGATCGTCGGAGCCGATCAGCCCGTGTTCCGACTGATCGAATCGCCGCCGTTGGAAGCCCGCTTTGGATTGCCCCCGGAAATCGTGTCAACGCTGGCGGTTGGGCAGACGTTGCGAACGGAAATCGACGGTCGACGTCACTCCGCAATGGTTTTGCGAATCCATCCGGCATTGGACGTGGACACCCGGACGCAACGAATCGATGTCCGGTTTGACGCGGCCGATGACGTTTTGGTCGGGCAAGCAGTCACATTGTTGATCGCCACCCCGCAGACGTCCGGCCATCGTTCTTCCGTTCGGTTTTGGGTCCCAACAACGGCGCTCGTTCGCGGATCCCGTGGTTTGTGGTCCGTGTTGGCAGCGGTGGAAAACCCCGCCGCGAAATTCGATGACAGTCAACTGCAGGTTGATCGTGTCGCCGGAACGACGAAGGCCCGGACGCAAGATGTCGAAATGGTTCCCAGTACGATCGAACGCCGTGATGTGCGTGTCTTGTCGACTGATGGCCCGTGGTGCGAAGTCACCGGGATGCTTCATCGCGGTGATTGGATCGTCGGTCGGGGGACACATCGCGTGGGGCCGGGGACACGCGTCATGGCGAAACGAACGCCGCCGCTGCGTGATCCGGATGATTCATCAGCCAAGCGTCCGAAAGCCACTGCTTCCGAAACCACGATATCGGACGACACCGAGCCGGACGGATCCGCACGATGCGATCGATCCACGCGGTCGGTCCCGGCATCGGGAGACGACGTATGACTCGGTCGACACAGACACGCGGTGATGCGAATAGATCGGACGCACCGAATACGGAGGCCTTGCCAGATTCGTCTTGGATCGGTTCGATCGCGTTCGGTTTCTATCATGATTCGCGGCTGGCGGTGTTGATTTTGACGCTGATCATGGTCGCTGGCTTCAGCAGCTTCGCGATTCTTCCACGAATGGAAGACCCTGTCTTGGTGAAGCGTGCCGCATTAATCACCACACCATTGCCGGGCGCAGACGCGCAGCGTGTGGAAAGTCAGGTTAGCGAGAAGATCGAAAACCGTTTGCGAGACATCGAAGAGATCAAAGAAATTCGATCGATCAGTCGTGGCGGCATCAGCACGATTTCAGTGGAGTTGCTGGATTCGGTCACAGAAAGCGGAACCATTTGGTCGCGCGTACGCAGTCGCCTGGAAGACAGCCTGCAAGACCTTCCGCCCGATGCGGGACGCCCCCAGTTCGATGAACTGGAAGTTCGCGCCCACGCTTTGATCGTCGGGCTGACTTGGAACCGCGACGAAGCACCGGACTACCGGGTGTTGCGACGATTGGCGGTGGACTTACAGGATGTCCTGCAAAACTTGCCCGGAACCGACACGGTGTCTCGTTTCGGCGATCCAGGCGAAGAGATCGAAATCGAAATCGATCCTGCTCGGGCGGCATCTTTGTCACTGACGCCTGCAGCGATCGCGGATCAGGTGACGGCTTTTGACGTGAAGCGGTCCGCGGGCCAGGTCCGTCGTGAATCGATGGAATTGTTGTTGGAGGTCGGCAACCAGTTGGACTGGGTTGATCAGATCAGAGACATTCCGATCCGCCAAAGTGGCGATGGTTTTGTCCGTCTAGGCGATTTGGCGACGGTTCAAATGGGAGTTCCTGATCCGCCATCACGATTGGCGATGCTGGGCGGACGTCCCGCCGTGGTGCTCGGTGCAACCGTTCGATCGACGTATCGGATCGATCGCTGGACAACGAAAGCCGAACAGGCGTTGGCGGGTTTTCGGGAGACGATACCGGATGGGATTGAGATCGATTCGGTGCTGCGGCAATCGGACTATGTCGATCAGCGTCTACAGTCACTGGCCAGCAACCTCTTGATCGGTGCGGCAGCCATCTCTTTGGTGATCTATCTGTTGATGGGTTGGCGTTCGGCGGTGATGGTGACATTGACATTGCCGCTGGCCAGTTTGATGGTCCTGTTTTTCTTGCGTGTGGTTGGCATCCCGATTCATCAGATGTCCGTTACCGGGCTGATCATTTCCTTGGGATTGTTGATCGACAACGCCATCGTGATTGTCGACGAAGTGCGTGGACGATTGCGATCCGGACAAAGTCGAATCGACACGATGGTGAATTCGGTGTGTCATCTGGCGATCCCGCTGTTGGGTTCCACGGTGACAACCGCCTTGGCTTTCGCACCCATTGCGTTGATGCCGGGCCCGGCCGGCGAATTCGTCGGCTCCATCGCCATTAGCGTTATTTTTGCGATCTTCTCGTCATTGTTTCTAGCGTTGACACTGATCCCGACGATCGCCGCCCGGTGGCTGCCGAAGGTCGATCCGAACCAGGATTTCACACATCCAAAGCAAGGTCGGCTGCGACAGATCCATGAAAACGGCCTTCGCGCCGACGGCTTGGCATCCCATTTTCAATCGCTACTTCATTGGCTGTTGCGTCGTCCGTTGCGTGGCATCGCGGTATCAATTATCGCTCCGGTGCTTGGTTTTGCGTTGTTTCCGACTTTGAACGAACAGTTCTTTCCACCGTCGGATCGCAATCAGTTTCATATCACCGTGGAAGGTCCGGCCACCAATTCGCTTTCCCAGACACAGCGAACGGCTGCCGAAATCGACCTGGTTTTGCAGCAGTATGGGATGCAACGCGTCGACTGGTTTTTTGGCGAAAGTGCACCCCAGTTTTATTACAACGTCATTTCCAATCGAAAAGGGACCAGCAATTACGCCCAGGCGTTGGTTACCACAAGGGATGCCGGCGATCCGGTACCGCTGATTCGAAAGTTGCAGAGTGAACTGAGTCGCCGAATCACGTCGTCACGGGTGTTGGTCCGACAATTGGAACAAGGGCCTCCCTTTGATGCTCCGGTGGAGGTGCGCGTCTTTGGCCCCGATCTGCAGACGCTGCGCAATTTGGGCGATCATTACCGACAACTGTTGTCGACCATTCCCGAGGTCACGTATTGTCGGTTGGACATGAACGAAGTCTTGCCGCAAGTGTCCATCGGGGTGGATGGTGAATCGGCACGGTTGGCGGGATTGGAACCCAATCAAATCGCACGGCAACTGTTCAGCAGTTTGGAAGGACGCGTCGGCGGAAGCATTCTGCAGGACAACGAGGAACTGCCGATCGTTGTTCGGGTCAAGGATGCGGATCGAGGATCGTTGAATCGAATCACCAGTATGGATCTGGTGGGCCAGACGCCCGACGGCGCGGTGCGTTTAGTGCCGCTGGACGCGGTGGCCGATGTCACTCTGAATCCGGAAACGGCAGCCATTCCACGGTTGAATCGTCGGCGAATGAACGAAGTCGCCGCGTTCGTTCAAGCTGGTGTCTTGCCCAGCGTCGTGCAAGCACAGATCGAGCAACTGATTGCCGAAAGCGACGTGCCGTTACCGCGTGGATATCGAATCGAATACGGGGGCGAAGCGTCCAAGCGTGATGACGCGGTGGGGAATTTGTTTTCGACCGTTGGCGTGCTGGCGGTGTTGATGGCAGCGACGTTGGTGATGTCCTTCGGCTCGTTCCGATTGGCTGCAATCATTGCGTCCGTTGCCGCACTGTCGATCGGATTAGGACTGGGAGCTTTGGAGATTGCCGGTTATCCGTTTGGGTTCATGGCAATCATCGGAACCATGGGGCTGATCGGTGTGGCAATCAATGATTCGATCGTGGTGTTGGCGGCCATCGGCGCCAACGATCGCGCGGCCGGTGGCGACATCGATGCCATTGTGCACGAAGTGATGCATTGTTCGCGGCACGTCGTGGCGACGACGTTCACGACGATGGTGGGGTTTGCACCACTGATTCTGGATGGCGGCCGGTTCTGGCCGCCGATGGCTGTATGCATCGCTGGTGGCGTCGCGGGGGCAACACTGTTGGCCTTGGTGTTGGTGCCGTCGGCCTACCGTTTGGTGTCCGTCAAACCAAGCCCCATCGCCGACGCAGAATCCATTCCGATCCCAATGCCGTTGCGAACAGCAGGTACATGATCCAGCCGCTGATCGGGCCATCGCCCAGGCGGTTCTTCTGGACAATCGTGGCCACGTTGCGTTGTTGGCTTCGGCGGATCAGGTCGACCAATTCATCGGTTTGGTCGACGCCGAAGGATTGCCCGCCGCTTTGTCGGGTCAGCCCTGCCAGTTGTCGCATCAGCACGGGGTCAGCGGATGACCGAGACAGTTCGGCAATGTCTTGCAAGACTTCAAAACCCAGCGACGTGTCTTTGGTCGGTTCCGAAGTCGAACCTCCGGTCACACGCAACTGATAGATCCCCGCGGCCAGCGAAGTCGGCAATTGACCTTCCAATCGCAAACGCCCATCGTCCTGCGAAGATTGACGGTCAAAGGTTAAGGGGGTGACCGATCCATCATCGGCCACGGCTTGAACGGTCCAGTCGTCACGGGGCGACAGAGGTGGCGGAATGATGGCCGTGAATCCCGCCGGTGCATCGTCGGAGAAACGGCGGGCGGTCATGTTCAGCTGGATTTCTTCGCCGGAATCTCCGTCACGAGCCAGCAGCCACAGAACCAGTTGACGCCAGAATCGCCGGTGGAAATTTTGGAACCCATAGCGATGCCAACGAAACGTTTCATCGATTCCCAAGACGGCGACTCTGCCTCGCCCATATTCCCCGACGACCAAGAGTGGGTTTCCGTCGGTGGATTCCAGCAAGGTTTGCACCCCCGGTGCCGATCTTGGTGCGCCCAGATTACTGGCCCCGTTCAACGGGGGCAGTTGTGCCCAAGTCGTTTGCCGGGGAGTGTCGATCATGGTGATCGGGTGGCGGATGCTAGGCCGCAGTGTCAGAGGTCCTGGAATATCGGCGTTGCCGATTCGCGAAAGATCCACCGGCAAAACGCCGGCCAGCGGCGTGTCTTGATAGCCGCCGGCCGACAACGCTTCCATGCCACCGAGCATGACCAGACCTGAGCCGCTTGCCACCGCGTCGGCCAGCGATTGCCACTGTTGATCGCCAACAGCGGATGCTTCCAAATCGCCGATGATGAACACGTCGTGGCTGTCGGCCGTCAAATCATCGCCCAACGAAACCGGCCAGCGTGATCGGCTGTCCGCGGGAATCCATTGGTAATCCAAATCCAAGTCGGGGAAACGCAACGCACGACGCAGAAACTGTTGTTCTTCTCTGGGCTGGCCTTCCAGATAATAAATCCGGCCACCGCCCGGCATCACGTCGACAAAGGCCACTTGCGTGTTGTTGGGCCGGACGGTTTCGCCAGGCATGACGTCGGCTTGAACTTCCAGGCGATAGCTGCCCGGGGCGGGCGTGTCGACAGCGATTTGCACCGGAGTTCGGCTGATGGCGGATTCGCTAACAATACGTCGGACTGCCGCATCCGTCTCGCTACCCTGTGAATCGATCCAGCGCAGGCGAATCGGAATTTCGGTACCGGCCAATCCACGGCTTTCCAATTCGAAACGCAAGTCAAATTGGGTTCCCGCGAACAGTCGAAAACTTTCGGGCAATCCCGACACCGCGACGTCGCGCCGCTGATCATTCTGGCTGGCCGGTCCGATCGGGATTGTCCACAGCGGCAATCCGATGGAATCCATCACCGATGCCGCCTGATCCGCCGACAATGCGCCGCCGCCGGCGGATGTCGTTTCAGGCCCAACGGTGTTCGCGCCGTCGCCGATCAGAATCAATCCTTCGATCGATTGGCGATTGGCACTTTGCAGCGTCCAGCGGATCGGCGACGCCAGATCCGTCCGGCGGCCCACCGGAGACGACTGGTCGATCAGCGTTGCAGGATCGCTGTTCTCCGTTTCCGCCGTGGATGCGTACGTCAGCGGAATGATCTGCAATCGTTCAGAAACCGTTTCCAATTGGTCGGTCAGTGATTGGACCACGCTACGTTGGATGTCCCAGCGACTGGCGGCATCTCCGTCGGAAAGCGACATGCTTTGCGACGTGTCTATTGCAATCACCAGTGATGATTCTGATGGTTGTTGGTCGACGCGGACCCATGACGGCCCCAACAGGACCAGCAACAAACAGCCTGCCGCCAGTGACCGAAGCCCCAAAAGTGTTCGAAAACGACGCGGGTCACTCATTGACGGTGTGATCATCAGCAGCACAAGGGCCACCACGACGGCCACCAGCAACGCTAGCCAGGATGAATCAAACAGCGGATCGATTTGCCACCGCGTCATGCCGATATCCTTCGATTACCGGCAAGGCTTTGGATTCCGGACGTCGGTTGGGCCCCTTTGGCTTGACGATAAAAGCGGTTCCCCAAAACCTGTTCCAGAATGAACGCGATGACGGCCAACAACAATATTGGCGAACGCAAGGAGATCGACGGCGCGCCCTTGGTTCCGACCAACTCAATGTTGCTCAGGTCGTCGGTCAGCGTGAATCCGGTCTTGTCGTCCTTCGGACCTAACCATGCCGTCAGGTCATCGACCGATGCCTTTTCGGCAATCAGGTCGTCATCGTTCCAGTTGCTGCTGAACCCTAGCGTCCCTCGAGGGGATCGCAGCCAATAGGTTCCCACTTGGCTGATTTGGCCGACGGTCAAGCGTGGTGCGTCCGATGCGGTTTCGATTGGGGTCGGCAGATCGGATCTGGGCGAAAAAAGTTGCCAGCGGACGGTTGGGTCGGCGGCATCTTCCGAACGGTTGTTTGCACCGGAGCCTGTCGGCGACTTTTTCAACGCCGATAGTGACAACTGAAAAGGTAATCCGACGCGTGCCTGTAGCGTCCCCACTTTCGGCGTTGCCAGCCAGCGGACCAATTGCCGTGTCAGGATAAATGTTGGCCAAGCATCCGACCCAAAAAGATCGTTCCACCGGTCGGACGGGAAGGCGCCAGCGGCAAGCGGTGTCGTCATGACGGCAAGTCTGCCTTGGTCCCGTTGCATGGCGATGATTGCCGGATGGTCGGTGCCGGCGTACGCGGCCAACGTTTCTTGGTCCTTCTTCGGTTCAATTTGCCAGTAACGACGAATTCGAAAATCGCTCCATCGCGGCTGGGGATCTAGCGACGCCAGTTCGTCAAAAATTTGGTGACCAGGCCGGACGATTTCTAGAAAACTGCCTGGCGCCGGTACTTTCCATACACGTTTGAAGGTTGGCAGGACTTCGTGTTGATCAAACCCGCCGGTCAAGCGTGAGCCAGCGATGATTCCGGCGGCGGATCCTTGGCTGAAGAACGCATCCCAATCGATTGCGGCTAACAGGGACGCCGATGGATCCAGAAAAATGACGGCATCAAACCGCGATTGGTCGATGGCGGCGAACACGTCTTCGCTAATGACGTCGACCTGGAACGCTGAATTGGGATCGTCGGGGGCCAGCGGTGAAGTGGCTGCCCAAGCGATCAAGTCGGCTTGATCAGGGTCCTGGGTCACGATCAGCAACGGACGGCGTGGCTGGATGGACCAACTGAGGAATCGTTGATCGTCGGCCGCCAAGGCGTCGGATGACGCTAGCCGAATCATTCCATGTCGGATTCCAACATCGGGCTCCGGTGGCAGAGTGACGACAAATTCGCTGGAACGCCCATTCGCGATCGACACCACTGCTCGATCGACGACTCGGGATTCAGGGTCGATTCGAACGCCGTCACGGATCAGAGGACGCGTCGGATCGTCCGCGAATTGAATCAATTCCACCGTGGCGGTATCGGAACGGTCGTCGGCAGAGCCCTGGACAGTGATCGTTCCGCGGACCGCGGTTGCCTGCCCCAGTGGTGGATGTGGATCGTGGTGCAGCAATTTCAGCGATCGATTCGAAGCGTCGAATTTGCCAACGTCCAGCACGGATACCGCGACGCGATCGTCGACCAAAGCCTGTTGTGGAGGCGTCATCCAAGACGATCGCGACAGATTACTGACAATGATCAGATGGCGGTCTTCCAAATCGCTGTTTCCCAACAGGCGAAGCATCGCATCCAGCTTGCCACTGATGGGGGCGGCATCGGGACGCATGCGGACATTTTCGATCTGGTTGATTGCCGCGGCAGTGTCGGTGGCAAATACCACGGGGCGACTGGAACGGTCGGCGATCACAACGCGGCTTCCGGGCGCCGCCCGTCCCACCAGTTCTTTGGCGGCCACGCGGATGGCATCCAGATGGTTGGTCCCACCCGCGTCCCACTGCGAAGTGGGGCCGTTATCCAGCAGAATCGCCAAAGCAATCGGGTTCCGGCTAGCGGCGACCGGGGCATCGGATGCCAACAAAGAAAATCCGGCCCATCCGATCGATGCCGTACAGGCGATTGCACCCGAGATGGTGAGGGCCGCAATGGTTGATTTCGAAATCCCTCGAAACAGCGATGCGGTGGCCAAGCCCAACAACGCAAGGCCGGCGACCAGGCCGATTCCCGCGGCTAACCATGCGGTGGACAGTTCGCTGCGGACCAAGGGGCCCGCCAACGCGATCGCTAAAGCGGCCAATGCCAGAATCCGTAGCGCCAACAGCCACCAACGTTTGATTTTCAGTCGTGTACGGTTGCTTTCGAAACGCTGGGTCAGAAACCTCACCGTGGGAAAGGATTCGCGTCGCGGTTGTTTCGGCGCAATCAGGTGCAACGCGATCGGTACGGCGACCGCGAGAGTACCCAATATCAGTGTGGCGTTGACGAACGTCACGCAAGGCTCCGATGACAGGCTGGGCTTAGAACCGTGATTGACGTTGTTGAAGGTATTCCGTCAAGGCTTTATCGAACGGCATGCTGGTGTCCAGGGGAACATAGTCGATGCGAAGCTGATGACAGGCCTGTTCGTGCTGACGTCGAAAATCGTCGATCTGATCGATGTAGTCGGCACGAAATGCGTCTGCGTCGACGCTGACTGTTTCGCCCGTTTCGGGGTCTTCGAATTCGATTTGACCGTGATAGGGGAAGTGGACTTCTGCTTCATCCAGGATATGAAAGACGATCACGTCGTGCCCGGCGTGGCGCAGTTGTGCTAGCGACGCGATTGTCGATTCGGGTGACCCCAGCAGGTCCGAAAATAACATGATCAACGTGTGTTGTTTCAGCATCGCGGCGACCTGTGTCACACACGTGGCGATGTCGGTTTGACCGTCGGGGGTCAACCGTGACAATGCGGCCAAGCAATCGGCGACCTGACCGCGACGACTGCGGGCCGGCAAGACCGCGTTCAATTTTTCGGCGAATGTCATCAGGCCGACCGGGTCTTGTTGCATCGTCATCAGGTAGGCCAACGAAGCCGCCAGGCAAGTCGCATATTCGAACTTCGTCATGCTTTGCCGATGCGTGAAGCCCATCGACTTGGACAGATCCAACACCAAGTATCCGGTCAGATTGGTTTCCGCTTCGTACCGTTTGACGTAGTACTTGTCGGTCTTTGCGTAGGCCAGCCAATCGATACGTTTCGGGTCGTCACCGGGATCGTAGCGTCGGTGATCGCTGAACTGGACGGAAAACCCTTGATGAGGGCTGCTGTGCAGACCCTGCAGAAAGCCCCTCACGATCATCCGCGCGCGCAGGTCCAGTCGCTGGATCTGCTGAAGCGTTTCGGGGGACAGTGAATCAGTCACCGGCTGGGAAAGCTTTGTGTTGTGAAAAGGCGAATCCGATGGGGGCCGAGGATGGTGATCCGGGGCCTCGTTGGTGACGTGGTCAAGCGTTCTTGTCAGCCATGCGTGGCGGTTTGGGGACGGCAACATCGTCGATCAAGCGGCGAACAATTTCGTCCGTATCGACGCCTTCGGCTTGTGCCTGGAAGTTGGTAGCGATTCGGTGCCGCAGCACGGGCAACGCGATTTTTTGAATGTCGGCAACGTCAATACTGAATCGACCGTCCATCGCCGCAATGGCTTTGGCACCGCCGATCAAATTTTGCCCGGCGCGGGGACCGGCACCCCAGTCCACCAGCGATTTGACGTAATCGGGCGCCGTTGGATCGCTGGGGCGACTGGCGCGAACCAGATTCGATGCATAGCGAACGGTGAACGGATTCACGGCGATGCTGTTGACCAATTTCTGGACGTTCTGGATCGCGCGAGACGACAAGACTTTGTTGACCGTCGGTGATTCGCCACGTGTGGTGGCCGTCAGGATCTGTTCTTCTTCCGCAGCGGTCGGGTAGTCGATCCGGATCTTGAACATGAACCGGTCCAACTGGGCCTCGGGCAACGGATACGTCCCCTCCTGATCGACCGGGTTCTGGGTGGCAATCGCGAAGAATGGATCTGGCAACGCATAGGATTCGCGGCCCACGGTGACCTGCCGTTCTTGCATCGCTTCCAGTAAAGCGGCTTGAGTTTTGGGCGGCGTTCGGTTGATTTCGTCGGCCAGCAAGATGTTGGCGAAAATCGGGCCCTGAACAAAACGAAAGCTGCGACGTCCCGCTTCGTCTTCCTCCAAGACCTGCGTGCCGGTGATGTCCGAGGGCATCAAGTCGGGCGTGAATTGGACCCGCTTGAACGACACGTCCAAGATATTGGCCAACGTGCTGACCAAAAGTGTTTTCGCCAGTCCGGGGACTCCTTCCAATAAACAGTGACCGCGCGTAAAGATGGCGGCTAGCAATTGTTCGATGGTGTCTTGTTGGCCGACAATGACTTTGGCCAATTCGTTTCGCATCGTCTGTTGATGTTCCGCGAATTCCTTCAGCACATCGCCTAAGTTGCGTGCCTTGCCAGCCGGTGGTGGATCCGGCGGCGCGGGGGGCGGGCTCGCAGGCACGTTAGAATCACTCATGGACGCAACATTCCCTTCTTGGTTTTGTGATTCGGCGATGACACCAAACCGATCGGGCACGATCAAGTCGTATTTCACCCGTCGGCATCATACGAAACCGCGGTCGCGACGGACACTGTTCGTGTGGGCGGTGCTCGTGTGGGTGGTGGTGATCGCGCCGAACGCGGCGATCGGTCAAGACGTTGATGCGGTGTCGGTTCAACGAAGCATCGATCGTGGCGTTGCGTACCTGAAACAACAGCAGACCGAATCGGGTGGTTGGCCGGAATATCCGTCCTATTCATGCGGGCTGACCGCGCTGTGTACGTTGGCACTGTTGAACGCGGACGTTCCACCGAATGATCCGGCGATGGTGTCCGCATTGGCCTATTTGCGTCGAAACCGACCGGATCGGACCTATCCAGTCGCCCTGCAAACGCTGGTGTACTGCGAAGCCGGTGCGGCGGAGGACCTGCCACGCATCCGGCGCAACGTCGATTGGCTGGTGAAAGCGCAAAACAATCGCGGGTTGTGGTCCTATACCCAGCAGAAGGAATTCGGAGGCGATCCGTCCAATTCCCAGTTTGCATTGCTGGCCTTGGCCGCCGCGGTGGATCGGGGCGTGACCGTTCCCGAGGACGTTTTCGCGAAAGCAAGAACCTACTGGTTGGCGACCCAGCAATCCGACGGCGGATGGCGATACCGCGATGCCATGCCGGTGACGGGCAGCATGACGTGTGCGGGAATCGCTTCGCTGATCATCACCGAAGGCCGGATGACCGGCGTGAATTCAAGGGTCCAAGGCGACAAGATTCAATGCTGTGGTGGCGGCGATGAAGGGGCCGATCCGGTTCAAGGTGGTTTGGGATGGCTGGCACGATATTTTTCGACCCAAAGCAACCCGCAAGCGGGCGGTCAGAGCTACTACTACTACATGTACGCGCTCGAACGCGTCGGGCGTTTGTCAGGACGTCGTTTTATCGGCCAGCATGATTGGTACCGTGAAGGAGCTGATCGGTTGCTGCGTCTGCAAGATTCGTTTCAAGGATTCTGGCGAGGCAGCACCAATGGCGAAGATCGACCATTGGTGGCGACATCTTTTGCATTGTTGTTCTTAAGCAAAGGGAAACGGCAGGTGGTCGTCGGCCGGTTGCAGTATCCGTCATCCGATGCAACCGCTTGGAACCGTCACCCTGAATCGCTACGGCAACTGGTTCGACATTTGGAACGCGACTGGGCAAAAGACCTGACCTGGCAAACGATTCGCAGCGAAAACGCTCGCGTGACAGATTTGTTGCAAGCCCCTGTTTTGGTCATCAGCGGTCGACAGGCGATCGCCGGTGGTGATGTCTTGGCGGACCGACTGGGGGAATACGTCGATCAGGGCGGGACGATCTTATTCGAGGCGGAACAAGGTGACGGATGTGGTGATGCCATAGGATTCCGTCGTCAGTTTGCCGATTGGGTGACGCGCTGGTATCCGGAATCCAAGATTGAAAAGCTGCCAATCGAACACCCTGTCTGGTATGCCCAACGCAAAGTGGATCCTGAAATGCTGGGAAAGGATTTCTGGATTTATGGTGTGCAGGCTTGTTGTCGTACGCCGATCTTTTTCGTCCCCAAGTCCCTGTCATGTCGATGGGAGTTGTCGGGGTTGCTGTTTCGGCAATCCCAATTGTCCGAATCGGCCCGTTCACAGATCAGTGCCGCCGTTTCGGTGGGTGAAAACGTGATTGCCTATGCGACCGGACGTGAATTGCAAGACAAACTACAGCAACGATTCTTGCTGACTGGATCCACCGAAACGTCGCGGCAACGGGGCCAGTGGCAATTGGCCGAACTGGCGTTGGGGGCCGGTGGCGAAGACGCACGCCGGGCGTTACCCAACGCTGTGGGACTGCTATCGCAAACGCTTCCTGTCGCGGTGGCCCCGGTCGGCGATCCCGTCACGTTGGACGATCGAACCCTGAGCGACGTCACCGCATTGTGGGTGCACGGCAGAACCGATTTTCAGTGGTCTGCGGCACAGCGAAAGGCCGTTCAAACCTATTTGGATCGTGGCGGCTACTTGATCGCCAACGCGGTTTGCGGCGCGGAAGAATTCGTCAAAGCCTTTCGTCGCGAAATCGGCAAACTTGATTTGGACGAACCTCTGGCGGCGATCGCCCCTGATCATCCCGCGTTGACCAACCGATATGGCGGGTTCGATGTGCGACGTGTGACCATTCGACGTCCGAAACGAGATGCGAATCAGTTTGCGGTGCAAACGCGAACGACGTTTCCGATGATCGAAGCGGCGCGGGTGGGGCCCGCCGACAATGTCTTTTTTTCGCCGTTGGACCTTAGCTGTGCGTTGGAAAGCCAGAACTCGATTCAGTGTGCCGGCTATGGCACCGAAGACGCGACGCGCATCATTGCCAACCTGTTGCTATATGCGATGCAACAGCCGCCGGCCGATTGACCTGCTATGCGGCTCGGCGTCGTGGGGTGGCCGCGGTCTGCAGATGTTTCAAGATCACCGGGTCGGCATTCTCGGTGCCAGATGTATCCGGTTGTGGCGACCAAGTCATGCCCAACCAACGTCCCAATGCTGACTGCCGGACCACCGCTTCGTAGGTCAGCAGGGAAACCGACAATGCGGCAAAGAAGCAGCAGATTCCCTTTACCAGCGAAGGAATCTGTGGCAACAGAAACTTTATGTCGATGTGCATCAGGCCCAGCAAGGGATGATGGACCAGGTAGATCCAGAACGACGCGGCAGCAACATACTGTGTCTTCTTCGATATCGGGCGTTCTTGTGCCTGAAAGAAGCCGATGGCTGCCAAGCTAACCGCCCATGCGGCCAACGTGGTGGTGGTCCCCAGCAAGATGCCCGATGCCTGGGATATCACCGTGTCGGGCTGGTGTCCGGCCAGATTCCATCGGCCGACGGCCACCGCGGTACCAAGCGACAGTACGGCGGTGATTATCAACGGTCGCGCCAACGCTTGAATCCGGTGCAAGCGTTTGTCTTGACTGACGATCCAGATGCCGCCCAAGAAGAATGTTCCGCTGTAAATCCATTTACTGGGGACCGGCAAGAAATCATGCTGAAAACCCCAGACCACTTCGGGACGACAGCACAGTGTGCAGATTCCGATTCCCGCCAATAGAATCATCCCGGCAACTGAGCCGAACTGTTGTTGGCTGGATCGAGATTTCTTTTTGACGGGAGTTCGCTGCATCCACGTTGAGATGCCGGCAACGATGCCGACGTAAGACAACACGTACAGCAAGAACCAAAGGTGACTGGTGCCCCATAGGCTGTTACCCAGGGCGCCATCAATCTTCAGGCTTTTCAGTTTGACCGCGTCGACCCAGCCCTCGTACACCCAGCCGCCGACCCAGATATAGAGCTCCGCCGGCAGAATCACCATCATCCCGAACAGGAATGGCTTTCCCAATCGCGACAAACGCGTCCGCATCAAGTCGGCGGCACCGCGTCGCTGCAGTGTTTGCCATGCAAACATGCCGGTCATCACCAGGAACACCGGCATGATGAAGATTTCGATGCCCCAGAATGTGACGTCCAGCCACTCGCTCGGCGTGTCGCGAACGGGCCAGGCCAGTCCAGGCATCGGGTGCTTCAGATAGGGAACACATGCGTGAAGCAGGACCACGCCCAGCGTTGCCACGACGCGCAAACGCTCCAATCCCCCGTGTCGTGGTTTTCCGGCAACCGTGCCGGGATCCGCGGACCGGAAGGGGACGGAATCGACGTTTCCAGACGCATCGATGGATAGGACCTTCATGCGGGTGCCAGTACCAAACGGCCCGCCCAAAAATCAAGACCAAGCCATCGGTGGTCCGCATTGGGGCCGCGTCCGAATTCGGTCGATTCGGCATCGACGCTGTGCGGCTGGATGAATCATCCCATCGCGTTGAATCCGATCACCCCGACGGTGGCGATCGAAAAAGCGAATGCGACCAACGCGATCACGCCGTCGCGGGACAGCAAGGCCAACCCAAACGCAGCGAAGGCGGCACCGGCCAAGCTGCTGCTCATCGGAATCAACGACAGGATCGGTGTGGTTAGCGAAATCAAGATACAGATCACCGCCGTGGCGTATTGGCCTCCGCGTGTGACCAGAAACTCCAGCCGTGGCCGAGAACATCGGTCCATGAAATGTGCTGGTTTTCTTAGCCAGCCGACCGCTTTTGAAACTCCGTCGGACTCGACATTGCGGTTTTCCAACCAGTCTGGAATCCAAAAGTGGTCTCGGTTCATCAACAGTTGTGCCGAGATGATGATGATGAAGATTGCCAGCAAAATCGGGACGCCCGGGATGTCGGCCGGTCCCGGTGGAATCAACAACAATCCAGGTACCAGCAACAGCGGCCCGAAGGATTTGGAACCCAGTGAATCCATCACGTCGCCGATCGAGACGTGTGATTGATCCTCAGCCAAATCATCAATTCGGTCCAGCAGTTCGTCCAGAGATTGCACCGCCTTTTCATCATCGTCACCCTCATCGCCGTGATCGTCTTGGATGGCCTCCGCGTCGTCATTGAGGCGTGCACGCATTGACGAATCTTCAGGTGGCAAGGCACCGACATCAATGCGTCCCATGGGTGTGAATTCACCCATCCGGCCAATTTCGGGGGCAAGCTTGGGCGTGTGGTCTTGATGCGAAACGACGGTCATGACGTGCAACGGGCATGGGAAGGGCACCGATTCGGCCATCACCATGGATGGCGTCGAAGCGGCAAAGCGCAGACGCAGCCGTCGGGTATAGGTGCAGCGGTCGCAGGCGGACGCGGAGTGGGCGCTCCGCATTCGTCACAGACCCGCTGAAGTGAATCCGCACAGAGCGATCGGTAATCGATCATCGCGATCACCAATGACGGCAAGCACACGGGACGTCCGCGTGCAGCGGAATGGAGTAGCAACCGCTATGCCGCAAATCGTTCGGGGCGTTTCACCCGTCGAACGATCATGATTGTGTACCGCCTCGCGACGGAGTCCCCGTCACGCCAAGATTTCGTCCACCACGCGTGATGGTTCCACGCCGGTCAGTCGCTGGTCCAGCCCTTGGAAGGGGAACGTGAATCGTTCGTGATCAATTCCCATTTGATTCAAAATCGTCGCGTTCAAGTCACGGATGTGAACCGGGTCTTTGACGACGTTGTAACTGAACTCGTCGGTTTCACCGTGAACCGCACCGGGCTGGATCCCCGCGCCGGCCAACCAGACGGTGAAGCACTTGGGGTGATGGTCACGACCATAGGTTTCGTTGGTCAATTTGCCCTGACAATAAATCGTCCTGCCGAATTCGCCGCCCCAGACGACCAGGGTGTCGTCCAGCAAACCACGTTGCTTCAGATCGGTCAGCAATCCCGCCGACGGTTGGTCGGTGTCACGACACTGGTTCGGCAAGTCCTTGGGCAGATTGCCGTGTTGGTCCCATCCGCGATGGAAAATCTGTGTGAAACGGACGCCGCGTTCGGCCATGCGGCGGGCCATCAAGCAGCAATTGGCATAGGTGCCTGGTTTGGTGACTTCGGGGCCATACAAGTCCAGAACGTGTTGGGGTTCGTCACTCAGGTCGGCCAATTCCGGAACGCTGGTCTGCATTCGGAACGCCATTTCGTACTGCGCGATTCTTGCGCGTGTTTCCGGGTCGCCCCATTGCTGTGCGGTGTGTTGGTTCAAGCGTCCCAGCGAATCAAGCATTCGGCGACGAACGACCGGATCGATGCCTTCGGGGTTGCTTAGATACAGAACCGGGTCACCTTGGCTGCGTAGTGCGACCCCCTGGTATTTGCTGGGCAGGAAACCGCTGCCCCACAACCGGTTGTAAAGCGCCTGGGCTTCTTTACGACCGGTCCACGAAGCCGTCATCACCAGGAACGCAGGCAAGTTCTCGTTTTCTGTTCCCAGTCCATAGCTGAGCCATGATCCCAAGCTGGCTTTGCCGGGTAACTGGTCTCCGGTGCAAATGTACGTAATGGCCGGGTCATGATTGATCGCTTCGGTGTGCATCGATTTGATCAACGCAATGTCATCGACCTTCTTGGACATGTGCGGCAACAATTCGCTGACCATCGTGCCGTTTTGCCCCTGTGGCGCAAATTTGTAGATGCTGGGTGCGACCGGAAACCGAGCTTGGCCACTGGTCATCGTGGTCAAACGCTGCCCCTGACGGATCGATTCCGGCAAGTCTTTGTCGAACCAATCGGCCATCGTGGGTTTGTGGTCCCACATGTCCATTTGGCTGGGGGCACCCGACATGAACAGATAAATCGCACGCTTCGCTTTGGGCGCGTGGTGTGGTAATTCGGGCAACCCACCGATCCGTCCACTCGATGCATGGGGATTAGTGCCGGTCGACGATGGATTCGGTGTCGCCGCGTTGGCTTCCAATGTCGCCAGTGCCGCGGCGCCCAGCCCGACGGATCCGCGACGTAGAAAGGCACGACGCGATAGTTCGTTGATCAGATCGTTCATAAAGGATTGATCGCCAAGTGAAGCCGGCGGTAACAGTCCGGCAGGAAAGTGGAGGTTCTGTGGAGTGGCCGTCGACGTTCGGAAATTTTGCCGTCGACGCCTATTTGCAAACGACTTGGTCCAAGTTCATCACGGTGCTACAGACGACCGTCCACGCGGCATGTTGGGCGGACGAATCTCCCGACAATTTTGCGGCGGTTGTCGGATTTTCGGCGTAGTAGTTCCGCAGATCATTCAGCAAGACCACCAGTTCGTCGACCTGCGATTCGGACGGTTGTCGCAAGGTGACATGTCGCATCAGCCAAGCGGCGCGGTCGGTATCGTCGGACAAATCGGAGTGTTCGATCACGCGTGTGGCCAGTGTTTTGGCCGATTCCAGGTACTGCGGTTCGTTCATCATCAGCAACGCCTGCAACGGCGTGTTGGTTCGTTCCCGGCGAACGGTGCACGATTCGCGACTGGGGGCATCAAACGTCGACATTTGTGGCGGCGGGCTGGTCCGCTTCCAGAACGTATAGATGCTTCGGCGGTAAACGTCTGGACCGCTGTCAGCCTTGAAGTTTGCGGTGTTGCTGCGGGTGTAGCCCACTGCGTACCACAGTCCGGACGGTTGCGGTGGCTTCACGCTGGGGCCGCCCATGGTCGTGTTCAACATTCCGGCCAAGTGCAATGCCTGGTCGCGTAAGACTTCCGCATCCAAGCGGAACCGCGGACCGCGTGCAAAGAACCGATTGTTCGGATCGACGTCCAAGTGTTCCGGCTGTGCTTTGGCGGATCGACGGTAGGTTTCTGTCATGACCAACCGCTTCATCAGTCGTTTGACTTGCCAACCAGATTCGACAAAGTCGCCGGCCAAGTGATCCAGCAATTCCGGGTGGCTGGGCGGTTCACCCTGGCTGCCGAAGTCTTCGCTGGTTTTGACCAGTCCGGTGCCGAACAGTTGTTGCCAAAAACGGTTCACCGCGACGCGAGCGGTCAGCGGATGATCGGGCCGCGTCAACCAACGAGCCAACCCCAGGCGGTCGTTGTTCACGCCGTCGGGAATGGTGGGCAACCAATCGGGAACCGCGCGAGCGACTTTTTCACCGGGCGAATCGTATTGGCCGCGATTCAATACGTGAGCCTGACGCGGTTGCTTCGTTTCTTTCCAAACCAGTGTCGTCGGGATCGCTTCGTTTAAATCCGTTTGGGCTTTTTGGATCGCCCGTTCCTGCATCGTGATGGCGATCCAATCGGGGTGCTGACAGAAACCGCTGCGGAAGTATCGCTGCATCGCTTTGGTCAATTCCGCCGACCGCGTCGCCGGATCGGTCGCTGCGACTTGGTGGACATGGTCCGGGATCGAAACGCTGGGACCGGCCAAGGCGTAGTTCCAACGTAGCGGTCGATCATGCTGTACTAATCGGAACAGCAAGTGGTTTTCGCCTTTGCGCAGGTTCAGTTCCCACTGGTCACCCAGCGGGTCCAGTTTGCGATCTTGACGACGCGAAGCGACTTCCTTGTTGTTCAGATAGACGAGAAAGCCGCCGTCCACGCCCAGCATCAACCGGACCTTTTGGGCCTTGGGCGATTGAATCGACTGGTGGATGAACAGAACACTGGGGGTATCGGCCGATGCGACCAACGGGTTGATGGCGATCGCCGGCAGGTCGCCGCGATGTTGCCAACGATAGGTGCGGCCGCCGTAGTTGACGTCACGGTCGGCATCAAACGCTTTGCGGTCGATCGGGAAATCATCTTGATATCCCTGGTCGGCACGCTGCAGTTGAAACGGACCGACGGAATGCATCGGGCCGACGGTGACACGATCACCTTCAGGGATTGTCGCGCCGCGATCAGACAATGCCAATCGAATCGATTGAAATTGGTGTTTTCCGTACTGCGACAAAAAGCTCAAGCGAACCTTCAGTTGCACCGGAGCCTTTTCCTGGCCGGTTCGAATCGGCGGAAATGTAAACCAAGCATTGCGGTCGCCGACGCTTTGATGACCACCGACCGCCCAGCCGGCATTGCCGGTTTTGGTATCGCCGTCGATGGCATAGCTGACCGCAAACTTACCATCCGCCTGTTCGACATCCGCGGTCGCCGATTGGATTTTCAGCGGTTCCCAATTCCCGTCGCCGCGGCGAACCTGCAAATCGATTTCGCTAAGAACGACGTTTCCGTTGGGCGACGCACCCACGCGATTCGTATTTGCGTCGGCAATCGCGTGCAGATGCAGCGTTTGCCAGTCCGCATCGGCCGGAACCGTCGCCGTGATCGTGATCACGTCGGTATCGGCGGCGGTTTCGTTCAGCGAAATGGTGCCATCGTCGTCGACCGTCATCGCGACGCCGGACTTCGAATGAACGTCATTGATCGTTGGGGCTGCAATCACCGGATCGGATTTCAGCGACCGTTCCCAACGGCGTTGGTCTGCATCGACCGATGCGATGGGACCGTCCATTTCTTGTCGAACTTGGCGCAGGTCACGAGCCAATTGTTGTTGTTCGGCTTTCTGTTCTTCGCTGGGGACCTGGATGGTCGGCGCCGGATCCTCGACGTTCTTGTCCATCGCCGACCCGTCCAGACTGTTGAAGTACGCCGACAGGCTGTAGTAGTCCTTGCTGGTGATCGGATCAAACTTGTGGTCGTGACAGACCGCACAACCGGTGGTCAGGCCCAAGAAGACCGTTCCGAACGCGTCGGTCCGGTCGATCACGTTGCGTGCAAAAACTTCGTCATAAATCGAACCGCCTTCGTTGGTGGTCACGTTCAAACGGTTGAATCCGCTGGCGATCAACTGATCCGTACTGGGGTCGGGCAACAGATCACCGGCCAATTGTTCGGTGATGAAGGTGTCGAAACGTTTGTCGTCGTTGAACGCTTGAATGACCCAGTCGCGATAAGGCCACATTTCGCGATAGTTGTCCAAGTGCAGGCCGTGAGTGTCGGCAAATCGAACGACGTCCAACCAGTACCGCGCCATGTGTTCGCCATACGCGGGCGAATCGATCAGGCGATCGACCAGTCTTTCGTACCCTTCGAGGGATGGATCCGCCAAATACTCAGCAGCGATCGTTTCATCGGGCGGCAGACCGGTCAAATCCAAGCTGACGCGACGCAACAGGCTTTCTGGGTCGGCTTGATCATTGGATGACAAGCCGATGCGCCGGAGCGATGCTTCGACAAAGGCGTCGATGATCGAAAGGTCTTTGGCGTCGGCAATCTTTTGGACGTTCGCGGGGACTGTGTCGTCGATCGGTCGAAAGGACCAGTGCTGTTCAAATGTGGCGCCCTGGGCGATCCAACGCTCGATCGTGTCTTTCTGTTTAGCCGACAATGGTTTGTGGTAATCCGGCGGTGGCATCACCAGATCGGGATCACTTTCGCGAATCCTTTCCAACATCAGGCTGTCGGCCGGTTCGTCGGTGTCGACCACATCGAAGATGCCATCGGCGGTGTCCAAGCGAATGCCGGCTTGGCGATCATGTTCGTCCGGGCCGTGGCAGGCGAAACAGTGATCGGACAGGATCGGTTTGATATCGCGGGCGAAATCGACATCATCGGCATCGCTGGTCTTTCCGTCCGGGCCGTCGGCGAACCCAGGCCCTGGGACCGCCAGCGAAGCGATGACTGAGGCCATCAGGATTCCTGTCCAAGCCGCCAGCTTTCTGCGACTTCGTGCGAACGGTGGACGTTCGGCTGCAGGGTTCGCGGCAGTGGCGGCGGTGCGCGCGCGTGGATTCAGCATGGTGTCGACGAACCGTCGGAAAGGGGCGGGCAGAAAGGCGGGGCGGTGCGATGCAACCGCGTTCGCGTCATTGTACCGCACCCGCGGCCCGAATCGAACTGCTTTGCTAACAACTAACGCTTGCCAAGTCGCGACGCGGCGGTTCGTGGATGGTATTTTGAGGATTCAGAGACTGTTGATTCGTGTTATTTCGCGATACAGCAGGCTCGCCTCTCCCTTCACCCCCATCGGCAGCCCCAAGATGCGGACCGAACTGGAAAAAACACTCGACGACCTGCACCACCAATTGGAGTCCGCCGCGACGTTGGATCAGGACCAGCGGGCAAGATTGCGGCAGGCGGTGACCGAAATCCGCCAAAGCCTGGATCGGGAGGACGTCAGTTCCCAGACCCTGGCGTCAAGGTTGCGAGAGGCGACCGAGCAGTTTCAGGTCGAGCACCCGTCGCTGACCAACAGTGTCGGTCGCGTCGCCGACATCCTGTCGCAAATGGGCATCTAGCCTCTCAGGCGACCATCGCGGTCCGGCGGTGCACATCGCCCGGCGGGCCGACCGCGTTCCGATCGCTACTTTCGTCCGATCTTGCCTGCGATTCCCGAAGGCGATGGTGCGACGGGTGAAGGTGGGACAGTTTGTCCGCTTTTTCAAGCGTCCTGTGTCATAATGTCCCGATCGTCGAATGCGACGTTTCTAAACGCGATTTTCAGGCACAAATTCGTAGAATGCATTTGTGCCATTGTCGCGCACCGGAGCGCATCAAAGCGGACCGAAATTGCATCGTCGTACGAAAGGCGGTTGTGTCGTCGGTCGCCCAATGATCGATCTCCACGCGGGTTCGTATCCCGTCGCTCGCGGTGTGACAGCAGGGCACCGGCCGCGGGACCGGTCCCAGGATCGCCCGTGAATGCCTGGACCATCCCCATGTGTGATCGGAACCATGGACAACCGACTAATGAAGCTGCTGCTGGTCGACCACGACGATGACTTTCGCCAAGGCTGTGCACGTTGGATGCAGCACAAAGGACATCGCGTGACTCAGGCCACGTGCGGTGTCGAAGCGTTGCAGTTGTGCGAGCGGCACGGATACGACGTGGTCGTGATCGATATCGATATGCCGGGTGTAACCGGGCTGGAGTTCCTGCAGCGCGTTCGGCACGACGACCTGGATCTGGAAGTCGTCATCCTGACGGGCCAGGGATCGATTGCGTCCGCCGTGGCGGCGATGCAAATGGGGGCCTGTGATTATCTGACCAAGCCCTGCGCGTTGGGTGAACTGGAACACCACTGCCATGTTGCCCACGACCGAGCCGTCTTGAGACGCGAAAACCAGAACCTGAAAGCCGTGATGTCACGACAACGACCGTCGGCGCGTTTGGTCGGCCATTCGGCCCCGATCGCCTCGGTGAAACGGATGATTGAAAAGGTCGCTCCGACCGACAAGCCAGTGCTGATCGAAGGTGAAAGTGGCACCGGTAAGGAAGTCGTCGCCCGCTTGATTCAAAAGCACAGCCACGTCGCCGAACGACCGTTCGTCACCATCAACTGCGCCGCACTTCCCGAACAATTGGTCGAAAGCGAATTGTTCGGTCACCTGAAGGGATCCTTTACCGGTGCAACGGCCGATAAGCCTGGTCTGTTTGAAATTGCCGACGGAGGGACGCTGTTCATTGATGAAATCGGTGAATTGCCGCCATCGCTGCAACCCAAGCTGTTGCGTGTCTTGGAAGACGGGTCGATGCGGCGGATCGGTTGCCACAAAGAACGGGTGGTCAATGTCCGCGTGATCGCCGCCACCAATCGTGATTTGGAAGCCGAAGTCGAACAGGGGCGATTCCGGCGTGACCTTTACTATCGAATCAACGTATTGTCGTTGCGATTGCCACCGCTGCGTGATCGCGTCGGCGATATCGATGTGTTGATCGATCATTTGTTGCCCGATGACTGGCACGTCGACGTCTTGGCCCGACAAGCCATGAACGCCTATCACTGGCCGGGCAACATTCGGCAACTGATCAACGTGTTGGAACGCGCGATGATCTTGGCCAGCGGGCAAGAAATCACGCTGGATGATCTGACCCATGATGTCGCCGACTGTACCGGCGACGCCGAATGCCAAGTCGCTACGGCCACCCCACGTTCGATCCTGGACCAGGCCGGCATGCAAGAAGGTCGAACGCCGCTGACGATCGATGAACTGACCAAGACGCATGTGCTGGATGTGCTGTCAGCGTGCAACGGCAACAAGGCAAAAACGGCACGCATGCTGGGCATCCACCGACGAAAACTGTATCGCTTGTTGCACCGCTATGAAGGCGATGCCGTTCCGGCAACCGATGACGTTGTTCAGTGACACCGGCCCTGGATCCCTTTGAAGTCAACAAGACGGATCGTGTGGGATGGATGCTGGTCACCGCCCAGATGGTTTTGGCTGCGGCGTTGGTTCTGTCATCGCGGTGGTCACCACCGAACACATGGATGTTGGTTTTGATGGTGCCAGGAATCGCCGTCGCCATCACGGCATGGCTGGCGATTGGACTTCGGCGTCTTCGGATTCACCCCACTCCCGGGCAACAGACGGTTTTAACGATGACTGGGCCGTATCGTTGGGTACGGCATCCGATGTATGTGGGTTTGCTGTTGTTCACGCTGGCACAGTTGCCGTTTGATTGGCAGCCCTGGCGATTCGTGTCTTGGGTGTGCTTGCTGGGCGTCCTTTGGAAGAAGTCTTCGATTGAAGAGGACGCTCTGGTGCAACGATTCGAATCCTATCACGACTATCGATCAAACACCGGGCGTTTCTTGCCACGGCGAAGCCCATCACCGGATGGAGCAACCAAACGCTGAACGCCGCTGACGTGATGTCGAAAACTCAGCCGCTCGAACAGCCTGCTTGTCGCTCATCGGGAACTTGAACCACGTGGTACAGTTCCGATTCATCCAGTGGGTCGTGATGACGCTGTTGATGATCCAACACCGACAGGTCCGCATCGGATGCGCCGGACAATGGATGCGCTGATCGGCGTTGCAAACGTTGCCGCAAAATTGCATCGTCCGGTTGGCAGTCCAGGATGCCGAAGTGTGCACCGGTGCGTTCAGCCAATTCCAGAAATCGCATTCGGCACGCTCGTCGCAGGAACGTGGCATCGACGACCACCGAATCGCCATGATTCAAGATGGTTTCCGCCAATTGAAACAAGGCGTTGTAGGTGATGCGATCACCTTGAGGGCTGTACATGCGCCGGGCCACTTCATCGCGCGGCCGGTCTTCGGCTTGCAATCCAAAGTGCCGTTTTCGTTCCACGTCGCTGCGAATTCGAATCGCGCCGCACTGCTTGACAACGTTACGGCTGAGCGTCGACTTGCCGCTGCCGCTGAAACCGTGGGTGATCCAAAGCCGACGGTCGGTGGGACGAGAAAACTGTTCGGCCAAGTCGATGTGATTCACACAGTCGTCCAGTGCCTCGTGTCGCTCACTGTCGGTGACCCGTTGTTGGCGACTGCGGATCCAGGCAACTTTTGCTCGTACCAATGCCCGGTCAATCAAGTACCAACGCAACAGGTGCAGCGATTCATGATCACCGGTGCGATCCAAATAATCGTTGGCGAACGCGCGACAGAAATCCATTCGACCGCGTGCGGCAAAATCCATGGCCACAAATGCGGCGTCACACAATACATCGATGCAGCGAAATGCTTTGCAGAACTCGATGCCGTCAAACGGCGTCAGTTGTCCACGCCAGTGGATCAAATTGGCCAAGTGTAAATCGCCGTGACATTCACGCACGAAGCCCTGTCGGAATCGTTCCGCAAAGACATCTCCGTGCAAATCAACGAAGCGCCGCATCCAAGAGACCAGAGCGTCCAGATTTTGTTGTGCCCTGTCGTGCGGGACTTCCGCCAATGCATTCAAGTTTTGTTCAAAAGTCGACAAGACCTGATTCGGCGGGCTGCCGGCGGACTCACCGGTTACCCGCCCAGCTGACTGGTGAAACTGGGCGATCACCTTGGCCAGTGCTTGCACCGTCGCATCGTGAATCAAACCTTGGGCAAGTTGCGCATTCAGGAGTGCGTCGTCGGGGAACCGAACCATGCGAACGGCATAATCAACCACTTCACCGACGTTGGGATCGCCTTGGGGCATCGGGGAAACTGGGTGCGGAGTTTCCACACGCAGGGATGTGCCGTGGTGTCGGATGGGAACAACATCCAGATACAGTTGCGGGGCGAAACGACGGTTCAGCCGCAATTCTTCCTCACAAAAAAACTTTCGCTTGGCCAGAGTCGTGTAGTCCAAGAAATCGGTGCGTATCGGTTTCTTGACTTTGTAAGCATGGCTGCCGACCAGGAAGACCCAGGAAATATGAGTCTCGTGAACCTCCACCGGCCCGTCGGCGTGGTCTGGAAAAGCCGACGGGTCGCGAAGTGCACGGTGCAGGGGTTGGTTGCCCTGTGGTGATTGTTTGCCGCGCATTGGGTGGTGACGGCGCAGGGGATCCGACGAGCTGTGGTTAGCGATATCGGGCATGGTGAGGGCCGATGATTCGGGCGGATGCCGGATGAATCATTCGCTGTTGCTGGACGATGACTTCAAGCCTTCGATCATCCGGTTACGAGTGATCCAAACACTGCACGGGGCGTGCCGCAAAACATAGCGCGACACGCTGCCCATCAGCAAACGCCCCAACAGACCGCGCGGAGTTTCCCCGGCGACTACCAGGTCGGATCGCTTGTCTTCGGCAAAACGCACCAAAGCTTCGCCGATGTGCTGGCCTTCGATCACGTGGCAAGACGCTTTGGCGACATGGGGGGCCAGTTCCGACGCCAGCTCGGTCAGGTGCTCGGTGGCTCTGCCGGAAAGTTCTGGATCGGGTTCCAATTCGCCATACATGCCCGGCCAGTAAGGCACCACACTGACCAACGAGACGTCAGCCGCTTTGCCCCAGTGGGTGTCACGCAGTTCTTCGATCGCGGCGCGGGCCGGCCCGCTGTCTTCGTACCCCACCGTGATGCGGACTTGGCGTGGTTGTTTCGCCAGCCCCGTGGGACGAACGACCAGAACGCTGCACGGCGCATGGGTGGCCACGTAATCGCTGGTGCTGCCCAGCATGATTCGGCTGACCGTGCTGTGGCCTCGCGCGCCGATGACCACCAAGTCGGCATTGGTTTGTTCGGCGATGCGGACGATTTCCGGACCCGCCGAACCTCGCGGTGCGACATGGTCAATCGACACGTTGGCGCCTTCGAACATGTCTCGAATTCGAGCCGCCGATTGTTCGGCTGCGTCGCGTTCACGCTTCAACAGGTCCTCCAACCAGCTTTCGACCGGTTGGGCGCGATAGCTGTAGCTTGGCGGATGAATCACGGTGGCAATCGTGATTTCCAATCGGTCACGGTGGGGCAGATGCGACAGCAACCAGGCTGCTTCTTCGGCGTTGGCCGATCCGTCGGTGGCGATCACGATGCGCTTCATGACTGGGCCCTTTCCAATGATGTGGAATACGTTCGACCGTGGGACGCACTGCCGCAACGCCGTCGGTCATGGCACGGCGACACCGCAGCGAAACAATGGGCAATCGGGATGCCGATCCCTCGAAAACCCAAATGGGCGATCTTTCGTGTCCTTTCGGATCGTCTGCATGGCTCATTATCGCACACCGAAGGCCGCTGCGTGCGTTTGGGATCAGCCCGGCAGGTGCGTCCGACCGCCGCAGCAGAAGACCGTTGGCGGATCGCGGGACCAGAAAGGACATTCAATATGTCGTAAGCTGACGATACGTTGGAGGTATTCGTACAAGACACCCAGAGCACGCTGATGACCACACGTACAGCCAAGCCGAGGACCGGACGATCAAAAGCCGGTGCGGAAAAAAACGCCAAGCCAAAGAACAGCGGCAAGCCCAAGGGCAGTGTCGAAATGCTGACCGAGGCGGCGGAGTGCCTGAAGACTTTGGCCCATCCGGTGCGTCTGCGCATCGTTCAGTTGTTGCTACACGGCAGATTCACCGTCGGCGAATTGGCCGCCGATTGCCAGATTCCCGACAACGTCGCAAGCGAACATTTGCGACTGCTGCAGCGATGCGGCTTTTTGACCAGCCAACGCGAAGGCCGCCGGGTCTACTACCAAGTGGCCGAACCCCATCTGGAACAATTGATGGCGTGCATCGAAGGAAGATTCATTCGCTAACTGCGTCGCGGTCGGACCCACCGGCGTGTGGGCGATCTTTGGGCAACGACCATTCGTCACCTTACGAGCTGACGTGACATGCCCGCAGCATGACGGCCGGAACGTGGGTGATGTTCGGGCCGCCGCCACGACGACGCTTTCCATCACCAATGGTTTGAATACAGGAGATATCGGATCCATGAAGATCGTCATCATCGGCGGTGTCGCCGGCGGCGCCTCGGCCGCGGCGCGGGCACGACGCCTTAGCGAAGACAGCGAAATCGTCGTCATCGAACGGGGCGAAGCACCGTCGTTTGCCAATTGCGGGCTGCCCTATTACGTGGGTGGCGAAATTCAATCGCGTGACAAGTTGTTGGTCGCCCCGATCGAACGTTTGCACGGACGCTACCGATTGGATGTTCGGGTTCGCAGCGAAGTTGCGAAGATCGATCGTGCGAACAAGACCGTGGATGTAAGAGATCTGCGTGACGGGACGACGTATCAAGAAAGTTATGACAAGCTGATCGTTGCGACCGGCGCGGCACCCTTCCGTCCCGACTTGGACGGCATTGATCATCCCCGCGTGATGGAACTACGTGACCTGAAGGATGCCGACGCAATGCATGCCGCCGCGGTCGGGCAATCCGGAAAAGCGGTCGTTGTGGGCGCAGGGTTCATCGGCATCGAAGTCGCCGAAAACCTGGTCCGCCGGGGTTGGGACGTCACCGTCGTCGAACTCGGCGACCAGATTTTGCCGCCCTGGGATAAGGAAATGGTCAATGGTCTGCACGATCATTTACGCGGTCACGGCGTGACGTTGCAGTTAAACGATTCGGCCGACCGGTTCCAGGATCGCGACGGCGGCGTGACAGTCCACTTGAAGTCCGGCGGATCCATTGACGCCAGTTTCGTTGTTTTGGCGATCGGCGTGCGTCCGGAAAGCCGCATGGCGGCCGATGCCGGTATCGAATGTGGCCCGCGTGGCGGCATCGTCACCAACGCGCAAATGCAAACCAATGATCCCGATGTCTATGCCGTCGGGGATGTCGCCCAAGTGACCGATGTGGTGACCGGTTTGCCGACCCAGATTCCGTTGGCCGGCCCGGCCAATCGTCAAGGCCGAATCGCCGCCGATCACATCTTCGGGCGGGCGTCGACGTTTCGTGGAACGCAGGGAACCGCCGTCGTAGGCGTGTTTGACCGAACCGCCGCGATGACGGGGCAAAGCGAAAAGCTTCTGAAACGTGCCGGAACGTCGTATCAAAAGATCTACGTTCATCCGACTGACCATGCCGGTTACTATCCGGGGGCCCAGGGGATGACGTTGAAGTTGTTGTTTGATCCCGATTCGGGGCTGATCTTGGGCGCTCAGGCCGTCGGCGGTGCGGGCGTGGACAAACGGATCGATGTGATCGCGACCGCCATCCAAGCCGGTTGGACGGTGGAGGATCTGGAGGAAGTCGAACTCTGTTACGCCCCCCAATACGGGCACGCCAAAGATCCGGTCAACATGGCCGGCTTTGTCGCATCCGGCGTTGTGCGAGGGGATCAACCCGTCGTGCATGTCGAATCGATCGCTGACGCGATGCCGGTCGAAGAATTCCGGATCGATGTTCGCACACCCGGCGAATTCGCCAAGGGACATCTGCCCGACGCGGTCAATGTTCCGCTGGAAGAACTGCGGGATCGACTGGATGAAATCCCGCGAGATCGATTTGTCATTGCATATTGCCAGGTCGGGCTGCGTGGCTACATGGCCAGTCGCATTTTGATGCAGCGTGGTTACGACGTGAAGAATCTGAGCGGTGGCTACAAGACGTGGATCCAGCACCACGGCGAACAAGTGCCGGTCGCCTGAACCGGCTAGGTCATATCACCAGGTGCAAATGGACAAGACGATGCATCGGAGTTGATCCGGTGCATCGTCTTGTGCGTTTCAGATGATCGTTTCTTAGCGAAGCTTCCGAAGCTATCGCATCAACGTTGCCGCTGGCATCGTGGCAATGCCGACACCGGCGGCCGGCGGAGCCGCCAGACCGTATCCGCTGGTGCGTGGTGCCAAGGTGGTGGCCGGCTGTCCGGCCTGACTGATCGATCGGTTGTCGGCGGTCGATCCGACCGGCGTGGTGCCGGCGACGGTGGTCGATGACAACCGCGGCGCGTTGGTGGACCGGGCTAAGTTGGCGGATGACGATCCGAACGGGACGATCCGCTCTCCCGAACCCAACGGTCGCAACCGTGCGGCCAAGTCCGAAGTGGCTGTCGACGCGGCTTGACGGGTCACTTGGCCCACCGGTTCGTAATCGACGCGTTCTTCGCGAACGATTCGGTGAACGGTCTCGGGAACCTGGACGGTCTTGGTTTCCGCGACGTATTCGGTCCGTGTCGTTGTTTGATTGACGACGTCGGTTTGCGTCTGCCAGTGAACCTGAGGCTTGAATCGATACGCCAGCGACGGCTTGGCGAAGGGATTCCAACGGTTGGCGTAGTAGGGTTCCAGGACGGTTCGCGTCACCGGATACAGGGTGGTCCGAGTGGTCGGTCGCGTCTCGGTGACCGTCCGAGGCGCATAGGTGGTTTGCTGGCGTGAAACCATGCGTGTTTCTTGGACCGGCCGTTCGATCGTCTTCTTGACCGGGGCATAGCCGATTCCGGTGGTCGGATCGGTGTACAGCCCCGATGACGCTTGCTGGGCGGTGGCGTTGCTTGCGACCCCACACAAAATGCCTGCGGTCAACAAGGTTCGTGGCAGCAGAGCCGGGCAATGACGACCGCTGGCGACCGTCGAAACGCGGGATAGAATCCGATGCTTCATGGCTGGTCCTCGCCGTGTTCGATGTGTTTGAAAAGACAGCGGTGTTTCACGATTGTGACCTGACCGTAACCGGATCAAACCGGCACCGCTCGGATTGAAGCATCGGCCGAGATCAGACTCTCAACGCAGTAAAAAAAATGATTGATGCGGATTTCGTCGCGATGTTGCGGTGCCCCGTCGACGGCAGCCAGCTCGAATTGGTGCCCCCCGATTTGTTGGGGCAGATCAATCAGTGGATCGAAGAAAAACGGCTTTTTAACACTGCCGATCAAGCCGTCAGCGAACCGATCGAGGCTGGGTTGCGACCGACCGGAAGGCCGGTGATCTATCCGGTCCGCGCTGGCATTCCCACCTTGGTGCCCGATGAGGCGATTCGATTGCCCGACGAAAGTGGGGCGGGCGGTGAAACTGACGCAGCGGATCACTGACGCTAAGCCCACCGCAGTTTCGTTGGTTTGATGGCGGTCACCGGAAAGCCGCCTTATGACCAGTCCGGACCTTCGTCGCTGCCCGGATCGCCGCACCAAGCGGCCAATGCGGCGATGACTTGATCGCGACCGGATGCATTGGTCCACAACGAATCGTCGACGTCCAAACGGATTTCGTATTCGCCTTCGCGGGTACAGTCGTCTTCGCCGCAAAAGTGTGGCACTTCGCTGACCCAAACGATCCGGTATAGGGGGACGTGCTTGTCATCGATAACGATAAGCGGCGATTGCGACATGTCGTGACCTCATTCATCGGATGAATCGGTATCGCGGAAAACGGTCCCGCGTGTCGGCGGATGAACTCCCGGAGCTTCCTCTTTTTCCGCATTCCCGTGCTCGACCGCTACGTTCTGCAGTTTACAAGAAGTCGTCGAGATCGTAGCCGGGACTTTCGCGAATTTCGCTCGATCGGGAACCGAAGCGATCGAGCGTCCAAATTTCTGGGGCGTTGAATCGTCCGCTGCGGCGCACCTCCGAGGGGTGATTCCGCCGATCAATCACCGGAGCATTCGACGACGCGTTTGGGCAAGCATCCGATCTGGCGTCAGTAGCGTGGCACGTCCGCATCGATTTGTTGGCTCCACAAGTCGATCCCGCCAGACATGCTGGTTGAATTCGAAAATCCACTTTGTCGCAATGCAAACACCGCGTGCAGGCTTCGCACCCCGTGGTGGCAATAAACGATGATGGGACGATCGCGATAAGGTTCCAGTTCACCGATCCGACTCGGGAACTCGCTTAGTGGAATCAGCTTGGCTCCCTGGATCCGTGCTAGTTCAAATTCGTCCTGCTCTCGGACGTCGACTAGCACCACGTCCGGATTCTCCTGGATTGCGGTTTGTGATTGGACAACGGTGATTTCCAAGGGGACATCAGAATCGGGCAAAGCAAAGTCTCTGTCGGGCAAACTTAGGGCAAGGCGAGCATTGGGTCAGATCGACAAACGGATCACCTATTGAGACGGCGGCTGGTTGGGGGGCGAAATGGAGGCCAGGATCCGCGTGTGGAAGATGATTTGATCGGGGTACATGGAAAACACCATGTCCGGATAGAACGCCGAGATCAATCGCTCCAGCGAGACCGTGTCACGCCGTGTCGAACTGTACGAATTGATCATCGATTCGGACAAGCTGATGCGATGATCGGATTGATTCAACCCGGCCAGTTCCCTGGCACGCTGTTCCGCCGCTTTCATCGCTTGTTGCACCATCGTCAAACGTTTCTGGGTGGTCAAGTTAGCGGCAAACAACGCGATCGGGCGTGATATTTGGCTGGACGACGGTGAATAGATCACTGATCGCGAAGATGACGATGATTCCACCAAGTCCTCCGGTGGAAGGACTTGTAAAAGGTTTTGAAGTTGTTGTTGACCTTCGACCAAGTTTGATTCTTGGTCGAGTGCTCGGTCGTCCATTTCGTCCAAGATCAGCATGACACAGCGGGCGATCGTTTTCGGTTCGCTGGTGACGCCGTTGCGAGCCCGAAGAGCAATGGAACTGACGGACTGCGATTCCGGACCGGCGGAAAAGAACGCGGAGTGTATGTGAGCTTGGTCGCACCCCATTTCCGCTGCGGCACGTTCAATGACCAGCCGGCGTCGACGCAAACCTTCGATCGCGTCTTGGGAATCGGTCGCGCTGCTGGTTAAGGGAATCACCAGTGCGATGTGTGTGGGGGCCAACGCGGTCTGGCTGACATGCTGGATTGAAAAACGATGCGCCGTGTCGGTTTGACTTGCGGCGTTCGCACCGGCCGGATTCACTTTCGCGGTCGTTGTATCGTCGGCGCTGACCGATCGATGTTGGCCGGTCAACAACAAGCAGATGATCACCACCGTGGCAGCGACAAGCCGGTGAACGTTTGCGAACGACATGACCATGACCCCTCGTGAATAGACCCAAAAATCGGCTGGCAAAACCGAGAGACATCATAGCCAATCCACCACTCTGAAACATAAAACGACCACCGCCAGGAAGCGGCGGTCGTGTCATTTCAGGCACGGTCGCGATTCGCGTGATTGAACGCTGAAACGCTACATGGTCGGGGCCGGCGGGCGTTCGCCAAATTTGGCTTCGTAGCGTGCGGCGAACGCCTCAAAATTCTCCGGATGGCACTTGAAACACTGCGAATCTGGTCGGTTGTGTTCATCGCACCAGTCACCCTTGGCCTGGAAATCGGCCAACAGGGATGTGTCACATAGTGGGCATTCGGATTCGGGGACTCCGTGTTCGCGGCACCACCAGCCACTGTGATCATCCGCCATCGCCACGACTTCATCACCGCCCTGGCCATCGACCTGTTGTGTGGACAACGATTCGTCGCTTTCGCTCTGGCAACCGGTCAACAGACAGGCTCCGGTGCAAAGAACGACAGCCATGAAATGGTTCGTATAACTCATCACGATTCTCTCTCAGAAGACAACAAGGAATGGCCCGCGTCCGCAGATGCGGAACTTGGGCCGGAAGGAAGGGATGTGCAGCCCGTGCCAAGATCATCAGCACTTCTTTCCGCCGATGACGTCAGCGATGGGCGATCGGTGGGTGGGCGATCGGTGGCATCGCGAACGACCACGTACAAGACTCGTAACACCAACAACGACATCACGGTCGCACTGATAACGCCACCGATGACTACGGTGGCCAACGGACGCTGGACTTCGGCACCCATGCCATCGCTGAACGCCATGGGGACAAAGCCCAACGCGGCGACCAGAGTGGTCATCAGCACCGGACGTAAACGTGTCATTGCCGCTTGATGAACCGCTTGCTGAAGCGGAACGCCTTGGCGACGCAACGCTCCGATGGTCGACACCAACAGCATGTCGTCCAGCACGGCGACGCCCGACAATGCAACGAATCCGATCGCCGCACTGATCGAAAACGGCATGTCGCGAATCCATAAGGCAAAGATTCCGCCTGTCCAAGCGAACGGGATTCCGGTGAAAACACGGACCGTGTCAATCAGATTGCCATACGTCATGTAGAGCAGGCTTAGGATCAACGCCAGCGCGATCGGTACGACGATCATCAGACGCTGTCGCCCGCGAATCATGTGTTCAAACTGGCCACCGAATTCGACGTAGTATCGGGACGATGGCATGACGATGTTTTGAGCGATCGCGGCCCGGGCTTCTCGAACAAAGCTGCCGACATCACGCCCACGAACATTGACCGAAACGGTGACGCGGCGTTGTCCCCATTCGCGGGCGATCTGGGACGGGCCGGTGGTTACCGTGACGTCGGCCAAGCGTTCCAGGGGGATTTGTTGGCCGCTGGGTGTGGTCACCGGGATCGATCGAATCGACGGAACATCATGTCGCGCATCGTCGATCAAGGTCACGGTAAGCGGGAATCGCAATTGGCCTTCGAAAACGTCACCGACCGGTCGGTTTCCGATGGCCTGGACCAGGTCCAACACTTCCGCTGCGGCGATCCCGTACCGGGCGATTTCGTCTTGGCGGATGCGGACCTGAAGCATCGGTTGGCCGGTCAACTGAGTCGCGCCGACGTCGGCGGCCCCCTCAATTCGCAGCAATTGTGTCTCGATCTCGCCGGCCTTTTCCGCCAGCGTCTCCAGGTCATCACCGTAAAGCTTGACGGCGATGTCAGATCGTGAACCGGTGCCCATTTCATCCAGCCGCAACTTGATCGGTTGGGTATAGGCAAGACGCTGTCCTGGCAGATCCCGCAACACTTGTTCGATCAATGCGGTCAATTCGCCCTGTGTGCCCGCTTTGACCCATTGGTCGCGTGGGCGAAGCGTGATGAAGACATCGGTCAGTTCCAATCCCATCGGATCGGTGGCGATCTCCGCTGATCCGATGCGGCTCCAGACGTGCGCGACCTCATCGGGAAACGATTCCAAGATGGCGCGTTCCATTTGGGTGTTGAACCGAATGGAATCTTCCAGTTCCGTTCCCGCCAATCGAACCACATTGATCGCAACGGCGCCTTCGGAAAGCTGAGGCATGAACTCGGTCCCCAGATTCGGGGCGATCATTCCAAACGCCACGACCAGCACGCCGGCTGCTAACCCGATCACCGCCAGCTTTTGGTTCATCGTGAACCGCAACACCGGTTCGTAAAGCCGTTGCAGCACGCGGACAAGCCATGGTTCGCGTCGGATCACGCGTTTGGGCATCAGTAGGCTGGCCAACACTGGCATCAGAGTCATTGACATCAGCATCGATCCGGCCAAAGCAAAGATGACGGTCATCGCCATCGGCCGAAACATTTTGCCTTCGATGCCTTCCAGCGTCAGAATCGGCAGGTACACGATCATGATGATCAGTTCACCGAACAGCGTCGGGCCTCGGACCTCCATGGCCGCATCGCGGATGATTTCCAACCTTGATTTGCTCTGTCGTTCACCGACGATGCCCAGGTGGCGGACGCAGTTTTCAATCATCACCACTGAACTGTCGACGACCAGGCCGAAGTCGATGGCGCCCAGGCTCAGTAGGCTGGCCGCGATGCCGAATCGCCACATGCCGGTGAACGCGAATAGCATCGACAAAGGAATTGCCAGTGCGACGATCAGGCCGGCACGCAGGCTGCCCAGAAAGATAAACAAGATGGCCACCACCAACAGACCGCCTTCGAAAAGGTTTCGGCGGACTGTTTCGATCACCGAATCGACCAGTTCGGTGCGGTCATACATCGTGACCAATTGCATCCCGCTTGGCAGGTTGTCACGGATTTCTTCGATCTTGGTCTTCAGTTCGTGGGTGTACTGATGGGTGTTTTCGCCCATCAGCATGAACCCCAAACCCATCACCGCTTCGCCACGTCCGTCGGCGGATACCGCGCCGCGTCGAATTTCATGACCGATGTCGACGTTTGCGACATCGCGGATGCGAATCGGCGTTCCCTCGGACGCTTTGACGACGATGTCGCCGATCTGTTCGACGTTGGTGGTCCGGCCGATTCCTTGGACCAGCAACATTTCGCCCAGTCGATCGATCTTGCCACCACCGACGTTTCGATTGTTCTGTTGCAAAGCGACGATGACATCGGTGAACGTCAGTTGACGGGCGATCAGGCGTGCCGGATCAACACGCACTTGGAACTGTTTTTCAAAGCCGCCCCAACTGTTGATCTCTGCCGTACCGGCGACGGTTCGAAGTTGTGGTTTGACGATCCAGTCTTGGGCGGTTCGCAATTCGGTCAACAAACGTTGGCGCTGTTGCGGTGACAGTTCCGTGAAATCGACGTCTGGATACGTCAGGACGTAATGAAAGACCTCTCCCAAGCCGGTTGCGACCGGCCCCATCGTTGGCGGTGACACTCCAAAAGGTAGTGTGACGGTGGCCAAGCGTTCGGCGACAACTTGACGTGCAAAGTAGATGTCGGTGTCGTCATCGAATGTGACGACGACTTGTGAGAACCCGAACTTGGAAACCGAGCGAATGTTCTGAAGCGACGGCATGCCGCTGAGAGCTTGCTCGATACGGTAGGTGATTTGGCGTTCAATCTCCTCCGGTCCCAGGGCGGGCGCGGTCGTGTTGATCTGCACCATCACCGGCGTCGTGTCGGGGAACGCGTCAATGTCCAGTTGGGACAGCGCGTACGCCCCGGTGCCGAACAATGCGACCAGGCTTAGCAACACCGCCGCACGGTGTCGCAGGGACAGTTCAATCAGATGCTTCAGCATGTCGATGGACTTAGCGACCGCAGGTGCATCCGGCGCCCAAATTGCCACGCAGCAATTGGGCTCTCAGGACGTCGCTGCCCTTGGTTGCCACGACTTCGCCGGGAAGAACGCCGGCGATGATTTCGACAAATCCGGCCTGTCTCGCGCCCGGGCGAACCGACCGGGTGACAAAGAACTTTGGTCGGTCCTTTTCAAAAAATCTGGAGTCACGCACAAAGACCACGTGCCCGTCCCCGTCCCACTGCAATGCGGTTTCGGGCACGACGATCGAATCGGGTTCCTGTCGCAAGATGACTTGGCCCAATCCGAACGACTCGTTGCGCAAACTCTGGTCTGGGTTTTTCAATACCGCGCGGACCGCGACGGTGCGTGTGGTGGGATCCACATCGGTGCTGATCCAGGTCAATTGTCCTTCGTGCGTTTTGTCTTGACCGTCAGGACGATAGCGAACGGTTTGACCCAGATGAACCCATTCGGCCTGTTCAGCGGGAACTCGCAAATCCAGCCAAACTTGACGCGTGTCGACGACGCGGAAAAGCTCATTGCCGCGATTGACCACTTCGCCGACATTGGTGCGAAGTTGGGTTACGACGCCTTGCAGCGGAGCGGCGACGACGATCAGATTGGATCCGGAAAGGTCTTGTGGCCAAGCCTCATTGGATTCCGGACGTCCCAGACGCCGGACGGTCATCTTTGCCGCTTCCAATTCAAGCGTTCGCAAACGATCGATATCGATGGGCAGTCCCAGGTTGGCCAATCGTCCGGCCGCGTCGTCCACATCGGCACGTGCCTGTTGCAACTGGTTTTCAGCATCCAGAATTCGCTTGCCTGAAACGGCGCTGCCGGCCAACGGACGCAAACGACGAAGGTTGTCGCGACAGAAATGTTCGTGCGAAAGCGCCGCTTGCAATTCGGCTTTGATTCGTCCGGCTTCGGCACAGTCGACAATCCCCAGCGTCTGGCCTTGGTCGACCCATTGCCCGATTTGGACCAGGATGCGTTTGACCGTTCCATCGGCCGGCGGCGACACCTGAGCCAGCTTGGTTGCATCGTACCGAACGATGCCCGCCGCATCGATGGATTCGATCACGGTGCGGCGGGTCACCGGTTCGACATCCACGCCGGCCTTCTCCATTGCCTGCATCGAAGCGAATTGAATGCGGACACCGGCGGTGCTGCTGATCGGCAAGTTCGTCGGGCGCGGCATGGACTGAAGCGCGTGATCGGCACGCCGCAGATCTTGATCGGTCACCTCGGCCGGTTGCGATGTTTCGGCCAGTGTCGGATTTTCCAATACGCACCCGTGGACGCCGTGCGTATTGCAGTACGTCAACGAAGGTGCGTCGTCCAGCAAGTTTGGCCGACAAACGATACAGATTTCTTCGGGGACACCGTGGCTGGGGCACCAATTTGCCTTCGCGTCGGGCGTCTGGTTCGCCGTCAACGTTGAAAAACTTGGCAGCGTCCATCCGGTGGCATGACCGTACCAAGCCAAGACGCCTAGCACCGCGAAAACGCATGCCGTGGGGATCCAGCTGGTGGCTTTCCATACGATCGTACGGATCGATGTCGCGGGACGTTCCAGCGAATCGGACGGCTTGGGATTGGACACAGAAACGGTGGGCGGCATCACATTGCCTCCGTGGGCGGTACGTCAGGAATCGTCGGAACGTGATGTTCCGACGCTGCGTGCATGCCCGAAGCGATTTGACGTCATCAATGGTCACCGTAGGACCAGACGTCAGGGACAGGCACGTGTTGAAATCGACAAAACCAAGGGGTTCGATCGATCGTTACAAACGCAACGTGCACTGAAGCAGCAAGCGGTCTTTCCCGCCGATCGACAGACCCACGTCGTCATGCGAACGTCGAAGGCGTATCTCGCGAGGCATGATCGGGTGGTCCAAACCATCGTTACCGTCGATGAAATGGAACAGGTCCGTCGGACGTGTCGAATCCACCACCGCATCGGGCAGCAGAGCCCCATGACAGATGCAGTCGTGGCAATCACCCGGACAATCCACCGGTTGCGGATCGCCAGTATCGTCGACCAGTTCATCAGCCGCGTCGGTGTCGCAACCACAGCAATGGTCGCAAGCGAACGCAGCACCAGCGGGTACGTTGGTGCCGATACCCAACGTTGATGCACCATCAACCGCCGCTGCACAACAGCACCGATCCAGTGCCGGACAAGCCAGCACGGTAAGGATCAGACACAGATGCAGAAAACGCTCGAACAAGTCGCGAAACTATGGTGCGGGGATAACGGAAGAATCGGAGGGGGGAGGCGATGCGACCGCAGCATTGAAGGTCGCCGGCCGGGCGTGGCTGGGTACCAGTGCTATACAAAATGTCGCTAAGCAAACCGCGGCCAAACGATCGTCGTCGCCTACCTTACCCATTGTTCAAGCCATTTCCGGCCAGGTCAACTTTGAAAATTGTGTCGATTCACTCCGGCAATGGCGGGTCGGTGAATTCCGCAAGGGTCTCTTCCTGCGATTTATCCTCCAAAGAACCAATGATCGGAGTGCTTTCGATCCCGTCATCACTTTGGTTGACCGTCGACGCCAATTCAAGCGATTCGACGTGCGACGACAACGACGGGTAGGTGTATTGCTCGAAAGTCTGCAGAAAGCTTTCTCGCAATTCCTGTCCGTGTTCCCGGTCGATCACGTTCTGTTCGATGGCATCATCAATCGCGACGCACAGGCGATCGCTCAGGTCCGCGACGTCGTACTGCAGGTATTCCAAGACGCGTCCCACGGTGTCACCACCAATCGCGGAACAGATCACCGGGCCACCGTCTTGGAACTCGACGTGGACCGCGTTGGTGTCGCCGAACAAATTGTGAAGGTCCCCCAAAATTTCTTGATATGCCCCCACCAAAAAGACGCCCAGGCGATACGGATTGCCGGGAATCAAACGGTGCAACCGCAGTGTCTGGCAACGCTTGCCCCCACACACAAATTCATCAATCTTTCCGTCGCTATCGCATGTGATATCGCCCAAAACTGCGTGACGCGTTGGTTCTTCTTGCAAACGATGGATCGGCATGATGGGGAACAGATGCTCAATCGCCCAAGCGTCGGGTACCGATTGGAACAACGAAAAGTTTGCAAAGTAGGTGTCCGACAGCATCCGGTTCAGCGATTTCAACTCCTCCGGCATCTCGGGCAATTCATTGGCCAAGTCTCGCACCTTGTGGCAAAGTGCGAAGTAAACGTTTTCGGCCGCGACGCGCTGTTCCAGCGGCAGATAACCGCCGCTAAACAAATTCATGCAAAGGTCCAGCGACACCTGCGCATCGTGGAACGATTCCATCAGGTTGTCCGCGTTCAGGTGGCTGAACGCCCACCACAAATCATGAACCGGCTGTTCATACGACTCCGGTGGTGATGTTCCTTCGTCATCGGATGTGGCCGTTGCGGTCGCCCAGTCCGGCAGTTCCGGTGAACCTTGCGCGGCAACGCCCAACGTGTCAAAGACAAGCACGCTGTGTTGGGCAGCCACCGACCGCCCGCTTTCGGAAAACAGTTCCGGATGCGGAACGTTCGATTCATCGCACACCGTTTGGATTTGATACACGATGTCGTTGGCATACTCCTGCATCGAATAGTTCATGCTGGACTGCGAATCCGATTTGGAACCGTCGTAATCGATTCCCAGTCCACCGCCGACGTCCAGGTGACCCAGCGCCGCTCCGCGTCGGTACAAGTCGACGTAAATCCTGGCTGCTTCCAAGATTGCGGACTTCAGTTGACGAATGTTGCCGATTTGGCTGCCGACGTGAAAATGCAACAACTGAAAACAGTCGCCCATTCCCATTTCCAACAAGTGATCCAAGCACTGGGTGACCTCCGCGACGGTCAGGCCGAACTTGCTGCGGTATCCGCCGCTGGCCTGCCAACGCCCGGAACCACGGGTCGCCAGTTTGACCCGGATACCAATCCGCGGACGCACACCGGCGGCATTCGCCAGACGCAAAAGGACGTCCAACTCGCTTCGTTTTTCGATCACCGGAAAGACTTTGCGGCCCAGTCGCTGGGCGGACAATGCCAGGTCGAGAACCGCTTCGTCCTTCACACCGTTGCAAACGATCGGTGAATCCGGCGGTGACATCGCGATGGCCGCCAACAGTTCCGCTTTGCTGCCGGCCTCGATTCCGAATCCCAGTTTGGCGCCGGTTTCGACGATTTCCGCGACGACGTCTTTCTGTTGATTGACCTTGATCGGAAAGACGCAGCGATAGCGGTTTTGGTACTGATGGTCGTCGATCGCCTGGCGAAAACAGTGGTCCAAGCGATGCAAGCGATCACGCAGGATGCCGCCGAAGCGAACCAAAATCGGCAACCGCATTCCGTCGGCCACCAACGATTCGATCAATGCGTGCAGATCGACCGACGCCTGAGGGTCGCGATCAGGCGATACCAGTACCGTGCCGTCGGGTGATACATGGAAATAGTCGTCGCCCCATCGATCGATCCCATATTCGTCCACTGCGTTCTGAATCGACCATGCGGTACTGATGGATTGCGTCAATGCACCAAAGCCTTCGGAGAATAACGTCGGCGGTCATCCAAAAGATGGGACAACCCAAAGCGCGCACAGTATCCAAACGGCATTTGATTTGGTCTAGCAGCGATTCGCCAGAATTTTGATGTCTTTTGGGGCATCCATCTGTGGTTCACGCCGTCTTGCTAGGACGGGCCTGACGACGCAATCTTTGCCTCCACTACCGTGTCCGTTCCCGGTGGTGTGTCGATCAAAATCGCATCGGTGTGATCGGGCGTAGGCCGGTGTCGTCCCGGTCGCACCCGTTTGCCGTTTAGCAGTGTTCCGATTGGCGTGTACCGAACGAGGTATTGGTAACTGATCAGCAAGACCACGGAAGTCACGACGCAAATGATCGGTAGTTTGATGTAGGGCGACAAATCCCAATCGCGGACCCACGCCTGGACCAACAAGATGACCGGCATGTGGGCGACGTACAGCCAATACGATGAATCGGACAGATACCGCATCACGGGGCTGTGGGCGTGGCAATAACGACGAAACAGTCCCATCATTCCGATGGACATCAGCCAAGCGTAACCGGCTTGGCACAGCAGGCCGACGATGCGATGCGTCTGGTTTCCAGCACCGCCCCAGGTCAGCCCGACAGGAAACAAAACGGCTAACGAAACCAGCAACATCGCCGGCCAGTGCCGCGACAACCGGCCCGTTGTGTCATCGGCGCGGTAATACAACGCGCCGAAGAAAAAGAACACGGCGTAATAGGCAAGCACGACCGGCAATGGCAGCAAGCCGATCGAAGTGTCAGGACCGAATTGGCCCGCGTTGCTTTTCATGGACGCTTGCAGGAGTGCGGTCACCGGCACCACCAGCACGATCACCCAAAACGCCGATGCCGCCCACATCGTCGGTAATGCCCATGGAAGACGTCGATAGATCCACACGCCGATCACAAACCCGACGACTAGGAAGCACAGGAACCACAAAAACCATAGATGCAAAAACACGGGAACGAAAAACAACGCGGCCAGCAATGCTTGCGCTGCCTCCTTTGCTTGGTCGGCTGATTCCGCTGTCGTTGCTGAGTCGATGGACTTCTCCGGAATCCACTGGGCGATCCTTTGGCGACCGGCTTGAACCGCTTCCTGCTTCACGGGCGCTTTGACAAAGCCGGCGATCATTTTGGTCAGTGACCAAGGTGCCTGCATCACATCAGCCGGAGTCTCTCCCTTGTAGTTGGCCAAGGTCGGGTCGGCACCATTGCGGATCAAAACCTCCGCTGCATCGTCACGCCCCAAAAACGCGGCCAACAGAAAGGGCGTCGCACCATCGTCGGATCGTGCATTGACGTCCTGGCCGTCGTCGATCAACGCCTGGATTCGGTCGGGCTGGTCCATGATCACGGCCGCCCAAAGGTTGTCGGCGCTGGCGTTGGCATCGGCGGGTTGCTGGACGAACGCCGATACGATCCACACCGACGGGATGATGGTGAACAACCCCAAAACCAAAGGTAGAAAAATCCGCCGAAATCGATGCCACAGCAAAGCCGGGATGCCGCGTCGTCGCAGCAACATCATTGTGAAAAAACCGCTGATCAGAAAAAAAAGCGGCATCCGAAAGCCATGGATCATCGACAGAATGACGCCGAATCCGTCGGCTTGCCGGCTGTCTTGCACCGCCCAACCCGATGCCACCGGCAAGAACGAAATCATGCCGTGCAACACAATGCCCAGCAGCATGGCGACCGCTCGCAAGGCATCCAGATCATGTCGGCGCGGATCGGAAAGAATGGCGGCTTTCGACATGGCACGGATGCTGATTGATTCGGCGGGGCGACGGCGGGAAAAGGCCGGTGAAGGATCCGTTCATGACAGAACCCGGCTAAGTGTGCCCCCAAACGATACCGCTTTCGCCGGGACCGAATGAATCTTGGCAATCCGGCCGATTAAATATTGCCGTGCGTTGATCCGACAGGCTTTCGATGCGAATCCGTCAACGCAAATTCGTGATCGATCTGGACCCGACGACTACTTTCCGCCTTTTAATTCATCGTGCAGGTATTTCGGCAATGGGCTGGTGGTCGACCAACCGCCATCGACGACGATGTTTTCACCGGTGATTTGGCCGGCCCGCTGGTCCGCCAAAAACAATGTTGCATAGGCAACGTCACCCACGTTACCGACGCGTCCCGATGGGCACACGCTGGCCCAGCCGTCGGCGTATTCCTGGTCTTCGGAGGTGCGCTCGTTCAACGTGGCGCCGGGCGAGACGACGTTGACGGTGATGCCGTGCGGCCCCAGTTCATCGGCCAATGAAATGGCCAAGTGGCGGATCGCTGCTTTGGTCATGCCATACGAACTGGTGTGGGCATGGGACTGCATCCCGCAAACCGACGACATCAGTACGATGCGTCCGGCGGTCTTGGCGGCGATCATCTGCTTGGCAGCTTCTTGCACGCTGAAATAGGTGCCGCGCATGTTGACGTTCATCAAATAATCGAACTCGTCGGGCTGTACCTTCAAGAACGGGGCAAAGACGGTGATGCCCGCATTGGCAACCATCACATCCAGTCCGCCGTGTTGGGCACTGAAATCACGAACATGGCCCTGAATCGCTTCGACATCGGCCACGTCGCAGGGATATCCGGTAATGTCCGCGCTGGGGTACTGGTTGCGAAGCGCTTCGACAGCTTTGGCCGTCGTTTCGTCGCGTCGTGCGTTCAGGCCAACGATGGCGCCTTCGGCAGCGAACTGGCGGCTGATCTCGTAGCCGATGCCGACCGATGCGGCAGTGACAAAGACTCGTTTATTCTCAAAACGCAATGACATCGTGGGCGTGATTGGGGTGAAGCGATGAAGAAAGCATGACCCGGTCGCGACCGACCGCCGACGGCATGATCTTAGCGATGATCGACTGGCCTTGCCCACGCCCTGGACGTTTGCCGTGTTCCCGTGAGTCTGTCTTAAGGACGCTGAATCAAGTACCACAGCGTCTTGTATTTCGGACCCAGCTGGATCCCCGATCGGTCGCCGGCCAAACGAACCGGTACTTCGGTTTGCGGTTCGCCCGATGCTGTAAGCGATGTCACGTTGACCTTTCCAGGAATCACCACCGATGCGCTGATGCCCTCGGCGATCGTCGGTGCGTCGCCCCAGTCGGTGCCCACACTGGTGCGAGATTCATTCCACCGCATGCCGGTGTTTTCAACGCGTCCGACCAGAACCAGCAGCATTCGTTCGGAGGTTTCGATCGGCCGGTTGTCCAACGAAGCCAGGCCGAACGACGCAAATTTTCGGTCCAGCCCCCGAACAATCAGCGAAACGTCACCAAGCTTGATCGTGTGATCGGCCAACTGTCCGACGGCAGCTCGCACCGTGGGAGCATTGACGACAAAGGTCGCCGGGCCGCCGCCCTTGTTGTCACCCGGTTGCCAACGGACTTGGCTTGTCTGTGCGGTGGCATCGGTGACGGTCTTCCGCCTGATCACGGGCGTGTCGGTGTGGCCCACTTTGACTTGCAGTCGGTGTTTCATCAGCCAATCGTCTTGTGCTGCCGCCGCGGACCAGTGATCGCTAATCGATGCATCGGCGTGTGTCGCATCGGTCGGGATCTGCAACGTCATGGATGTTGCCAACGGGTGGACCCCACCCTGACGGAAAATCTGTTTTGCGATGGGCAGCCACACCAAGTGCCCGGGGTGATTGGCCAATTCGAAGTACGAATCAATACGTGGAACTTCCGGAGCCTCCGATGAATTCATGTACGAAAACTGATAGATCGCGTCCCAATCCTGCATTGCCGCTACCGACGACAGGATCGGAAACATCTCGACCGCCGATTCGTTTGGCGCCGGATGGTTGTATTCACTGACGCTGAACGGCATCGCCGCGACACGATGTCGGGCGATCAAGCCGATACGGCCGCCGTCGGATTCGCCGATCATGGATGTGTTTTCGATCGTCCAGTTGGACGGATCCCAAGGCCGTCCCGGGAATCGGGGGTGCTGCCAGTACCCGTGCATGTCGATGAAGTCGGACCAACGCGATTCACGCAGGATCCCGGCGGTTTTGCCGTAGCTGGCTTGGGTGTTGATCACCATTGCTTGCAGGCCAAGATCGAGCTTCAGAAAGTCTCGCATCATGACGTGATAACGCTGTTCGGTATCCATCAGGAATCTTAGGTAGTCCCGCTGTCGTGGCACGGTATCGACACGACGCGTCAGCCGGACATTGCCCTCAGCGATGCTTTGTGATTTTGCGGTTCCCAAGACTCCGCCGGGACGAAGTGATGCACCGGAGAACCAAACCGATCCGATGTCATTGCCCATCACCCAACCGACACGACAAACGTCTTGATGGCTTTCGGTCGCACGAAACGGCAAATCAAATCGTTGCCATCGCGACGTCAATTGCACGGCGGTTTGTAGGCCCAAATGATCCCAGGGATCGATCGCCAGCCGGGCTTCGGGACGGACGGTTCGTGGTCGATCACTCTTTGCCCAAAAACTGAACGTGTACAGACGCCCGGCTTCCAAGCTGAGCCCGCGTTGATTCAGTTGGAAATGCCATTCTTCGCTGCCGGGCCGGGTGAGTTCACAGTGAATGCCGAAAGATTCACCCTCCGGCGCGTCCTGGCTGATTTGAATGGTCGCTTCGGCCGGCGCGGGGGCCTGCAGATTCCAAGCGTCCAGTTCGCCGCCGGCAGCCGGTTGGGCAAGCATGGGGGCACCCAGCGGCTCGTCGACTTCGCCCCAAGCCCGACGCGCCTGGTCGATGTCGTCGTATCTTGCCGCCAACCATCGATTCCATTGCTTTTGAAGTTGCGGGCCCCACGGTTCGCCCAGATCCGCCAGAGAATCCCAGGGGGCAGTCGTCAGGCTGTTTTCGTTGTTAATCTCCACACACAGGATCGCCGGTTCATCCACATAGGTCGTTCCCGTGTAGGGGTTGCGATGCGTCAACAGGTCCTTGGCATATTGTTTTTGAAGTTGGATGTAAGGCGCGTAAAAGTTGTCCAAGGCTTTGCCGTACCGAAAGGCTCGTTCGGTGCTTCGATCAATGCCGGGGTAATCGCGGGAAACGTGTAAGTTCAGGTTGCTGTAGATCCCGTTCTGTTTCAGCTGGGCGATCAGCCAATCCAGTCGGTCCAGCTGGTCAGCGTCCAGTCGTTTGCGACCGCGATCCCAAATGCCACGCGGGGCGGACGCATTGTCCATGTGATGGAATCGAACCACGTTGACGCCTAACTGCCCCAGTCGTTTGGCGATGGCCGTGGCATCGGTCTTGTCGGGGAATGCGCCGCCAAAACAAAGGTTGGTACCGATGAAGCGAATGCGTTCGCCGTTGCCGTCGACGAAGTGTCCGTCGTTGACCGTCACTCGTCCCGGCTGTCCGGCCGGAATGATCACATCATCGTCGACCAGAAAATCAAGCCGGTCGTCGACTGCCGACATGCCAAATTCAAACCAGCCTTGGGGTTCTTCAGCGGAACCCGGTATCCAGGTGCTCGAGACGACCAGTGCGATCGTCAGAAGTATTCGAAAAACAGCGGGATGCGAAAACAATGAACGCACGAATGAATGAAGTAGTGACATGCGTTTGCACCGGAGAGTCGGCTGGAGGGGATGGGGGCATGCGGCCGGATCATCCGATGTCATTGGATGCGATCCGCGGGCGTTCGACGTGGTCACGCCAAGCGATCGTCGGCCACGATCAAGGTGGGGATACCTTTATCATGCGTCACCGTGACCTTGATTAGGAGGTCGGCGGCGAAAAATTGGGGCCGACTGCGACGGTTTGTTCGATCGTCGCGTCGACATCGGTGGTCTGGTCGATGAATCGATGCCACCATTCTTTCGCGGCATACTTGTCCCAGCGTGACGCGTCGACGCATTGGGCCAGGGCTTGGTCCAGCGCGTCGGCATCCTTGGGGCGATCGTCCGGCGATTTTTCCAGACACCACATCAGGGCACGCTCCAAGCCGGCGTCGACGGGGCGTCCCATTCGTTGTGACGGGGATTCCGGGCTTTCGCGAACGTGTTGTTGGCACAATTCAACGATGCTTTGACCACGGAACACGTTGGTGCCGGTCAGCATGTAGTATCCGACCGCACCGACGGCGTACAGGTCGCTGCGGTGATCCAAAGGTTGGTGTTGAATCGCTTCGGGCGACATGTACAACGGCGTGCCGGTCAGCGATCCGGCCTGAGTCATTTCGCGGTCGGAATCTTGTGGTTTGACCAATCCGAAATCCAACAGCTTGACGAAATCCGCCATGCCGCCACAGCGGGTCAGCATGATGTTGGCTGGTTTGACATCTCGGTGGATCAACTTCTGTTCGTGGGCTTCGGCCAAAGATCCACACAGTTGACGCAGCAGATAAATCACGCGCCCGGCCGGTTGTGGGCCGAACCGACGGATCAAGTCATCCAAGCTCAGCCCGTCCAGGTATTCCATCGCGTAGTAGAAAACGCCTTCGGGAGTTCGACCGTAATCAAAGATCGCGATCGTGTTGGGATGGGTCAGGCGGCACGTCATTTGAACTTCGCGTTCAAAGCGTGCGATGGCCTGTTCATCATGGCGATCGACGTTCAGTAGCTTGACCGCGGTCGGACGGTGCAGCATTTGGTGATGGGCACGATAAACTTCGCCCATCGCGCCGGCACCCAATTTTTCATCCAGTGAATATTGCCCTAGGCGTCGTGCTTCGACCACCGCTTCGCGTCCTTGTCGTTCCAATTTGGATGCGTACAGGGTCAGCCCGAACAGCCCGGCGGTGACCAGCACCAGTAACGCTGTCAAACCCAGGAAAGCGATCCGAAGTGATTGCAGCGACTGGAATGCTTCGGAGGTATCGAATTCCGTACCCACGCCGATGTCGAATTCGTCCAACCACGTCCACGCGCCGATGACACGAACGCCGCGATAGTCGCGATATCCACCAACGTTCAGCCCTGATTCCCCGGCAGTCGCCGACTGGGCAAGCGCGGTCAACGGTTGCTCATTTCGCCGAAGCTTGGGGCGATTGCCCGTGGTCATGTCGACGCCGGGATCACGCAGTTGGATATTCAACAGCGACCGAACGTGCGGACTGTCTTCCAGCAAGCCGATTTCTTTCAGCGTTTCATCAAAGCGGCTGGCGGTGACCATCAGACCGTCACGATTGAACGCGTACGTTTCCCCGGTTCGGCCTGACCGTGCGACTTGCAAGATCTTCGAAAACTCATCTTCCGGACGAATCCGCAGACACAGCGCGGCCAAGATTTCACCGTCGTCCTGTTGAACGGGCGCGTTGATGAACATTACCGGAACGCCCGCACGGATTTCACCGTCGACATCGGGCATGGCCAGGATGCTTTTCATCGGCGGCAGGTAGTGCGTTTCGCCGGCGAAGATGGGTTCAAATTGAGGCAAGAACTTCTGTAGCAACTCCGTGTTGCCGACGGCCCCTTCAATGTCACTGGCCAACACCAAACCTGTGCGATCGACCACCATGTAACCCTGGATGTTTTGGGTTTCCAGCCAATCGTCCAACAAATCGCTTAATGTGCGTTGTTCGGTTGCGGACAACAACGCCGCGGTACGCTGCTGCGCTGTGGCATCATCGGCGACCTGCATCAAGCCACTTACCAGGTTCAATACCCGTTCGTCATGGCCCAAGGATTCCGCGTCTGCTTCACGGACGTCCAGCCAGATCTTCAAAGCCGCCACATCAGCGTTCAACAAGGCTTGTAATTGCTGGGCCAGGGTGTGTTCGACTTGGCGTTCGACGTGGCGGTGCGTGAACCAGCCGACCAGAAACAAAATCACGGCGGCGATCAGGGGCCATGTCCACAAACGGCGGCGGGTGAACACCAAGTTGGAAAGTGCCGATGTCGCCACGTTCTTGATGCGTGACGCACGAGATCCCAAGACGGATTGCTTGGACTGGGATACATCGCTGGCATAGGAGGAAGAAGTTTTGGGGCCGCTCATGATTCATTCTGGCAGCGTCCGAGGGCGAACCGTGCGAAACGCTTTGGCAAGGCTGTTGGGGCTATTCGATTTTGGGCGGGGGAAAAGCCCCGGATTCGGCGGATGTGACGTGCCATTCGTTAGCACGATCGAAGGACTTGCTGGGTATTCTGAGCCGAATCCGCGGAAAACGCCATGCTCAAGAACATGCTGTTCCGGCCGTACCGGCGTGACGCAACTGGAAAAGCGCGTCGTCGGCGACTCTCAATCGTCGACTGACTTCGCGTCCCAGGTTCATCATGATCATCGCGTACTGTTCGACGTCGTTGCGCAACAGAATACCCAAGGATCGGGTCGGAATTTGGATCGTCTGGCAATCCGATTCCGCGTAAACGCTGGCCGAACGTGGACAAAAATCAATCAATGCCATTTCGCCAAAGCAGTCGCCCGGGCCCAGGTGGCCCAGGGCAAAAGTTTGATCGTGCCAGATCCTTTGAACGGTGACAGATCCCGATTCCAGGATATAGACGCAGTCGCCGCGGTCACCTTCGTGAAAAAAATATTCACCCGCGGCAGTGTGCAATTGGGTGGATTCACTTAGCAAAAGTTGCAGCGATTCCGGTTTCAATCCTCCAAACGCGGGCATTCGGCGAAGCAGTTCGACGCGGTCATCAGACATGGCTCGACTCACTTTCAAATCGTTGCAATCAAGACGCGATCGTATCGGACAGAACCGTTCATCGTACCGATCCGATTCATCGCGGTGGCTGTCAAAATTGCCGATCTGTTGTGACGCAATCGAAGACGATGGATTCTGTGGTGCCTATTCTGACGTACAGATTGGGGCACCTTTGTCGTATTGTCAGCGAATCACCAATGATCGGGTGAAAACGTCACCCCCGATCGATCACAGGCCGATGTCACTTGCAATTTGTGGGCAACTTGATGGATGACGCGATGGTTCCGCTGTACAACCAACGAACAACGGCGACAAAACCTGTTGCCCGCGAAAAGATCGATTCGCCAAACCTTCAATACCAGATGACGCAGGAGTGCCCGATCCGTGTGGCGTTGCGGTCGTCACGTCAGGTGCTCGGTCTAGTTGCGATCGTGGTGTTGTGCGTTGCGGCGGGGCAACGGGTGGTGGCACAGCGACCCGAAACGCTTCAAGACGCATCGACGTCATCGGTCAATCAAGACAAACCATGGGCCGTTTTTCGAACGCCAGGTCTTGGTGATTCCCAGCGGTCACCTTTCTATCGCGTCGAGGTCCAAGGACAGCCGGCGGATGTCTATGTCACGCGACCGCCGGCGGGCGACGGACGCACCGACGGCGCGGCCTTTGATCGTGCCGATCGTCGATCGTTCAGTTTTGCGACTTTCCAATGCGGCAAGGCGGTGGATGTGAAGGTGCAGAAGTTGAACGGGGCCTTTCAGCAGGTTCGTCTGCGCCCGAGTCGAAAGATTGGCGTCGACTTCGACATTCTTCAGCAAGATGCCCAGGCCGGCTGGGTCAAGATTCGCGTGCACAAGCCCGGTGTGAAAGTATCGGTGGAGTTCATTGATCAGCACTTTCGCCAGCGTCGGGATTTACCACGTGACGCACTGCTTTTGTTTGCAGACCCGATGGCTGAACAGCACGAGCAATTCCTTGGTGGGCCGGCGATCGACGACGACGATATCGGCTACGTGACACCAGGAGCCAAACTTGCTTCTGTTCAAAGCAAGCCGGTGATTGTCTTCCCACCCGGCATTCATCGGATCGGCGACTGGAAGGTGCCGGAAGGTGTGCAGCGGATTCATCTTCAAGGCGGCGCCTATGTGATGGGCGCCATCGATGCACGATCCGTGGACGGTTTAATGATGACAGGATCCGGGATCTTGTCCGGCGAAGACTTTCCATGGCGATCGCAGCACGGTTCAGACGAACCGGTGATGCATGACCCATGGAAGACGTCCATCAAATTGGTCGATGTGGGGCCCGATTTCAAAATCCAGGGGGTCACTCTGGCCAACGCACCCCACTTTGTTTGCAATACGTTTGACCATGGCGGCACGATTCGCAACGTCAAGATTCTTGGCAGTTGGCGATGGAATAACGATGGTTTCGACGTGCCACGAAACGGCATCGTCGAGGATTGTTTCGTGTCGGCTTTTGACGATGCATTCAAGCTGTATCACGACCATGCGGTGGTGCGGAACTGCGTCGTGTGGCAAATGAACAACGGCGCCGTTTTTCAGTTGGGGTGGTTCGGGAAAAACGTTTCCGATGTGCGTGTTAGTCATATCGATGTGATTCATACCGAGTACACCGGCACCAATGAAAACTGGGGCTTGGTCAGCATGGCCCGTCATGATGGAGCCGGTGTGATCGAAGACTTTGTGTTTGAAGACATCGTGATGGAAGGTCCCGTTGCCCGGCTGATCGGATTGCACTTGCACGAATCACCCAAACAGAAAATTCGTGACATGCGATTTCGCGATATCAGCGTGGACCGGTGGTTGGACCCGAGCGATTACAACAACATCGCGGAAACTGGCAACGTGCCTTCGCAAGCGGATCCGTCGGGGGTGACGAATGTCGTTGGTGGTGACGTGCAAGGCTTGGCTTTCGAACGTCTGCGGGTGGCCGGCGAGTTCATCAGCCAGCAAAACTTTCAAACGACGGGACGATTCACTGTGATCGGATCGCCCGAGGTAAGCTTTCCATCGGATGCATCCTCCGGCGACCATCCGAAGTCAGAAAGTCGCGATGCGCGGCAAGATTGATATCCAATGTTGATGTCCCGCTGTGTTCAACGGGTTTGGCACGCGGGATGGACCCGGCATTGCCAAACGATATGATCGGCGGCTAGGACTTGGATTGCTGCACAAGATGTCGTGCCGACGGCGCGGCTCCGACTTTCGCAGCAAGCGTCAGACTTTTTGTTAACGATCGTCAGCAGGCAATCGGATGAGTGATGGCTCGGTTTTTCGTGGATGCATTCCCGCGCTGATGACGCCCTGTGATGAACAGGGCAAGCCAAATTTCGGTGCTCTGGTCGATCACGGCAAACGGATGATCGATGCCGGAATGTCCGGGGTCGTTTACTGTGGATCGATGGGCGAATGGCCCTTGTTGTCGGATGCACAACGGCAAGACGGTGTCAAAGCACTGGTCGATGCCGGGGTTCCGGTGGTGGTCGGGACCGGCGCGATCAGTCCCGCGGTGGCCGCGGATCACGCACGTCATGCCCAACGTGTTGGTGCGGCCGGGCTGATGGTCATCCCGCGTGTGCTTTCGCGCGGGACATCGGTGGCCGCACAACGGAATCACTTTGCCGCTGTCCTAGCAGCAGCACCCGATTTGCCCTCGGTCATCTACAACAGCCCGTACTACGGCTATGAAACGAAAGCGGACTTGTTCTTTGAACTCCGTGATCGTTTTGCGAACTTGGTGGGATTCAAGGAATTCGGCGGTGCCGATTCACTGAGCTATGCCGCCGAACAGATCACCAGCGGCGACGACGGTTTGTTGTTAATGGCAGGCGTGGATACCCAGGTCTTTCATGGGTTCGTCCGCTGTGGTGCCGACGGTGCAATCACGGGAATCGGAAACTGTTTGCCCGATGCGGTGTTGCGGTTGGTCGATCTGTGTCGAAAGGCTGCCGCCGGTGACGTCCTGGCTCGTCGCTATGCCAAAGAACTGGATGACGCCTTGGCCGTCCTTTCACGCTATGACGAGGGACCCGATTTGGTGATGTACTACAAGTACTTGCTGTATCTGCAAGGATTTCGGGAATACCGAAATCATCTCGAGCCCACCGATGGGTTGTCGCCCAGGCAAGCCGCGTTTGCCGAGTCTCAGTTGCAGTTGTTCCAGGCATGGTGGGATCAATGGGTCCCACAATGCGAGGCTTGATTTTGCGGACGCCATCGCCGCGGGGGGGGGACCTTCAGCGGCGTGAGAATGATTGTGCAAAAATCAGCTCCCGCATGTTCGACTTTGGCGTTTCGATGGACCATCATAGAGCGGGGCCTTTGATTGGCTCTGCGGGGTGCTATCGTTTCTAAATCTGACGGGGGCCGTGCCGAGTCGCTGAATGATCGGGTGTAGCCGGCGATGGATTCCTAGTCAGGCAAACGGACATGACATTGCAGGGCTGGCATGACCCGATCCGAAAACAAGACGCTGGACGAGGTGATTGCTGCGTATCTGCAGCGGCTGGAATCGGGGCATCATTTGGACCCCGAGGAATTCGTCCGTCCCTGGCCTCGCCATCGTGATGCGTTTTTGGGGTTCATTCAAAGGGCGAATCCGGGGAACAGTGCGGGCGATACCGAGGCCGGTCACGGGGCCCAAACCGGAACGGAGCCGAGTCTTGGTGGGGATGCCAAAGACCCAACCGCTCACGACAATGCCGCGGCACCACCGTCCGATTCATCGTTGGTGTCGGACGAATCCCGTCCGTCATCGCCGACCGGTGATGCATCGGCCGAACTCCATGTCCGGTCCGGCCGTCCAGACGTGGTGGGCGAATACCGGCTGGAACGTCTAATCGGCCGGGGCGGAATGGCCCGAGTGTATCTGGGGCGGCGGCAATCGGATCAGCATCCTGCTGCGGTCAAGGTGCTGGACGCCGTCGCGGCCTCGGATGAAGTGTTGGTGCAGCGGTTTCGGCGTGAAGCGTCGGCGATCCGATCATTGGATCACCCACACATTGTCCCAATGCTGGATTTCGGATCCGACGATGATGTGTCGTATCTGGCGTTGAAGCTGATCGATGGTTGCACGCTTGCCGATTTGGTGTCGGCGATGCGAATCGCTGATCCACGATTGCAGAATGAATCTGATTCGGAAATCCAGTCTGGCGGTTTGTCGACGGTCGGGACGATGTCTGCGGAGATGCCATCAACATCGGATGGACGCGATCAAGAAACTGATGAAGCATCCATTCACTCGGGTGCAATGCATGGTTTTCGTCCCAATGCGATGGCGTGTTTTGCTGCGTCGGCGAAACACGGTGACCGTTTCCAGGATATCGCGGAAATGATCGCGGTGGCGGCCGATGCGTTGCAGGCGGCTCATGATCAGGGCATGGTGCACCGCGATGTCAAACCATCCAATTTGATGTTGGATACCACCGGGCACCTGTGGTTGACGGATTT